>JBBRDH010000180.1:0-10455 GCA_038204125.1 Mycobacteriales bacterium
GATGCGCCGCGTCGAATTCTGCCCAGGTGCGGTTGCGGCCCGATTCCGGGAGTTGCGCCATCTCCGGGGTGTTGAGCCAGGCCAACAACTGCAGGTAGCGCGGCCGAGCCACGTAGGCCAGGTGGCCCGCCCTGGCATCGACGACGGCCGCCCGCCCCTGGATGCTGATCTGGGTGGCCCGTTCCGGTAACCCGAGCAGCAGCGCAACGGACGGGTTGGCACCGATCTGGGTGACCTTGCGGGTTCGACGGTCGGTATAGAAGGAGAGCCCCTCGCTCAGGCCGCTGAGCAGCACGGTCCGGACATCCGGCGCGCCGGCGCCGTCCACCGTCGCCAATACCATCGCGGGCAGGTACCCGCAAAGGCCGGGCGTGCCGGGCAGCAGCGAGGCGATCACCGCCAGCGGATCGTGAGCCGGGTTCATTCCACGAACCTTAATGGCACCGGAAACAGAGTGGACATGCAGCCGGGATATGCTCGCCGGACATCGCCGTCCGGGCAGGTCACCTCTGCTCAGTACTTCCAGGAAGGTCACCCGAGTGCAATTGCCCGCCGAGCAGATCCATCGGTTGATGAATCGAATCTCGGCGGCAGGCCCGATACCGATCTCTGGCCTTCGCAATGTCACCCTCACCGATAACAGTATCGTTGACCTGCGGATTGCCGATGGCGTGGTGATAGCGGTCGACTCCCCTGGCTCGCTGGCGGCGGACGACGATAGCCCCGACCTGGCAGGATATGTCGTCACCAGTGCCGCCGCCGATGCACACGCGCACCTGGACAAGGCATTGACTGTCGAGGGGAACGAACCGGCTTATGGAGATCTGCACCACGCTATCCAACAATGGCAGCAGATCGCCACGAACGCCGACTACACGGACTATTATCGGCGCGCCAGAACCGCAGCCCTGGAAATGCTGTCCAACGGGGTGACCGCCATTCGGACGCACTGCAACCTGAATGACGGCCCCGAGCCGTTCGTCGGACTGAGCGCGCTGGCCCGGGTACGGGACGAGCTCCGGCCCGTGCTGGACATCGAGATCGCGATCCTGCCGGCACCGTGGTCGCCGACCGAAGCCATCGCCGGCGCCATGACGGCCGGCGCCGACATCATGGGCGGCTGCCCACATCTCGCGGACGATCCGGAAGCCGAGCTGAGCCGACTGGTCGAATTGGCGCACCAGTTCGGTGTGGGGCTGGACATCCACGCCGACGAGCAGTTGACTCCGGCCATGCTGTCCGTCAGATCACTTGCCCGGCACCACATTGCCCGCCCGATCCCCGGGACGGTGACCGCCGGGCACTGCGTCAGCCTGGGAGTACTCGACCCGGAAACGCTCGCCGGCGTGGTGGTCGAGTTGGCTACTGCCGGTGTCGCTGTGGTGACGCTGCCGCAGACCAACCTCTACCTGCAGGGCTGGGACCACCCGGTAGCCACCCCCCGCGGACTGACGGCGGTGCGGGCACTGCTCGATGCCGGGGTGACACTGGCTGCCGGCGGTGACAACATCCGTGATCCGTTCAACCCGGTGGGCCGGGCCGACCCCTTGGAGACGGCGTCGTTGCTGGTAGCGGCCGGGCATCTGACGATCGAGGAGTCGATGGCGGCAGTCACCGTCGGCGGCCGGACGGCGATGGGTCTGCCCCCGGCCGGGCCGTTCGTCGGCGGTGTGGCAGATCTGCTGGCCTGCAGGGGTTCCTCGCTGGCAGACGTGGTGGCGCGCGGGCCGGCGGACCGGCTGGTGCTGCACGCCGGCCGGGTCGTGGCCGCGTCGACCAGTGTCCGCGCCACCGCCGCCCGCTGAGTCTTTTGCAGTCTTTGGGCGCCAAGTCTCTGGTCGCTGAGTCCCCGGCCGCGGTGCCCCGCGGATCGGTCAGGCGCCGGCCGGTTCGAAGACTGCCACCTCGGCCAGTGCCTCCGCGCACCGCTGCACGGCCGTCCCGAAGAGCTCCGCGCCCAGCTCCGCGGTCGCACCCGTCGGATCCCCGATCACTCCAGTCGGGCCGAAATCGTTGCTCACCCAGCCGAAACTCACCGGCTTGCCGAAACCGACATACCGGTAGGAGTCCAGGTGTTCTGGGACACTTCTGACGGCCACGGTCATATCGACCAGATCCGGCCGCAGGTGCAGGATCATCGCGGTCTCCTGCAAACCCCCGTGGACCCCAAGACCCATTTCCCCGGCGGCGGACTCGCCGCCCTGGTCCGGCGGGACCGCGGAATGCAGGAGAAAGGTCTGCAATCCGAATTGCTTCCGTATCTCGCGGCAGGCCACCTGCAGCAGCGCACTCATGCCGCCGTGCCCGTTGAGAAAGGCGAGCCGGCGGGCCGGTGTGCCGGCCACCGACCGACCGATGTCCACCAGCGTCGCCATCATCGTGTCCCAGCCCAGCCACACGGTGCCGGGCGCCCAATGGTGCTCGTCGGATTTCGTGTACGCCAGGGCAGGCAACCGCCAGACGTCGACGCCCGCCGCGTAAGCCCGGTCGACCGCTGCGACGGCCACCGCATCGGCGATCAGCAGGTCGGTAGCCAGCGGCAGATGGGGTCCGTGGTGTTCCACGGCGCCGGTCGGCAGCACCACCACCGAGTCGGCGCGCAACGCCGAGGCCAGCGCAGGCCCGGACAACTCGGCGAGATTCCGCCCCGTCACACGAGTTTCCCCGGGTTGAGCAGCCCGCCTGGATCGGTCCGGGTGGCCAATTCGCGGACCGCGTCGACCTTGTAATCCACGTACCACTGGTGCGGGCTGTGCACCCCGACGCCGATCTCGCGCAACCGGGCGATCCCGTCGAACACCTGTTGGGGGCTCTGGTATTCGGCGTTCAGCATGCCGATCGGCACCGTGTGTGCGGCCTCCACGTGCAGCATCGACCCCGGGAACACCGCGTGTACCTCATCGATCCGGTCGAAGAGCGCCTCCCCGCCGACCTCGAGGTGAAAGTACTTGTCCGGGTACGCCTTCTGCAGGTGATAGGTCGGGTGATTGTACGAGAGCATCGACAACCGGGCGGTGCCGCGGAAACCCGGCCGGACCTCCTCGATCCGCCCGCCCGCGGCTTCGATGAGCGCGATCGCGGCATCGACGGCGCCGGGGTCGACGATCGCCCGCATACTGGCCCGGCCCGACGGAATTGCCGAGTCGGGCGGGAGCACATCAGCGACGAAGGGCACATCAGCCGACACCAGGCGGGGCGGCGGAGATGATCGGCCGAGATCCCGGACCGCCGGGAGTGCTTGCTCGAAAGTTTCAAAGCTGGCGTAGAGCGACGACCATTCCTGCGCCGGCTCGAGCTTCACCGTCGCCCGGACGATGATCCCGGTGACCCCATAGGCGTGCACATAACCGTTGGCCTGTTGGCCCGTCACGTGGACCATCTCGGGCTTCTCGGATCCGTGCACCACGTCCAACGCTACGACAAAGCCGGAATCGTTGCTGCCGTGGGCGATCGAGCCGGTGCCGCCGGATCCGCCGGCCAGGAAGCCGCCGATCGAGCTGCCGGTGGTCGACGGGTACATCCACAACTGCTGCCGGTGCTTGCGGGCGGCCTTCTCCAGCGCCATCATGGTCGCCCCTGCCTCGGCGGTGATGAACCCGTCGCCGACCTCGAGAATCCGGGACGCTCTTGACATGTCGAGAAGCAGCCCACCCCGCGCCGGAATGCCCTGGCCGTAATTGCCCGTGCCCTTGCCGCGCGGGGTGACCGGCACACCGTGTCGCACAGCCATGGAGATGATCTGCGGCACGGTATCGGCATCGGTGACGAAGACCACCACGTCAGCCAGCCCCAGCGGGAGCTGGGCGGACAGGAGCGGCGACATCGCCGCCCCGTCGACCGACGCCTGCTCGCGGACCGTGAGGTCCATACTCACCGCGTCCACACCCAGGAGTTGTTCCAATTCAGCCACCAGGGCGGCCACTGAATCCCCGGACGGTCGACGTTGCTGGTCGGCGGCATTGGGCAGAACCCCGTCCCGTACCACCACATCAGTGCTGTGCATTCAACTATCCCTTTTCCACCGTATCGGAACGCGAGAGAAGCTTAAATGATCAGTGCATGACCATTCCGCCGGTCACGTTGATCGACTGGCCGGTCAGGTAACCGGCGTCCGGGCCGGCCAGGAAAACAGCCACCCCGGCCACATCATCGGGCACCGCAAGTCGACCCAGCGGGGAATAGCCCGACCAGCGGGCGACATCGTCGTCCGTTCTGGTCCCGGCGCCCATCTCGGTGAGCACATAGCCCGGGCACAAACAATTGACGGTGATCTGAAATTGGCCGAATTCCAGTGCGCAGCAACGGGTCAGTGCGGCAACCGCGGCCTTCGAGGCGGCGTAGTGGGCCTGCCCAGCGCCACCTGACTTGGCGGCCATACTGGCCATGTTGATGATCCGGCCGCCGACGCCGGCATCGATCATCGACCGGGCCGCCACCTGGGTGGTCACCAGCATCGATCTGGTATTCACCGCGAACATCCGGTCCCAGGCAGCGACGGTGATGTCGAGGACCGGGGCGAATTCCAGGATGCCGCCGTTGTTCACCAGGACGTCGACTCCGCCCAACTCCCGGATCGCGACCCGGGTGCCGTCAGCCGTCCGGACCGGATCGGCCAGATCAACCGGCACGAAGACCCCGCCGACCTCGCCGGCCACCGCGCGGCCCTGCGCGTCGAGACGATCCAGCACCGCGACCGAGGCACCGTCAGCGGCCGCCCTGGTAGCAATTGCCGCACCGATACCCCTGGCACCGCCGGTGATCAGCATCCGCCGGCCGTCGAGCGAACCCATTCCTTCTCCCTCTGGCCGCCGGAGCCGAATCTTCTGAAAGGTTGTACTTGGTCCACCTGGTCTTGGATCTGTTCGGATGCTGGTGCCTCGATCAGCCCTTCGGGAGCCCGATCGACCTGTCGATGAACTCGTTGGTGGCGAGCTTCGCGGAGGTCAGTCCGGCGACCGGCGGTGTGCCCTGCTTGGCGAAGATGGGTGTGTCGATGGCCAGCACCTTGTCGATCCGGGCCATGTCGAAATCGCCGAGGGTGGTGTTCGATCCGTTGCTGACCAGCCCCAGGTCGAGCTGCTGCTTGACCGCGAAATCAGCAACGCCCTTGGAATACTGCCAACCCGTGTTGTACTGCTCCACCAGCTTGAGGATCAAGTCGTTGACCGGTCCCGGCTTGGTGATGTAGTCGACCTGAGCCTGCTGGAAGATGGGCACCAGCATCTTCAGGCACGGGGTCAGCTTCGCGAGATCCGCCGTGCGTACGGAGTAGGCCGCCGCGTAGATCGGGTAGCCGGCGTCGTGGACCAGTTGGAAGGCCACCGGCTTCTTCCAGGGCGCCACCTCGTTCTGGTAGATGTACGGCTCGGCGCTGGCGAAGCCCTGCTGCGAGTCCTTGCCGCGGGCGGCGACGAAGTTGGCCGGCGTGCCGTCGTAGCTGCCGTCGGTCTGCGCCTCGCTGAGTATTCCGCTGCCGATCAGGTAAGCCATATACGCCGCGCCGTTGAAGTACCGCACCTTGACGTTCTTGGCCTTCAGGTCGGCGATGGTCTTCACGTCCGGGTAGGTCGCCGGATCCCACATGATCATCTGCGGGTTCTTGTCCAAGGGGGCAAATACAGCCGTCGTCGGTTGCTTGGCCGAGAGCTGGATCTGTTCGTCGGTGTTCTCGTAGCCCATGGTCAGTTTCGGGTCGCTGTAGAGCTGGGAGGTCACCGTCTGGAAGCCGATGGCCGGGCCGCCGGACCGCACCTCGAACTTGATGCCGGTGTCCTTACCGCCTGCGAAGAGCGGCCCCGATACCCGCTTCTTGTCCGCGTCGATCGTCGGATTCGGGCCGAGCAGTTGGAAGAGGCCGCCGTGCTCCGATTCGGGGTTCCAGTCGGTCTGCAGCGAAACGGTGTCCGGGCAGACGCCTTTCAGGCTGACCGCGGCCGCACTGGTCGGGGCGCTCGAAGGTTCGCTGCTCGACACCGAGCCACTCGACACCGAGCCACTGGACGCCGAGCCGCTGGTCGCCGAATCGGAGGAGACGACGGCGCTTGCGGTACCGCCCGAGGTCGACGACCCCGTATCGGCGGCCGATGAGGAAGTGCCGGCCGCTGCACTGGTGGATGTCGTGCTGACGGCGGTCGTCGAGGTGCTGCTGCAACCGGCCAGGCCTGTGGTGGCCAGGATCGAGGCGAGGAGCACCATGTTCCAAGCGGAGGGCCGGCCCGACATGCGGCGGGGGTTTTTCCCAGGGAGATTTTTCACAGGCGACGGGCTCCTTTGGCGGGTGGGCGTGGACGCCGAATGGCGTGGCACGTCGGTGGTGATGACAAACCCGGACATCACTGGCCGGCTGGAAGCTTGCTCGATCGATACTGCTGTCGCAAATCAGTCTGCTGTCAAAGCTCAATTGCCGTCAGCCGAGAGGTCATACCACCGACCGACGGCCAACTTTCGCAATCCGCCGAAAATCCAGAAGATGACGAATCCCAGCAGGGACGCAGAAAGGATCGCGGCGAAAAGGGGCGCGCCCTGGAGACGTGACGTGTAATTGGACAGCAGGTTGCCGATACCGGGCTTGCCCTGCTTGAAGAAGAAGTCGCCGACAATTGCGCCCACGACGGCCAGCCCCGCTGAGATTCGCATCCCGGCGAAGATCGCGGGGGCGGCGGCCGGAAACTGCAATTTGCGCAGGACGGTCAGCCGGCCCGTCTTCTGCAGCCTGAACAGCTCCAGTTGCCCGCGCTCCACCGACTGCAGGCCGAACAACGTGTTCGAGACCATCGGAAAAAGCGCAATCAGGATACAGACGAGCACCCTGGCGAAAAAGCCGAACCCGAACCAGAAACCGATCAACGGCACCAGCGCCAGGATCGGGATGCACTGCAGGATGACGGCGTAGGGGAACAATGCCCGTTCCGCCCATTTCGCCAGGGACATCAGGATTCCCCAACCGATTCCGATCGCGATGGCGATCGCCAGGCCGGTCAGCGCCACCACTGTCGTCCGTCCGAGTCCGACGGCGATCTCACTGCGGATCTTCGCGTCCAGCAGCGCATCGGTGATGAGCGCATGCGGCGGCGGAAGTAGAAAACGCAGATCCGGGGCGAGGATCACATAGGTGATGAAGTACCAGATCCCGACGAAGGCGGCGAACACCGCTATCGGGGCGAGAAATGTCAACAGCGACCGGCCGCCACCCCGTATGCGGCGGATCGGGGGGGGCTGGGTGGCCGCTTTGATCTGGGCTGCTTCAACCTCGGTGCTCATGAATGGCCGGACCGGAGCGCGTGGGAGACCTCACCGCAGCGGGCCGCGAATTCTGCAGTGAAACGAATTTCCGGGTCGCGCGGCATGTCGAACGGAATATCGAAGGTGTCGACGATTTTCCCCGGTCGACCCGACATGACCAGGACCCTGGTCGAGAGATAGACCGCCTCGCTGACCGAATGGGTGATGAAGAGCGCGCCGAATCGCCGATCGGCGAAGAGCTTGATCAATTCGTCGTTGAGTCGCTCCCGGGTGATCTCGTCCAGCGCGCCGAACGGCTCGTCGAAGAGAAACAGGTCCGGATCCAGGGTGAGCGAGCGGGCCAGCGACGTGCGCATCTTCATCCCGCCCGATAACGTTCTGGGCAGCGAATTCTCGAAGCCGGTGAGACCGACCAGGTCGATGGCCGCCCGGGCCTTGGCCGCCCGCTCCTGCTTGCTCACGCCGGCGAGTTCGGCCACTAGCTCGACATTCGCCCGGACGCTGCGCCAGGGCAGCAGTGTGGCGTCCTGGAAGACGTACCCGACACGCTCGGCGCTGACGTCGACAGTTCCGCCACTGATCGTGGTGAGCCCCGACGCTATCCGGAGCAGGGTGCTCTTGCCGCAGCCGGACGGCCCGACCACCGTCACGAATTCCCCGCGTCGCACCGTGAGGTCAATTCCGGTGAGCGCCACAGTTCCATCCGGGAAGACCTTCGTCAAGTCGGAGAAGGCGAGTACCTGCGCCCCGGCCGCGGCTACCGAAGCGGGCCGGCCAGCGCCCGCAGTGCTTCCGGCAGCGGGCCCGGTCAGGGGTGACGCACCGGCGGTTCCGGACAGCGGGGCCAGCGACATGTCGTCCACCATCCCATCCGGCGACGCCGGATTCACTCGGTGTACCGGATACGGGCAAGAATTGACGGTCGGCGCTGATCGGTGGCGCTGATCGGTGGGGCATGCGCAGATGTTGACGTCATCAACATCGACACAGTACGACGGACACATTTCGCGGATGTTGACCTGCCGCGGCCATATGTTACATCCGCGGTTCAAGTCGGCCGGAGTCCTTCCCGGCTCCGCATTCGGGGGTGGCCCGGGTCCACGGCGATGCGAGACTGAGTCAATCCCGCACGCCGACCGACTGGGACGGGCGTCCGGCCCGTCGGGCGGAAGTAGGCATCGATGACCGAGAACTCCGCCGCGCACGACGGTCTTCCGGACCACCTCAGGTCGGACCAGCAGATCCGGCTGGGGCGGCAGATCAGGAAACTTCGCCACCGCGAGGGCCTCACCCTGGTTGGTCTGGCCGCGCTCACCAACCTTTCGCACCCTTTCCTGAGCCAGGTCGAGCGGGGATTGGCCACACCGAGCATGGCCAGTCTGGAGAGAATCTCCACAGCCTTGGGGAGCAGCCGGTCCCAGTTGATGGCTCGCGCGGCAGAGGTCGAGCCGGAGCTGGGCAACCGGCCGACCGTGGTTCGCGCGACCGAGGGCACCGTGGTGACCGCGGCCGGAGGTACTGCCAGGCTGCTGATCCTCGGACGCACCGCGTTCCATCCGATGCTGTACGTCGGGGACAACTCCCGGTTCGAGGAGTTCGATCAGAATCCTGAGGACGAGTTTCTGCACGTGATCGAGGGCGCCGTGGAGGTCGACCTCGACGAGCAGGGCACGGCCGGGTTGGCAGCAGGCGACTCGCTCTACTACCCCGGTGGCTGCCGGCGCCGCTGGCGCAGCCTGTCCGGTCGGCCCTACCGCGTGCTGGCTGTGAAGGATGCTGGGGCCGGGACGCCCTGAACGCCGCCGTGCGGTGTTGCACTACGGCGCCAGTGTTGTACAACTACCGGATGCCGACCGCCCGTGACGCCCGCCGGCGACGACCGGCCGTGATCACAATGCACGCTGACCGCGCCGTGCTGACAGGCCGTGCTGACCGCGCCCTGCTGACCGCGCCATGCTGACCGCGCCATGCTGACCGCGCCATGCTGACGCTCGCCGGGGCGCGGGCCGTCGTGCTCGGCGACGGTAACGAGCGGGCGGGCGACCTGTCCATGATCGACGGACGAATCGACGGACGGATCGACGGCGACCGGACGGGTAGCGAATCGACGGCCCACCGGACTGCCGAGGTGGTCGACGTCAGCGGCTGTGTGATGACGCCGGGACTGGTCAACGCCCACCACCACCTGCTGCAGACGGCGTTCCGAACGCTGCCCGGCACCCGCGGACTGCCGATGCCGCAATGGCTTTCAGTCATGGGGAAGGCCTACCGGCAAATCGGGGTCGACCCGGAACTGACCGGGACCGCGGCGATGGCCGGGCTCGCCGAGAGCCTGCTCTGCGGGGTGACCACAGTCGCCGATCATCACCTGACCTGGCCGCCCGGTGTCGATGCGGTGGCCCTGGCAACCGCGACCGCCGAAGCGGCCCGAACCCTCGGCGCCCGGCTGGTTTTCGTCCGGGGTAGCGCCGGCGACGATCCGCAGGTCGCGGCCGGCACGGCGCAGGACATCGCGGCCAAACTCGTCCCCTCGGGCGCGGGCGGCATTTCCATGAGGGGGGTGTCCGCTGACGGCATGGTGCAGGTGGCGGTGGGCCCGGCCGGCGTCCACAGCGATCAGCCGGAGACTTTCGCGCTGCTGGCCGAAGTTGCCGCAAAATATGGCCTCCGGCGCCGCACCCAGGCCAACGAACTCGTAGACGTCGCGGTCGCGCAGGCGAGGTACGGCCGTCGTCCGCTGGAGCTCCTCGACGAATGGGGCTGGCTCGCAACGGATGTCACTCTCGCGCACCTCTGCGGAGTAAGCGCCGCCGAAATCGCGATGCTGGCCGCTACCGGGACCTCGGCGACGCACGCACCGGGATGTGATCTGCCGATGGGTTGGGGAGTTGCCCCCGTCGCAGCCCTGCTGGACGCGGGCGTCGGCGTCGGACTGGGAACCAGCGGCGGCGGCAGCAACGACGCCGGCCACCTGCTTGCGGACGCCCGGCTGGCGATGCAGGTCGCGCCGCTCGCCGGCCGCGCGCTCGCCGCCCGCGAGCTCCTGCTCGCCGCGACCGCTGGGTCGGCCGCCGGCCTGGGCCGGCCCGAGCTCGGCAGCCTGTTGCCGGGGTCCGCCGCCGATGTCTGCGTCTGGGATGTGTCCGGAGTTGCCGATGCGGGGGTGGCCGATCCGGTCGCGGGCCTGCTGTGGGCCGGCCCCGGACGCCGTCC
>JBBRDH010000181.1:0-10376 GCA_038204125.1 Mycobacteriales bacterium
TCACGGCCGGCGCCATCGCCACCACCGCACGACTGATCAGCTGGTCGATCTGGCGTCGCAAACACCAGTACCAAGCCCGCCTGAGCCACTATCACCGCAGGTCACAGGCCCATGATCATGATCTACTGCTGTAGTACTAGCGACCGGATAGAGCCGGACTCGGGCGTACCTCACCGGATTGTCTTTCGAGGTCACGAACGGTGCCGCACAGTCCCGGACGGAGTGGACCGAATTTGCAAGGCGGGGTTTAGGGGTTCGATTCCCCTCATCTCCACCACCTCTGGGTGATGGTGCTGACTCGATTCGGGCCGGTCAGCCCCGCAGGGACAGGCTGCGTTGGACGAACCTGGGCCAGCAGCAGCCCGGCACTTTGCGGGCAGTGGTGCCGGCTCTTTTCGCCGGTTGTCTGTCGATTACTGTTAGTCCTGCGCCTTTGACACCTTCTTGTTGTGGATTACTACCGGTGCGAAATGAGCGATCGTTATCGGCAATCCCGCGTAGAGGAACGCCCAGTAGCCCTGACCCCCGACGACGTCCATCGGAGTATCGGTCGCCGCCCTCACTGCCAGTAGTAGCGACACGACGAAAAGAGTTCGCGCCGGGCGACCCATCTTCCAGCCGCGGTACTGCATAGAACCGGGATATCGCCACTGGATACTCAACGATCCGTAGCGCCTCGCGCCGAGATACGAAGCAATCGCGGTGAGCACCACACTCGCACCGATGATCGCAAAGTCGACGCGCATTCGAGGATGATACAACGGTCGGCGTCGATCAACAGCCTGCCAAGCTGATCGAACCGCGTGCTCGACACGGGCCACGTTGGAAACAGCACGCAGCGTCACACCGCCACCGCCACGGCGGCGTTTGCGCAGTTCAAAGTGCTCTCGGGGCTGTCGACCCCCGCCCGTCCGAGGCAAGCGGAAGTCTTCCGGCATTCTGGTTGTGGCACCTCCATTCTGGTTGTGCCGAAGCCATATTCGCGGATTGTGTGGGCTTTAGCCCCTCCCCGGTTGGTGAAAACCGGTGATGGTGGAACGTTTCCGGTGATGCCTACCTGTGCTCGTTCAGGTCGCGTCCAACCACCGCCCGTCGTCGCTGTCGCCGCATTGGGGTATTGGGTTGATCGGTTTGCACAATCGCTGTCACAAATGTCGGAGGGATATTTGCATACAGAGTGATCAAGCCGGTTTAGCTCGCGCCCATGACAGAGGAGGGTCGAGTAGGCCGATTCACAGGGATGTGCCGAATGGGGACAAGTATTGGGCCGAAGTCCGTAACTTTCTGCGTCTTACAGGGCGGTTCACTTCGGGGCGGCGAACGCCCACCAGGTTGGTGTCTCGGCCACTGCTGGCGTCCGCCCTCGGCGCGCCTGTCCGGAAAGCCCGGCCCGGCTCGGTATTCCGTCCTGGTATCTCGCCGCCCACGACCATGCGATCCGGCCGGAGGCGGAACCGGCCATGACCAAACGCGCAAAGGCGTGCACGATCGAGATGGCCAGCTCCTACGTCGCACTGCTCAGTTACCCCCAGCGCCGTACGCCTGCCATCTCCGGGTGCTGCCAGATCGGCCGCGCAGTGCTTCCAAGTGCGTCGAGTCCGTCCCGCAGATTTGGGACCTCCCCAGCGAGATCATCGGGAGCGCGGGGCTCGCCAGCTGCATCGAACCGTCGAAGGGCAGCTGGTCAACATTCGAACCAACACAAGGCTAGACTCAGGCTATGACGATTGCGGCGACGACGGTGTCCCTGTCCGAGGCGAAGACTCACCTTTCGGAGTTGGCCCGCCGGGTGCGGCAACAGCACGAGCGGATCACCCTGACGCGCAACGGGGAGGCGGAGGCCGTGCTGTTGTCGGTCGATGATCTGGAAGGTTTGGAGATGACGCTGGAAATTCTGGGCGACGCCGCCGCCGCGGGCCGCGTATTCGACAGTCTGGGTGAATTGGCCGGCGGCGACGACGGGGTGGACTTCGCAACGGTTCAAGCCGATCTGGCCCGGCGACGTGCCACCGGTGCGTGACTGAGCCGGAGCGGTGGAACATCTGCTTTCAGGCGGCTGCCCGCCGCGCCCTCTCGCACCGACTGCCCGAGGCGGTTGCTGCGGCGGTGCTGGAATTTTGTCACGCGACACTGTTGATCAATCCGCATCGCATCGGTAACCCGCTTTTCGGTCCGCTGGTGGGTTGCCACGGCGCCCGCCGCGGTACCTACCGGATCGTGTACCGCATCGACGAGCTCACCCACACTGTCCATGTCCTGGACGTGGACCACCGCATTGACATATACCAGCGGCCGTGAATGTCCCGATCGACGGCAGATGGACGGCTGAAGGTCCGGGTGGGGTCCCGGCTGCGGAGGCTAAGAAATCGAAGATGGCAACGGCCGCGAGTCGGCCGCGTTCGGCGGTCAGCCGTGCGGTCTGCGCGTCAAGTCGGTCGATGCGCGTCCTACGGCCACGGTCGGCCAATTTGCTCGATTCGAACTGCAGCGAGCTTCACAACTGGCGAGCGAGGTTCGATCCAGCTGGTCCACCCAGACGACCTGTTGCTAATTGGGCTCGAGATGTTATCCACACCGTGGGAACCATCCGCAACAACGCCTCCGCGCCGGCATCGTCAGCTCGACGATGGGATCGCCCAGCCGAGGCGCGCGAGTCCGCGGGTACGGCCTGCCGGTGACTGCGGCCCCCGGGGTCATTTCAGTGACAGGAAGTCTGCGAAGTGGTCGCGGCTGGCGCCGCCGAGTTTGGCTGCCGCGCGGTACAGGTGACCCTCGACGGTGCGGATCGAGACGACTAATCGGTCAGCGATTGCCCGGTTGGACATGCCTTCCGCGGCGAAGGTGACGATCTCGCGTTCGCGGGTGGTGAGGGGCGATGGTTGGAGCGCTTCCCGCAGCGCCGGTGTTCGGGCGCCACCGCAGGCCGAGGCCAGTCGTTCGGCGGTGGCCGCTGCGGTCAACGCGGGACCGCGTCGACCTTGTCGGGCGTAGGCGGTTGCTGCATGGGCTGCCGCATCGGCGGCGGCGAGCCGGTCACCTATCTGCTCGAGCCTTTGGGAGGCGGTCTGTAGTGCGTCACCGTCGTCGGCCGCGAGGGCGGCGGCGTGGGCGGCGGCCGAGGGCGCGCGAGGCCCGTCGACCTGGGTGGCCAGCTCGGCCAGCCGACGGGCGACGGTGCGGTCGCCGAAACGGGTCGCCGTTTGCAGGGCCAGCACCTCGTAAGCGGGTTGGCCGAGGGTGACGGCCTTCTGGGCTGCCGCCCTGGCCAGATGGACGGCTTGGCTGACCGCGCCCTGCGCTGCGGCGACCCAGGCGTGGGCCAGCAGCACCTCAGCTTCGAGGAACCCGAACCCAGGACACCGGCGAGCCACAAGCTGGTCCAGCGCTTGTGCGGCGGCTGCGAACTCACCTGCCATCGCCAGCGTCTGGGTCAGGCTGACGAGGCAATGAAACGTCCATCCCATCGTCTCGTTCGCGGCGATGAACCCGTTGAGTGCGTGCTGCAGCCATTGTCGTGCCGCGGGGAGATCACCGGAGCCGAAGGCTGCGTGTCCGGCGAGGACCGCGATCGTCAGGTCAGGGAATCCAGGCAACTCCGCGTTGGTGTGCCGCATGCTCCTGGCGATGTCGTTGCATTCCGACAGGTAGCCCGCCAGGCGCAGGGCCACCAGGTGCATGTCGCACAAACCGAACCGGAGAAAGGCCGCGTTGACCGATCGTTCGGCGACGGCGTACCCGTGCCTGGCAACGGCCGTCACTTGGTCGGCGTGGCCCCGGCAACCCAGCGCGACGACCAGTCCCATCGTCGCCATGACCGCTACCCGGTCGTTCGGTGGAGGCGAATCAAGCACCCGCGTCGTTTCCTCCGATGCTGCAGTGCTGCGACCGAGCAGACAGCGAAAAGTGAATGCGATCGCGTCGATAGCGTCCAGGGCGGGGGAATCGGTGAGAGCGTTCCGGGCCTGATCGAGGATCTCCTCGGCCTGGTCCGGACGCCCCAGATCGAAAAACAGATTGCAAGCTCGAATGACGGCAACCTCCATGCGGACCGAGTCGTCGGATTCGCGATCCTCGAGGGACGCCAGGATCGTCTCCGTCTCCTGCCCCCGGCTCAACATCGACAGGGCATAGGCGTGCGCGACCTGCGTGTCGCGTCCACCACCCGCGAGCACCGCCGCTCTGAGTAGTTTCTCGGCGAGCGCCACGTCGAGCAGTTCCGAGGCCGCGCGGGCACCCTCCGCGAACACGGCCGGATCGGGTGCCAGGTCGGAATCAAGGGTGAGAACTGCCCGGCGCAGCGTGTCTTCAGCCCGCTCGGCTCCGATCGTCGCCAACCCCTGTGCGAGGAGCCCCCGCAATCTGCGGCCGCGCAACTGGCCGGTCCTGGCTCGGCGCACTTCTCCATATAGCGGGTGAGCCAGGCGGGCCTCGAGTATCTGCCCGTTTCGGGTGATGCTCACCAGTCGTTCCGACTCGGCCGCCTCGACCGCCGTCGGGTCGACGAGCCGGCCCAGGAGTGATACCGCCAACGGCTCACCGAGGGCCAGTAGGTCCAGCACGGCACTGACGGATTCGGAAAGGCCACCCATCTGCGCGCCGACCAGTTCGGTTAGACCGGGAGAAACGACGGGCTCACCGATCCACTGCCACACCCCGTCGATCAATCGCCACCGCCCCGCGGCGATCTCCTCACCCAGCACATGCCGCAGATATAGAGCGTTGCCCCGAGTCAGCGACCACATCCGCCGCGACGCCGCCTGATCGATCGGCCCGTCCAGCACCGAGGTCAGCAAAGTCGCCGTCTCCTCCGCCGAGAGCGGCTGGAGCTCCATCCGGGCCAACCGGCCGTCCTTCCACAACGCGGTCACCGAGTCGGGCGCCGCCTCGCCGGTTCGCACGGTCAGTACGACCGTCGCCAGGCCCTGCATCGCCAGCTGGTACACCAGGAACGCAGAATGCTCGTCGAGTAGATGCGCATCGTCGACAGCGACAACGACGCGGGAACCCTGCGATCCCTCCAGCAGCGAGTCCATGACCTCGCGGAGCAGCCGCAACGGGTCGCCGCCGCTGCCCCTCCACACACCGGCGAACGCGCCCAACGGCAGGGCACGGGCCGAACTGGTGGCCGCCACCCAACGGGTGATCGTCCGGTTCTGCTGTGCCGCCGCGACGCTCTCCCGAGCCAGCCTCGTCTTGCCGACACCGGCCGACCCGGCGAGCACGATGCCGCGGTGGCCACTCGATCCGCTCACCGCGTCGTCGATGAAACGCAGTTCTTCCGCCCGACCCGTGAGTGGCCAGTCCAGACTCATTGACAAAGGGTAAAGAACTGGAAGCTATTTGGCGCTCTCGTTTTCTATCGCTGCGAGCTTCGCCTCGGCCAGCCGCAACATCGGCTCCAGCGCCTCCGGTTCGATGTCCAACCATTCGGCGATCAGGGCACCAGCTACTCCCGCGTCACGCAGCCGAAGCGCAAGCGCGTACGCGCGCGGAATCCTGCTCAGCGCAGCGGCCCGATCCTCGGACATGAGCTTCACGGTTCACCCCGCGACGAGCCCCGTCACGAGTAATCCACTACTCGGTCTCACGCCGTACAGCGGTCAAGATTCGAGTAGTCGACTACTCGGAACGGAACGCCCGTCCCGCGCCATGATCGACGGCAGAAAGCGCGTTCTGTCCGCGGGATTTCTCCGCGGGCCGCCACCGGACGAGCCGATTGTGGGAGCCATGGGTAACAATCTCACCGACCTCACGCGTGATGCTAGGACCCTTCGCTACGCCACCGTCACCACGTGCGCGGCGGGTCGAGCAACATTGATCGGCGTCCTACTGACCGTGATGGGCGTGGCCCTGTGCGAACCTGCTGCGGCCCAGACCGCGACCGCGACAGCTGTCCATATCGAAAACCAATACACCAGGATCGCGTCGACTCTTGCTCAAAATCAACACTTTGGTGCGGCCGGGATCCAGGCGCGGGGCGGCGTCGACATCGCCCCGGAACTTTCGACGGACGACTCGGATGAACCTCGCGACCACGGACGGATCGCATTCCAGGTCAACGATCCCAAGACCGGCGACCCTCATGTCACCATCTCCAACCCGGACGGCACCCACGCACGTGACCTTTCGCTCCCGGTGCCGGTCGGCGGGCCCCGCTGGTCACCGGACGGGCGGAAGCTGCTGGTGTTCAGCTTCTCGCCGGCCGGAGTGCGCCCCGCGACCGTGTCACCCGACGGGTCCCATTTCCGGATCCTGGCCGCTGCCGGCTTCCCGGCCGATATGGGCGTGTCTCCCTGCGTCTGGGTCCCGGGGGGGGCACGCATCCTGTGCGAGGCGCGACGCTACAGCGGGGACCCGTCGCGCAACGGGATCTACAGCCTGCGGTCCTCCGACGGTGGTGGGGCCGTCCGGCTGACGGTGAACCCGTTCCCGGCGAGCGGCGACTTCGGCGGCGGCGACCTGCCCGGCGGGGTGTCACCAGACGGGAAGAGCTTCGTGTTCAAACGGGCCAGGCCCGGTCCGGAACCGACACCCGATCAGGGCCAGAGCGGAGCCCTGTTCGTGGAGAAAATCGCCGGCACCGGGCTGCGGCAAATCACCCCGTACGGGCTGCCCAACAGCCACGACAACGGTGTCGCTCGATGGGCGCCGACCGGCCACCTGATCCTGTTCGGCAGCGAAACCGGCTCGCTGTTCACCGTCCGGCCAGACGGCCGTGGCCTGCACCGCATCACTCTGCCGGTCCCTGCCAAGACCTCGTACGCCTACGCTCCCGCCTGGGCGCCCGACGGATCCCACATCATCTTCGGGCTGTTCCGGCGATCAGCCGGTCAGGCCGACATCTACACAGCTCGGGCAGACGGCCACCACCTCCGCCGGGTCACGAACACGGCGGCCTTCGACGACCTCCCCGACTGGGCCCGGCCCGCCTGAACCTCAGCTCCCACCAGACCCGCTCCCACCTCTGAGAAAGGACACGACATGAAGGCACCAACCAGCGGCATCATCGCCCTTCCAGCGGCGATCCTGACCTGGGCCAGAAGCACCGCCACGATGAGCCGGCGCGGCCTTGACGAAGACCGCGTGGAACAAGCGTCACCTCAGCACCATCGGCTCCGCGAACGGCGATCGGGACGACCGGGGCGGGACACGGTGACCACCCTGCGTCGACTCGGTTCAGCCGCGTCCGCTCTTGCCCTGGTCTGCCTCCTTACTTCGGCTCCGCCGGCGGGCGCCACCTTTCCCGGCCGCAACGGACTGATCGTCTTCGATACCCACGATCGCCCGAGTGTCGACGGTGGTAGCTCCCAGATCTACACGGTCAGACCGGACGGCTCCGGCTTGCGGCAGCTGACGCATCTCGGATCCGGACACAACGCCTTCGACCCGCACTGGTCCCCGGACGGCCGGCGGATCGCATACATCAGTGACGTCGCCGGCAGCGCCGACGTTTGGGTGATGTTCAGCAACGGCACCTCGAGCCACCAGCTTTTGTCGGACCCCGGATACGACCACTCCTCGCCGTCCTGGTCACCCGACGGTCAGCGACTGGTGCTCTCCCGCTGCTCGCAGTTCCTCCGGACCTGCGCCCTTGCTGTCGTCCGCAGGGACGGCACCGGCCTGCGTGTCATCGTCGGCGGCAACTGGAACTTCTCAGAACCGGCGTGGTCGCCCGACGGGCGGTGGCTCGCCTACACCAGCGACAAGGGTGGCTACGACTCGCGATTGTGGGTCGCCCGAGCGGACGGCAGAGCCCCCCGCACGATCGCTCCCGCTCCCCTCGCCGCCGGTCGGCCGGCCTGGTCGCCCGACAGTCGACAGATCACCTTTACCGGCGACTCGGTGAACGGTCAGCTGTTCGCGATCCACCGCGACGGGACCGGCCTGCGCGCCGTGACCCAGGGGGAAAGCATTTTCGGCACCTGGTCGCCGGATTACCGGCGGATGGTGCTGCTCAGCTTCCGCAGCGGCGCGCCCGCGCTGGTCGTGGCCACTTCCGATGCTCGAGCGCAGACCACGATCGTGACCCTGCCGGGGATCCAGCTTTCGGACTGGGCGGTAGCCCGATGAACCGCCCACCCAGCACACGGAGGAACGTGATGATCCGAATCCGGCGCGCCGCATCCGTGTTGCTGACGACACTGCTACTGATTGCCCTCGGCCCGGTCACTTCCCCCAACGCGCAAGCGACCATGCCGGGCCGTAGCGGCCGCATCATCTTCCAGGACGGGGCGACCGGCCAGCTCTCCACCGTCAACCCCGACGGGACAGCGCTGCGCCAGGTCACCCACCAGGGCTACAACGCCACCCCGGAATGGTCACCAGACGGGCGACACATCGCCTACGCCAGCAACCGGACTGGGTCGTTCCAGATCTGGATCGCGGCCGCCGACGGCTCCTCCGCGCGGCAGCTCACCCCGGACAAGAACCCGGACGCCAAATTCTTCCCGCGGTTCACTCCCGACGGGCGCACCATCGTCTATCAGGACTGCCTGGGCGATGGGTGCGACGGGGGCATCTTCTCCGTCCGCACCGACGGCAGCCACCAACATGCCATCACACCGAACAGCGGCGAGTCGTACAACTGGGCGATGCCGTCCCCGGGCGGGCGACGGCTGGCCTTCATGCGCTGGCACGTCGCCGGCATCAAGATGCGGATCTTCGTCATGCCGTTCGGCGGCGGCCCGGAACGGCCGGTCACTCCCGCCCGGCTCGAGGCGTGGGCACCGGACTGGGCGCCCGACGGGGGACGGATCGTGTTCTCCAGCAACATTGACCGCCCCAACGGAGCGATCTACACCGTGCGCCCCGACGGCACCGGCCTGCGCCGGCTCACCTCCCCACCGTGGCCGCTGGAGGACTTCGATGCCTCGTACTCCCCCGACGGCAAAAAGCTGGTGTTCTCCTCCGACCGCCGCTACTTCGACAGGTGCTGCGAGGACCTCTACCTGATGAACCCTGACGGCACGGCAATCCGCCGGATTCACCTCGCATCCACTACAGCCGTGTTCGCCCGATGGGGGGTCGCTCCGCTGCTGGAGGGTGAGGAGCCGGAGGCTGCAACCAGATCCCAGACAGCGACCGGGGCCGCGGCCGCGGGCAGGCGACAACTCTGCGCCCTCATACCGACCCCAGAACTGGACTGCGCAGCGAAGACCGGTTCAAGCCCAGTTCTGGGACGACAAGAACGGATCACCCCCGCAGCACCGCGGAGATGACCTACCCCAGAAGCCGTGCCTATCCGCAACGCTCCCTTGTCCTCGGTCGACGGCACCCACCATACGGTCCACCACTGCGGAATAGCCGCTGAAAGATCGCCCAGCTTCGAGGAGATCCGATCACAGACACACCCCGCCGAATCCCCGGCATTCGTTCTGGCCTGTTGCCCGCACTCATTGCTCTTGCGTGCCCGCCGAGACGGAGCCAGCGGTGCGCCGCCTCCCCAACCACCCGCAGCATCGCGCCCGCTCCGGGATTGCGAAACCGGTTGTAGTGGAACGGTTTCGGGTGATGTGGACCATGGTGGTTCGGATCGCGTGCAGCCACTGCCCCGTCAAGCCATGAGGGCAGCGGGTCGAAGCGGACGGCGTCGCTATCGCCGAAAGGGGGGTATTACTGAGTGATCAAGCCGATTTAGCCTGCGGCCACGACAGAGGAGGATAAAGCAGCCCGATTCACCCGGGAGGTGCCGAATGGGGACAGCACAAGTACGGGCCGAAGTCCGTGAATTTCTGAGGTTCACCGGGCGGTTCACTTCGGGGCGGCGCACGCCCACCAGGTTGGGGGCTCGACCCGTGGCACGAGCAGGGGTTCAGTCTGACGTGACATGGTGGGCCCGGGGTGATCTGGTTGTTTCGTCGAAATCGTCCCGGGCGGTGTGTGAGGTAACGGCGGTGTCCACTCGCGCGATCGGGGATCGGGCCGCTCGGCTGCGGTCACGGCTGATCCGCTGCGGTGACCAGCGCCTTCGGTGGTGACTCGACCGTTTCGGAGGTGGCTCGTCGAGTTCGATGAGGTGGTCCGTCAGCGCCGGATGGTCCATCGATTCGAGCGTCGGCAGGCTCCCGACGGTGTCCTCCGGGACGTTCTGGACAAGGCGCTGCACGCGCCGTCGGCAGGTTTCAGTCAGGGCCTGGAACTTGTTGTGCTGCGCGACCCGGCGGGTGTTGATCTGTTCTTCCGGACGACCGATCCGGAAGGCTTGTCGGAGAAGGTGTTCTCCGTGTCGTCGTGGAGACCGCCGACGGTGGTGTTGGTGTTCGTTGATTCGACTGCCTACACCGACCGCTACGCCGAACCGGACAAGATCGGGTTCGGGTTGGACGACCCCGAGCGGTGGCCGGTGCCGTACTGGTACGTCGACGCCGGGATGTCGG
>JBBRDH010000182.1:0-10223 GCA_038204125.1 Mycobacteriales bacterium
CGACCGTCGCCCACCAGGCCTGAAGAACTGCCGGAGAAACCGGACCAGCCGGTCAGTCAGCCATGCCACCAACACGTAGAACCCACCGACAAGATCAACTTTCGGTCAGCAAGATCAACTACCCGGCACGACGGCGCATCCCTGGGCTTAGCCTTGCCATCGTTCACTCCCCGGATGTGGCGATCGTGCTCGACCGGCCCGCAGTCGCTCGGGCTGCGGCTGCGACCGCCGTCCTCGACTGGTTCAGCGCCGCAAGCGGCACCCGGTTCGGGTCGACCTCACCGATGTCCGGCTCGAGGCCGCCGACACCGACTTGGAGCTGGGGAGCCGGCCAGCTCGTCCGCGCCGACAGCGGCGATGTGGTGGCCCTGCTGGGCAGGCGAGCGATGCCCGACGCCGGACACTGCCCCACGGCAGACACACCGGGGTCGACACGCCCCAAGGGACCAAGCTCAGTTGTAGATGAATCCGTCCACGTGCGTCCCCCCTAATCTGTAACCCGCGAGCCAGTCACCCAAAAGTGCTAGGCCCGGCCAGAGCGTTGTTGCGGTAGGGCGGATGCCACGGAGGTGGCGGGACTACTCGGTCATAAATGTGAGCGGGTTCGCGGGCAATGGCCCGGTCGAAAACGTGTTCCGAATTGGGTCGAAATCGGTACATTGGTGGATGCGCATCGGGTATGCGAGGGTTCGGCCGGACCCGCGCGATGCCGATTCGCAACGCGGCACTTCAACCTTTCGGCCTGGACGGGTTTTTCGCCGATGTCGGGCGCACAGGCTCCGGTTGGGTCTCCACAGAACTGGACGCCGCGATCGAGGCGTGTCAGCCCGGTGGGCAACTGGTCGTCACCAGGCTGTCGCGGTTGGCCCGGACATTGACCGACCTCACCGGTGTTCTCGCCGCGATGGCCGAAGCGGGAGTGCTCCTGCAGGTCGGTGCGTCGGTGTTCGACTTGAGGACGGCGGATCAGCTACTCGAGTCGGTGATCGCGCTTGCCGCGGACTTCGAAGCCGACGTCGCTGCTCAGCGGGCAACGCAGGGCTGGCGAACCGCACGGACCGCCGGTCGACTCCCGGGCCGCAAGCCAACCCTGACGACAGCACAACAATCCGAGGTCGTCGAGCAATACCGGTCCGGTGAACCAGCGGCGCTGCTCGCCGAACGCTTCGACGTGGGCCGGTCGACGATCTACCGCATCGTGGACCGACCATCGGAGCCCGCCCAGTGAATCGCCGCGACCACCACCGGATGTCGCGGGGGACTGATGCCCCGCCGGTTGGCATGAGGAGCCGACCCCGACACAACCGGTGTGGCCGTTCCGGGCCGGCACCGGTGCAGCGATGCGCCGGTCCTAGCTGAGATCGCATGAGCTACAGCACTTCTCCCGCGATGCTCACCGAATTTCGTTGGACGGCGCAGTCATTTCGACCCTCGGCGAGCCGACTAATCGTCGTTGGTCGGTTCGTCGCCTTGTTCGGAGCCCAAGACACGTGTCAACGCGGCCGTGACGATCAGGTCGGGGGCGGTTCAGCGAGCCTTTCCGTCAGCGTGGCCCGGGGACGTGAGGACTGGATCGGAATGCCCGACTGCGGCGATCTTCTCGGTGAGCTCGGAAGTCGGTGAACCTGTGCGGTCGTTGATCGCTTTGCGCAGCGAGCGCCCTCAATCAGGACAGGGACACCCGCACCACTCGCTCACTGGTCGCCGTCACCGGGATCCTCCCCCTGCCGCCCGGCGCCGTCGGTTCCTCATCCGCTATAAATTCGACGTCGCCGGCAACCCGGACGTAGTCGCTCTCCGCTTCGACGAGAGTGCCAAGTTAGCCGCATTGACCGACTCGAGGAGGTCCACGCGGTCGGGACCGGCCGAGGTGGAGCGGGCAAGCCCCCGAAGTGCGGTAAGCCCGGCGGCTCGGCCCGCTTCATCACTTTTCAGGGTCAGTTCGGTCGCTCACTGAACCGGCGGAACCCACCTCCTGCATCCTGGCGGCCAGTTCTCGCCGATCGATCCCCCGCGCAGTCCCGCGAGACCCACGCCGGCGGCGAAGTAAGCGACGCTGACGGTGCACATCCGATCAGCACAGCGACCCCACCACGGCGCGGTCCCATCCGCTGTCCCCCCGATGCCTGTCGCCGTGCCGCCACCCCACATCCCGTCTTTGGCGAGCGGCAATCGAGGCCTCAGTGCGTCCAGTCGCCTCCTCTCCCCCGGGCCCGGTGTGTTCTCTGCGCAATCGCGCCGCGGTCACCCACCTTGCCTGCGCGCCATCGCCTTCGGTCGGCCCCGTCGAGTGTTCGGGGCTCGTTTTCTTGTCCCGTGGGCATCAGCTGTGGCGGGAGAATGGAACGCTGGCTCGATTGTGGTGCGCCCAACTCCACCGTGGTGACCTGCGATCGGGACGGGCGGCGAGTGTGAACGGTGGCCTGCGCAGCTCGAATCGGGCAGGAGGGGTCTTGCGCAATTGGTCTCGGCCGCCCCCGCGGTGACGGCATCACGCGGCCGTTCTGCCCGGGCCGGGACGACACGATACGGCACTGCCCGGCCGCACCGCGGAGCACCAGCCTGACCTTTCCACCCTCCGGCCGCAGCCGATGTCGGTGTCGGTGTCGGTGTCCCGAAATACGCTCCCGGCAATTAGGCACCGTCTGACCACCGCCGGGCTTCACGAGGGAGAAGGGTCGTGGCCATGACAGTCACGAACGCCGACCTGCAACAACTGCTGTCACCCGTGTCGATGCCGGCCTGGTCGGGCCGGTGGGCCCGCGCCGGGATGAAGGCGGCCTCGCTGGGTCCGGGGTCGCCGGTGGTGCTGACCGAGACGATGGAACTAGGCGCGGTCATCTGGCAAGCCCCATCCGGTGGCGGCCGGGTACAGCTGGGCGACATCGAGCTGTGCGGGCTGTGGATCACTTCACCCACCCGGACCGGGCTGGGCCGTTGGCTGCGAAAGGCGCAGCTGCGGGCGCTGTTCGCCCCGGAACGAGGTTTCGGCTCCGCCGGGAACCACCCGACAGGTCAGGTGTGGTGCGCGTTCGCCGGCGCAGCGGCGGGGGCAGCCGCCGGCGGATACGGGTTGGGCGGGCCGTTGGCCCTGGTGTGGGGGGCGCTGGTCGGCGCCGTGGTCGGCGTCGGCCTGTGCATGGTCGCGGTGGTGGTCGGCAAGCGGCGGGTGCACGGCCCCGTCAACACCGACGACCCCGACCTGCTCGACACCGTCCTGCGGTTGCTGCAGGTCCGAGTTGGCGCCCTGGCTCTCGCCGACTTCGACGGTGGATGCGATACCCGCCGGGCGGTCCGCGAGATGTTGTGGCACATCACCGATCCGGCCACCACCGATGAGGAATATCGACGGCTGCGCTACCAGGCCTCCATTCTGGCTGACGCCGTTGAACAGGCCAACCGCGCTCAAATAGTCCTCGACACCGTCACCGCGGTCGACGACCTGGCCTGGGCACGAGCGCAAACCAGGACGGAGCGGGTCACCGACACCGCGGACGAAGCTGTGCGGCGACTGCAAGCCCACACCACCGCGATGACCGAGGTCGCCGACCAGATCCGAACCATCCGCCGCCGGGCCTGACAGGGTCAGCGATCCGCTCCACCGATGACCGGCCTGACGGCAACTTGGCCGACTGCAGCCGCACTGTCCTCGCTGCGGTCGTCGCCCCTGACTTGCCGCATTATCGGGGGTAATGGGTCCTGTCTGAGCTGACACATTTTCCCCGGCACCTGCTGTGCCGCGCCTTGGTCATTGCCGGCCGGCCCAGCAACGACCGCGGCCCGCCCGGCGCGGCCCGCACCGGTCACTGCCGGCGGCGGTTGCAGAGCCCGCCCTCGAAGCGTCCGTCGAGCTGGACGGCCAAGTCGGGCGGCGGCACGACACCGCCTCATCCCGGGTGCAGGTACACCGCCGGCACACACCGGGCCGTCCCGCGATACCCAACCACCAACACGCCGCCGCTGCCGGATCGGTGGCGGCCACGGCCGTCACTGCCCTGGCGGTGGGCCGCGCCGCTGGGTGCGGCGAGCGAAATCGGCGGCTAGTTCGCGGCGGTGCCCAACAGGGAAACGGCGGATCCAGGGGCCGGCCAACGCGAAAATCGCGGCACGAAGCAGACCGTCCTTCGGCCGTTGTAAGGCCGCGGCCGTGCCCTGCAACTCGCCGACTACACCGTCGAGCGCGGGCAAGTCGCCCGCCGCCCTGATCTGGCAAGTTTTAGCGTGATCCCCCGCGCGGTGGTGGCGCAGACTGGCCGCCCGCCGGCGCGCCGACGTTCGGCTCCGGCGCGGCGACCCGGTCGGACCTGGATCCGGCGGGACTGTCGGTGCCGGGTGGAAGGGTGACCCGATGGAGCAGCGCACCGACGGGGCCTGGGGGGTGAGGGTGCAGAGGATCACCGCCGATGCGTTGCGCATCGGCGACGAGGTGCTCGACGGGTCCGCGGTGCGGCAGGTGACCTCGGTGCGGCTGCAGGGGACGCCCGCCGAGGCTTGCGTGGAACTGGCCGGAATCGTCGGGCGCCGGCATTACCCCGCCGGATCCCGGGTTGAGGTGCAGCGCAGGCACTGGGCCAGCTGTTGACCGGCGCGGACGCGGGTCCCCTGCGCCGGCTCGCCGCCTCGAAGCGCTGACCGGGGACCCCGCCGGCCCGACCCCTGGTCCAATGGTGGGCCAAGTCTTTAAAGATTGTGGCGGGGAACGGAAGCGGCCCGACCCGGCGAATGTCGTCGACCACTTTCGGTGGCCCGGACCGGTCCGGTTCCGCGCGGCGAAACGGTCAGGGTGCCCGATTGGGCGTGTCGAGCGCGTCGGCGTGCCACTCCCGGCCCAGGCTCCGAGCCCATTCGTTGATTTCGCGGTAGGTCCAGATGCTTCCGGCGGCGAGCTTGGCGACCGGTGGGGGGAAGTCGGGCCGCTTGGCCAGCTGCGTCACCCGGGCCAGGTTCACCCCGAGCAGGAGCCGGACTTCCTGACCGGCGACGAGTCGTTCCACAACGCTGAGCATAGGCAGGTGGGTAGCAAGGGACAGCGCCGACGCCTACCGAAGGAAACAGTTTCCACGCAAGGGCGAATGACTCCGCCGAAACCCAACCGGCGCGAATTGTGTTCTGCATCAACACGTGTGCTACCCGACCGACCGTGGACCACGCCGGCCTGGTCGGTCCCTGCAGCTACACCGGTTGGGCTGCCTGGGGTTCGGCGCGGATGCCTTCGGTCGGGCCGGACGGGTGGGACAGGAGCTGGCCCCCGTCGAGTCGGAGGCGGCCCGGGTGAGGTGAGCGGCGACGACGGCGAATCAGACACCTCGGCAGCTCGCCCGTGCACCCGGCGGCTTCGAGGTCCGGGTGAGTCCTGGACCGGGCCGGGTTTCGCGGGTTGGAGTCTGACTCCCAACTCGCCGATCCCGCCGACCCTTCCCGTTCGACCGCTTCAGCCGCCCGAAACGGCCCACGCCGTGGGCGAGACGAATTGACTTCGCCGCTCAGTCTCCTCGAACGGCGGTATCACCGTCACCGAGGTTCCCCTTGTCGTGGTCTTCTGATTCGGTCACCGACAATGCGGCCGCTTCAATAACCTCCGCGGGTGGGAGAACGGCACGCTCGGCCGGAGGCAGATTTTCGTAGCTGACGGTGGAGACGGCCATCGCCGCTGTTGTCGACCCGAGCGAGTAGCGGACCACGGCTTCATTGCGGCTGGCGCACAGCAGGATCCCGATAGTGGGGGCGTGAATGTCGGCTTTCCGAATTTTGTCGTCGACGACCGCCACATAGAATTGTAATTGCCCGGCGTGTTCGGGCCGGAACTTGTCGACCTTCAATTCGACGACTGCGTAGCGCAGTTGGACCACATGAAACAGGAGCAAGTCGATGAAGAACTCGTCTCCGTCGACGTCCAGGCGAACTTGTCGGCCAACGAACGCGAACCCGCTGCCCAGCTCGAGCAGCGTCTCCTGCAGCCGGTCCATCATCGCCTGCTCAACGTCGCGTTCCGAGGTCTTCGCGGTCAGGCTGAGGAAATCGAAGACGTAGGGATCGCGGACGATCGCTTTCGCCAGGTCCGAGTCCGCGCTGGACAGGTGAGTGTCGAAGTTGCTGGGTGCGGCGGCGATCCGCCGATGCAGACCAGTGGCGATGTGATGTTCCAGCACGTTCCCGGACCAGCCGTTGCTCGCTGCCTGCGCCCCGTACCACTCTCGGTCACCGGAACTGCCAAGCCGGTGCAGGAGCGTGACCACGTGGCCCCACGGCAATTTTCCAAGAGAACTTTGGAGAATTGCCGGATCCGGCCAGGCCGCCGCGAACGCTCGCATCGACGCCAGGTTGCTGGGGCCCCAGCCACGCTGATCCGGAAACTCTCGTCGTAGGTCCGCCGACAGCCGGGTGATCACCTTGCTACCCCAGCCCTGCGATCCCTGGCGTTCGATGATGAGATGGCCCACCCGCCAGTAGAGCCCGAGCATCTCGTTGTTCGCCTCCCTGGCCGCTCGCAACCGGGTCGCGAGGACGTCGGCCTTGACCGCAGCCAGCAACTCGCTGTACCCGTCAGGCAGCCCAACGATGCTCACTGGGCGATCCTCCCAGAGCAGCCGAGTTTCCCTCCATGCCGCTCCCAGTCTCCGAAACCGTGACGGGCTCCTGCCGGCCCGACCCTCGACTCCAGGTTGAGCAATTCTCCAAAAGGGTTTTGGACGAACGCAGTCCGAGCCCGGCAGGTATCGCCGAACCTTCGGTGGCCTGACCCCGTGCCACCGGACTGTAGCGGCGCCCTGCCTGCATCCGCCCTTTATCGATGAAACTGACCATCAGATTTGCCGCGACTCCAACTACGCCGGCGGCCGCAAGCGCGACCTCATCCGCGCCCTGCCGTTGCGGAATGGGAGATGTTGACGGCAGCTGGCACCTCTGCGCCGACATCGGTCCCAACAGGGGGAACCGGTGGGTGCGGACCTGGGAATCGGGTCTGCGGCCGGGTCGGCGGCTATTCCGCCGCGGCGGGCGGCGGGCGGCTGGCGACGGTCCGGTTCCGACCGGTCGCCTTCGCCTGGTACAGGGCCGTGTCGACTATTCTGATCAGCTCGTCGGGTTCGTCCGGCCCTACGGCGCAGCCGGCGCTGACGGTGACAAGAACCTCGTACCCGGCCGCCGAGAACGGGTCGGCGGCGGCGGCGATCCGGATCCGTTCGGCCACCTCTACAGCACCGCCCAGGTCGGTGCGCGGCAGGATGAGCAGGAATTCCTCGCCGCCCCAGCGGCCTGCGATGTCGGCTGCGCGCAGCTCCGAGGTCAGCCGGCGGGAGAATTCGCGGAGCACCAGATCGCCGGTCGGGTGGCCGTAGGTGTCGTTGACCTGTTTGAAGTGATCGATGTCGAACAACACCAGGGCCAGCTGCTCGCCGTGCCGTTGCGCGGTGCTTACCTGCCGGCGGAGTTCGTCGTCCAGATGCCGGCGGTTGTAAAGCCCGGTCAACGCATCGGTGCGGCTGGTCCGGTCCAGCTCCGCGTTGCGTTCCAGCAGCTGGTCCTGGAGTTGCTTGACGTGCACGGCCGAACCGACCCTGGCCAGCAGCTCGGCCGGTTCGAACGGCTTCTTGAGGTAGTCGTGGGCCCCCCCGCGGAGCCCGGCCAGAACGTCGTCCATGCCGGTTCGGCTGGTCAGGAAGACGACCGGAATGTTCTCCAGATCGGCGTCGGCTTTGAGCTCCGCCAGTACCTGATGACCGTCGAGCCCGGGTAGCACGATTTCGAGCAGGACGACGTCCGGCCTTCGGGCTCGGCACTGCTCGACCGCGCCGAATCCGTCCTCGGCCTCGATCACCAGATAACCCTCTTCTTCCAGCTCGCTGCGGACAACCGCCCGGATGAGGAGCGAATCGTCGGCGATCAAAATCGTGGTGCGTTTCATCGCTACCGCAAGCGTCCGGTGAGTGCTCGGGTTTGAGCGGATGGCCTGGAAGGTGGGACTCGTCGAAGCGGCTCTTGACGATGCGGTCGTCCGCCCGGCGTCGAGCCCCCGCCGGCGATACCCCTGGTCGCCCAGTAGGGCTCGGCGCCCACCGGTGGCAGGACCGCCCGCATCCCGGTCACCGCTGCCCGGCCCCGACCGTCGTCGCGGTGTCTTCGAGGTTGCGGGCCAGGGCGGCGAGACTGCCGGCGGCGGCGGCGATCTGGCCTGCGGCGGTGGAGACCTGACCGCTCACGTCGGTGTGTTGTTCCATGGTTTCCACGACCTGGGCGTTGGCGCTTCGTAGTTGTCGGGGGCTGAGCCGGACCTGGTCGTTGGCCTCGGTGACGTCGACCAGCAGGCCCAGACCGCAGCATCTCCTTGGCACCTTTTCCATCGCCAGAACAGTGGCGTTGGTTCCTCCTAGCACCACTGTACGCTGAGTGACTGACTAATTACGCGACGTTATGGAAAGTCGTCAGGGTTCCGGGTCTGCTCCACTCGGACTGCCAAATCGGCGCGGCCTTGACATTCGCGGAGCCGAAGTGTGCACAGTCTCTACGTCAGCGCGGTAACCGGGAACGAGGTCAGTAGTAGATCGGGACAATCCGATCTGGCAGATTCTTCACCTCTGGACGGTCAAAGATCATTGCAGCATCTTGGTTAGAGATCCGGACAAGGGCGGGCCGATAATCGCCCGACGGCCGCCCGAAGATCTCCTGGGCGAGGTGGATAGCCCGTGAGACGTGGAGCACCGCCGTGCGCGTGGCGTTCTTCGGGTCGCGCGTCGTCTTGCCAGTACGGGGGATGTCGGCGCCCTTCGCGAGCTTGAGGAATAGGTTGATCGCGACACCGACTCCGGCGTTCAGGCCGACACGTAGCACGGTGAAGCGCTGCTCGGGCGTGAGGTCGTCCAGGGTGCGGATGGAAAGCCCCCGCGCGCCCTTCTCCTTGGACCGAATGGCGGCGCGCAGCAAGGTCTCCTGCATCTTGAAGTAGACGCCAAACGCCGCCACCGCCTTGGTTGCATCGAGCTCGCCACGCGGCTTCGCTGCACCGCCGACCTTCTCCGTCGACGTGTCCCAGGTCTCCCCTGTCGCTTGCACGTCGGCAAGTTTCAGTCCGAGCGCGGGGTGGGCGTCGATGATTCGCTTCAGCTGACGCTGCGCGTCCGGATCGAACCAGTCATCCATTCCAAGTTCCTCTGAAGCCACCATGCCGGAGGTTTTCGACCACGTTGACGCCGACGTCTCGGCCAGCAGCGACGCGGCCAGTAGTCCTGGGTCGATGACGAGCTCGGTCGCCACGCTTTTGATCCGACCGACCAGCAGCGGATTGTTGCGAAATACTTGGTCCAGATCTTTGCGGCCGAGTACTTCTGGTTTCGTTTCGGGCTGCGGCTTGAGGTCTGGCGCGCCCACGCTCGGCACATACTCGGTGTCGGCTTGGCGTTGGAGGCCGAACGCGGGGCACACCGGCCCTGATGCACCCGCCCTATCCGATTTGGCGCGCATCATAGATGCCACCGCCCGGTTACCTACCGAACGTTGTAGGGCGAGGATCGGGTCCGGCCATCGCGAAACCGGTCGACCACCGGCCGACCGTGTCGGGGCGGACCCGCCGCCATCCCGCACGCGTCTCGCATACTCCACTTGTTCATCATGCGTCGCCGGGCGGACTCGTGCCCAGACCGATTCCGCGGCTCTGCCCACTTTCGCCGGCGGTCTGCCCATTGAGGCACATCCACCACCGCCGGGTCGCCAGAACGTCCGCCTTGACCGCAGCAAGCAACTCGCCGCGCCCATCGGGAGGCCCGACCATGCTCACATCGCAATCCTGCCAGGACGGCGAGATTCCCTGCGCGGCTCACTGTCTCGGGACGGGGACGGGCGGCCGGTGGCCGGACTCGACCATTGGTTGAGCGATTCTCCAAAGAGTTGTCGGACGAATGCCGTCTGCGCCGGGGAACGTCGGTGAACTTCGGTTGCTTGCCCGCTCGCCCACGCTGCGAATCTGTCATGTCCTCCTTGTCGGCGCCTCGGCGTGCCACGGTCGGTCCGCTCAGGCCGTGGTCGGATCTCAGCTCCGCCTGGGCTCTCGTTTGGTCGACCTACGGGTGCTGACCCAGCCGCAGGCACCAGCAGTGCGCACCCCTGGCTGAGGTGAAGAATCCGGCCGGTACATGTGCTCGTCGCCTACGCGGTGTCGGCATCGGCGGACTCGATTGCAGGCAGACCCGCATTTCCATTCGGGCCCGCGGCGGCCGGCCGACGGCCGCGGG
>JBBRDH010000183.1:0-9796 GCA_038204125.1 Mycobacteriales bacterium
CCGACAGCGTCGGCCGCTTCCTCTACGTTCTTCATGGTGGTTCTCCTCGTCTCGAATGGATGACTTCGCACTCGCCACGCTGCCAACGGCAGCGGACGAGGCGGGAGAACCGCCACCTCAAGTTCTACGAGCTACGGGACAACCTCCAGCTCGGTCTCCAACTGCTTAATCCTGCGCCTCGCCATCGCCAGCTCCACGGCCTGGTCGGTAGTCAAGCCTTCTATCTCGCCTCGGTCGATCTTGTCCTGCTTGGTCCAGTTGTAGACCGTCGCCTCGCTGATGGCGAACGTCACAGCGAGCTGCTTCACACGCGTCCCAGACCGAGCAAGCTCAATCACCTGACGACGCATCTGGGGCGGGTACCTGCGGGGCATCTAAATCCTCTCGTGCTGCCAAGGACTCTAGAAACCCGACTCCATCAATACCGGGGTAGATCAAAGTCTCCGTCAAACAGCACGGCTCATGGTGAGGTGTTGGCATGGGTGGCGAGGTTTCGGTTTGTGACGGTTGAGGTGTTGGCGGAACGGTTTGGGGTGAGTGTGCGGCGGGCGAATTCGCGGGTGAGCCCGTTGGCGGCAGCGGTGATGCTGGAGTGCCGGCAGGACGTTCGCGGCCAGCCGCGGGCCGTCTTCATCTCACGCAGGGGCGCAACCGAGCTTGGGCTGGCGACCCGGCGGCCGCCGCGCCCGGAGATGCAGCGCACCCACGAGCTGGCGACCATTCGTTTGGCGGCGCAGCTTGAGCTGGCGAACCCCGGCGTGGTGGCGCTCACGGAGCGGGAGTGCAGGCTGATCGAGCGGGAGACGGGCCGCCCGTGCAGTGTCGAGGTCGTCGACCGCCACGGCCAGCGTGGTCACCGGTGGCCTGACCTGGTGATCGACGAACCCGGGGCACCGTGTCGCGATCGAGATCGAGATCCCTGCGAAGACAACTGACCGGCTGCGGCGTATCGTCGCCGCCTATGCAGATGGCGGCGTGTTCGACGAAGTTCGGTTCTTGGTCGCGTCCGCTCCGTTGGGACTGAGATTCGTGCGGTTGTGCCCGGAGGCGACGAGATACTCCGACCTGCTCGCCTTGGAACCAACGTGGCTGGTCGTCACGGCTTGGCCTGGCGGTAGTACATCGAAGGTGAACGAGAGGCGCGGCTGCAGGAGAACCGGCTTGACCCCCCGGGCGGTCGGGAAACCCGATCGGGCTTCGAGACCAGCCCAGCCTGCAAGGAGCCCGACAACGTGCTCACTAGCTGGAGCTAGTTGCCATTCGCGGCTGCCTCTTCAGCGAGCTTCTTCTTGGCGTTTTCTCGCATCGTGCGGTTGATCTCTTCGAAGTCCAAGAGAGGTGGCAGCATCAGTGTCTGAGTACTGCCATCAGCTTTCGTAACTTCGACCGAGGGCTTACCCGAGAGCCCTGTGGCGACGATGCTGACGACGAAAGCATGGTCCGCTGTGGGCTGGACCGCGGCGGACCGTTCGGATAGCCGTAGCGTCAACCCCTTGACATCATCTGCCGCGAGTCCGTACAGCACAACGCCCTCTGGTGTTACGTCGAACTGATAAGCAAGTGGCTCGGGTCGGTCGGCGCAGTGGCCAACAAGGTCCAGCGGGACCTGCGAGGTGCCATGTCGCGCGAGGATGGTCCCGCGCTCTGGGCGCCCAACGGCGAAGCATGCTTGCCCTTCGGCGTTGTGATATGCCAGAACGCCAACCGATCCGAGCGGGGTCGTGGCGTCCGTCGCCAGCAGGCTCGTCGGCCCGTCATCGGGTGAGCTGTCGGGCGCCGCCGATGCCGTCGGCACCGATGGATCGGCTGGTCGCGACGCCGAGTCGCTGAACGCGAGGCCAGCACTAGCGCCAGCCGCAATGCAGGCGAGCACGGCAGCGACGGGCAATTTCAGGCGACGTGTCATTTCAGAATTCCATTAGGTGATGTTGACGTGGCAACTCGCTGGAGTGGGATTGTGGCGGTAGTGATTGTGCGCCGAGAGCTGGGGAACAGAGTTTGGGTTGGTTACAGCGTTATACGATGCTCCATGGCATTCGTTGATGCCGGAGTAATATGCGCCAGTCCACACCGAGCACAGGCTAGAGTTGCTGGAATAGCCGTAGTAATTAACCCCTACGTCCCAGTCGCCGACTCCGCAGTAGTTAGTGTCGCCAAAGTAGTAACCGTACGTGCGGCCAAAGAAGTATCCGTCGGTCGTGGACGAACCATGCTCCAGCCCATGGGTGTGGTTGTTGAAGGTGTGCCAATGATCAGCTAGAGCCATGCTGGAGTAGCCGGCTACGACCATCGTCGCCGCGAGGCTAACGATGGTGAGAACCCGCCGTATTGCAGTCGAATGGACCCTAAACATATTCGTGCACCTCGCCAAAAGTCATACTCGTTAGACTGCGATATCCTGAGTTAGAAAATCCTGACCATACACCCCTAGCCCTAGGCGTGTCAACTCGGCGTCCCAGGTAGTCGTGCGGCTGCGGCAACGTCGAGCAGTTCATGGGGCGCGCGCTCGTCATGCCCCATGCCTTACTGGCGTTATGGCCGCTGAGTCCGTGCGGTCGGCGCAGTGGTCTAGTGACGTAGCCGGTAGGTGCCCGGCCGTACGCGAGCGTGAGGGTGCCGACGAGGCAGTCACCGCTCCCGCCGGCGCCTGGCCTCTCAACCGGCGGTTTGTTGACGACAGCCGCGAATACACGGCCCCTGGCGTCCGCCAGCGTTCCCGACACCCCCATCGGCACTGACGCCGAGGTTCGGCTCGCGTGCCGAGTTGTCAGCAGGGCCGCGAATGTGGCTGCAACCTTATCTCGACGCGGCCGGACCATCGTCGCCAGCAAACGTCGCATGACGTTTACGGCAGCTGGTTACGGGTGTAAGGGTCTGACGGACCGGTGCTCCTGTCTGCGCGCGTTGGTGCATGGGCGGACGAGCCTCGAAGTGGAGTCCTCAGCGTAGGCGGTTGGCACGCGATTGGGAAAACATCGAACCGGTGAGTCGTCGCTCCCAGCGTCGCGATACTGGCGCCGCCTGACGTTGGCTGGCTGCTGCACCGAGTCGCAGGCGCGGCGTCGAGCGGTACCCCGCAGCGGTACCCGGTGCGAGACGGGCCATTGATCACATCTCGCGCAACAACGCAGAAAGCCCCGACTTGCGGGGCTTTCTTGGAGCGGGAGCGACGGGACTTGAACCCGCGACCTCCGGCGTGACAGGTCGCTGACGCGCTGAAGGACCTGGAGACGCACCGGCGCCGCTTCACCAAGGCAGACGACCTCGTCTTCTGCTCGCGCACCGGCGACTTCCTCGACGGCTCCGCCCTGCGTCGGCGGTATGTCGCTGCGCGCGATGCCGCGGGATTGCGCCGGCTACGGATGCACAACGTGCGCCACGCATTTGCGTCCCAGGCCTCGCTGTTCTTCGCTCCACACGAGGTCCAGGAGTCCATGGGCCACGCCGACGCCCGCACGACGCGCCGCTACACGCACTTCCGGCCACGCTCAGACCACGCCGATCGCCTCAGTCAGGCGTTCGCGCTGGAACGCGACTTCAAGCCTGGGTAGGGGGCGCACGCAAGCACACGACCATCAGTAGGTGCTGAGCCGTGCGTACTCCGGCCGCCCCATCCGGCCCCATCGTCTAGTCCGCCGACCACCTCTCCTCGGCTGAGCGACTGACACAGCCATCAGCGCCGACTACGGTGTCTCGTTGAGCCAAGGTTTCGGCACCTGTGCGATAAGGGCACCTTCGACGTTCGACGCAGCACCTCCGGTTGCTACCGCGATGCCGACCAGACGGCCGCGCGTATCGAACACAGGTGATCCAGACCGGCCACGGACAAGCGCGCCGCCGCACACCCGGTACGCCGTGTGTGTTGCTGACGCGGGCCGGAGTGAGGTGATGTCCCGCCACCTGGCCGCGGCGCCGCCCAGCAAAACTGCACGGTTCACGACCGGAAAGAACCGCTCGTACTGAGCGAGCCGCATACGGCTCCAGACCGTTGCGAGCCCCTGCACACGAGCAAGCTCAGCGACCGTTCGGAAAGGCGCGACGCCGGTCCGCAGGCGGCCGTCGGTTACAGACAGCAGTGCGAGATCCAAGTCGTGATCGATGGCCACAATGCGTGTTGGGTGATACCGCTGGTCCAGCTCGGCAAGAAGGGGTCCGCGGGCCACCGCGTGAGCGGCGGTGACGATACGGCTCGGGCCGACCAATAACCCGTTTGCTGTCTGGTTTGCGAGCTTGTCGTCGTTGCTGGGAGTCAGACGGGTAAGTGCCGCGACGCGCTTGTCGGCTGAGGCCTGTCGGCGAGTCACCAACCGGACAACACGGGAGCGCAGGCGCATCCCGATCTGACGCTCAGCCAAGGTGAGGCCGCCTTCCGGCCCGAGCACGTCCGGCGCCCGGCTGCGTCGCACGCGGGGCACGACGGGCAATGAGCGCACCACAGCCTCCGCCTGACATCGCGTCCACGATGGTGGCGCCGCCGCCCGCCTAATCGACCCTCCGCATGACGCGAGGAAGACCAGCAGCAAGGCCGCCCCCGAGCCAAGCGTGAGCCGCCTGCTCATGAAATTGCCTCAGCCGCGCGGCGGACCAAGCCGTTGCGATCCGCCGGAGTAGAACGGGATGACCGCATCCTCCTCGGCTGGGACATCAAGCGTTGCCACGGCGCCGCCGGCTCCAACTTGCGCCTTCGCAGCTGCTTGGTTACCCCCGCGCGCAGTGGCGTACGGTAGGTCGGCTTGTTGCGGAAGCAGGAACGCGTAATGCTGAATGGCGTTCGGGTTCTCGTCCGGATTCGCCGTGCCGTCGGGTGCGAAGTAAGACCCGCCTACCCCGTACTGCGTCGCGCGATCAGCATCAGAGCAATACGTGCTTGAATCCACCGCACCGCCGCTCACCTCAGATCGAGGTACAACCAAGCAGACGCGCGTCGCGCTGGCGAGAACCCATCCAGGCTTGGCGGTCCCCGGTACGTCGACCTGAGCCGCTTTGGACGCATCGACACCCTGCGCTCTCAACTCCTCGACAGCAGCTCGCAGAGCGGCATCCGACGCCACAACGGGCCGCAGCTGAGCCCGCGCAAGGGATACTGCGACGGTCTGCCCGCTGACTGGCGTCTCCGCTACTGCCTCTGCTCCCTCAACCTGAGGTCCACGACCATCGCTCGGGCCGCCGAGCGCAAACATTCCAACGCCAGCGACTACGGCAACTGCTGCCACGACAAGTGCTCGGTACATGGTCGTCATGCGCTCGTCCCATTTCCTAGTAGTAGTACGTGCCGCGAACCGTTATGGAGCCGCTGTTACCTGAATATGCCTTCAGCCGCGGATACGCGGTGGCGCCGCTTTGGCCGTTAATGTCAATAGCCGCCGAACCGGTGGAACTTGCACTACAATCAACGCCCCATTGCGAACTTCCAGACGTGTTCAACGGCGCGGCGCACCCACGATTGGTCGAATATGTCCCGGTGATCGAGTCCTCATGAACGTTGGTGATAAACCGGGGAGTGATCTGGCAATCGTCGCTACCTCCGTACAGAGTGCGATTGCCGTTGCCGGCCGTGTTGCAGAAGTACACAGGCCCGGCGGCCTGGGCGGCCGAAACGCCAAGTGCCACCGCAGCAATAACACCAGCCAAGACAGTCCGGCCTACCGAAAGTCCGTCCAGACGCAACACCTGAGACCCCCTATTTGTCGACCTACCGCAGTAACGAGCACGCCACTCCCTCTCTAGCAATTTGGCCTCCTCTAGGCGCGCAATCTGGAGCCAGGCTTGCCTGATGAACAAAAATCCTGAGTATGCCGACACGAGACCGGGTTGTCAAGCGCAATTGGCTCAATCGAATCGGAACGCACGGGCGACAACGTGACGGCGAGCGGAGCAGGTGCTAGCCGCGGGGCCTCACCGTCGTGAGTGCGCGCGCGGATGGGTAGTCGCTGATGAGCCTTCGCCAGCGGGACGGATGCCCAAACGTGGCGGCGATCGCCAGCTTCATAACCGCAAGAGCCCCTCTCACTGGGATGACGAGCGACTAACTTTGCGGCTGCCGGCGGCACACGATTGACAGGTGGCTTGTGACGGGGTCCCGGTCGTCTTCGGCGCGGGCGACTACTACGCCTACGGGTCGCGGCGCACCTGGAAAGCGATGCTCAGAGCCGGCGAACCAGTCGGCCGCGACCGTGTCCGGCGCCTCATGAAAGCAAACGGGATCCAGGGCGCCAAGCGGCGCGGCAAGCCCTGGAGAACCACGAGCTGCGACCCGACAGCCCGCCGCGCACCGGACCTGGTCGAGCGCGACTTCACCGCGTCGCGCCCGGATGAGTTGTGGGTCGCCGACTTCACCTACCTGCGCTGCTGGGAAGGCCTGATGTTCTTCTCGTTCGTGATCGACGTTTACAGCCGGCGGATCGTCGGCTGGCAACTCGCCGGCCACATGTGCACCAGCCTCGTCCTGGACGCCCTGCGGATGGCCCTGGCGCGCCGCCGGCACGGAGCTGATGTTCTCGTTCATCACAGCGATCGCGGATCGCAACCAATACAGGTCGATCGACTTCACCCAGACTCTCGACGATCACCAGGTCCTCGCGTCGGTCGGATCGGTCGGCGACGCCTACGACAATGCGCTCGCCGAATCGTTCGTCGACACGTTCAAGACCGAGCTCATCACCGACCGGATCTGGACCACCAAGACCTCGCTCGAACTCGGCATCGTCGAATGGGTCGGCTGGTTTAACGAAGCCAGGTTGCACGAGTCCCTCGGCGACCTGCCACCGGTCGAGTTCGAAGCCCAGGCCCCCAGCCGCTACGTTCTATCTGGATCTCCATCTTGACAAAAGAGGAAACCAATCAACCCGGTCTCCGCGAGACCCAGCACGGCTCAGCTCACGCTCGCACAGCCCCCGGTGCCTCGAAGCAGCTACGTCTTGCGCAAGCACATGGCACTCATTGAGACGCCTCGCAACGGTCGTGCTCGGGAAACGGTGTACGACGGCCAACTCGTCGGCTCGCGACGCGACCCACGGCAGCAGAGAGGCCACCGGACTATTTGTTTCCACCACTCACTTAAGCCAGAGTGGAGTTAGAAACCAAGCAACTTCATCACGACCAAGGAGATTCATGAGGCTTTCACATCGATGGCGACCGAGCCTCTGCCGCCTCGCGTCACTCGCCACATTGGTTACGGTCTTGGTGCTGGCCGCGGCCCCCAGCGGCGCTACAGCATCTGGTCACAGTCACTGTTATGCCGACGGCACGTCCTACTTCTACAGCGGACCGTCAGTGGAATGCACCAGCGGTTACCACACAGCAAGCGGGGGCCATGTCACGGGGCATGGCGGGTACGTCAACTCCAACAGCGTATGCGTTGCCCATCAACGCCCAAGCGGAAGCACAATCGCGTCGGACTGCACGACCACGGATACTGGGTCAGCAGCCATTACCTACGGCACGCAGACCGCACTCGCTCGTAACGTCACGAAGAGCAACAATGATGGGTGGATCTATGGACACGGGATCTGGTATGACTAAATTGAGCAAAGCGGCGACAGCAGGTCTGGCCTGCGGACTCCTCATCGCAGGAGTCGTCTTTTTCGTGGCGACAAGCGGCGGGCACGAACCGGCCTCGATGCCGGAGCCGGCGGAAGCAGTTGCCGCCAGCCCAGTCGATGCCGGTGCGGTTGCGCAGCAGCTCGGCCGCCGAGCATCCGAACCAATTTCAGCTGGCGATCCCCTCGTCGCTCAAGACGAGCAGGAACTGACCACAGACGGCGTTGACCAGACACGAGGGGTGCCCATTTTCCTCGCCGACGGGGCCACCGAGGGCTGGCTCCTGTCTGGCAACGGCACGGTGTGCCTCGTCCTGCCTGGCGTCCGAGCGGGCGTCGTTACTACCAACTGCGAGGAGGCTGGGAACGCGCGCCAGCACGGAGTCGGCCGAATCACGACTGCAGAGGATCCCTCCTCTCCGTCCGCGTCATATTCCGTGGACTTGGTGATGCCTCCGGGCACCATGGTGCCGTTTGTGTCGGCCAGGGGCACGGATCACCAAATCCGCGCGGCTGACGTAAGCGCCGATGGCAGCATCGCGAGTCTCAGAGTGTCCGCGTCGGAGGATGTCGTCAATCCTGCGGCCGCCGGTGGCCATCAGCGGCTCTTCACCCCCGCAGGGCCATCCCAGTAATCTGGAGAGATCGCCACGCCCGTGATGCCTAGAGTCATCCCTGCACTTCTGGTCCTAATAACAGTGACGGGCTGCGGGCAGGGAAGTAACCCTGGGCCTCAACGCGCTGCTCGCGCCTGGCAGTTCTGTCGCGCGGCTCCCGCCCGCGCGTTCTTCAAGACGTCGGCGTCAGCTTCTCCATCGCTCCACGCTGGTGCCGGCATGGCGCCCCGCGAGCGTCGCGCTGGCCGCCTGGTGGATGCACGGATAGTGCGCTTGTCGTCGGTTGCAATGCGTCGCGAGCAGCGCAGACGCGTTGCACGCGGCATCGAGAGCCTGGCGCCGGCCCAACTCGGGGTCGGGGTGCTGCTTGACGACGGGGAGGTCATCACAGCAGGTCACGTTGTCGCGGGACCGGTCGTGCTGGAGACACCTCGTGGACCGGTGGCCGCCACGGTGGTTTCCCGGGATAGGCGCTACGACTTGGCGTGGCTACGTCCCGATAGGGCTCTCAAAGCGCGGGGGCACCTCACGATCGCTCGGCCGGGCGAACATGTCACCCACGCGGTGCTGTGGACGCGCAGCCAGCCTGCGACAGCGATTCGCGATCCGATTGCGATGCGTCTGCTGATGCTCGGCAGCGGGACCGCAGCGTGGCGTGACATCACGGCTGTCGATGCCGACCGATCTGTGCATGATGCGCTCAGGGCGTGCGGTGGCAACTTAGCGCGTGGGATGTCCGGATCGCCCGTGCTGAATCAGTTCGGCGCGCTTATCGGGGTGGCCGTCGCGGCTGGCGGTCAGCCAGCGAACGTCACCGGCGTCCTCATCGCCCCTGTCGCCTACGCCTGACCTCGGCGTCAATCCTCGCGTTCTTGAATCAAAGCGCTTCTTGGCCGTGACGCAAGCATCTGGCGACGACCGCAGGCCACCGCGATCGGACTGAGCGACGGACGCGATGGTGTTCGGCGTGCTGTTGACATCCCGCAGCGAGCAGGCTGAGTTCAGCTTTTGAGCAGAGGCCACGCCGTCAAGGAGTCGTTGCTCACAAGATGCGCCGCATCACCAGCTTGGGTACCGCTCGGACACCACATTCCTTGAGTAATCAGGGTTCACACGGTACGCTGCTGACCTATCCGCCAGCGGGGCGATCCCCGATCTGGGGGCGATCCCCGATCTGTACTTCGCCTGATTGAGCTTGCAGCGACGTGGAACGATGATCTTCGCCCCACCGCGTGCCCGCCCCAAAATCGATCGTATAAGGGAAAGTAATCGTGACGTCCGCACCTCAGGCAGGGATCCTCAATCGTCCTCCCGACCATCTGCTCGTCGCCGCGTACTCCCTGGAAACCGGGGACGCCGCGTCAACACGCGGAGCCTTCGAGCGCCTACGCGACCTTGTCAATCACGAGCTGCGCTCCCAACTCGACGACACGAACCCCGCGTCGCCGAAAGATCAGCCATCGGCGGAGACCGGCGAACTCGGGTTCGTTAGAGGCTACGACCGGTACCACCTCACGATCACCGTGGGCCTGGCGTCTAGCGCCTACGACAAGCTCGGCACCGACCCCGCTGAACGCCCGCAGGACCTGAGGCCGATCCCGTGGGCCCGGCTCGGCGACACGCCGGCCTCCACCGCCGAGA
>JBBRDH010000184.1:0-9497 GCA_038204125.1 Mycobacteriales bacterium
CCGGTATTTCCTCTGTGCTGGTTTCCCCGACGACCGACCGGGCTCCGGTGACCGCGGCGATCGCCTCGCTGAAGCTCGACGAGCGGACCGCCACCGGCGAGGCGGTGATCTCCTGCCTGCAGACGATCGACCTGTTCTCGAAGACCATCAGCGGCGGCGACGGGCCCGCGCCCGCCCGGATCGTGATGATGACCGACGGGAAACGTACTGTCGGCCGGACGGAGACCGAGGCCGCGCAGCAGGCCGCTGCGGCGAAGATTCCGGTGTCGATGATCGCCTTCGGCACCAGCCACGGCACCATCACCAACAGCGGTTCGGTGATCCCGGTGCCGCTGGACACTTCCGCGATGCAGCAGATCGCCAGCCTGTCCGGCGGCGACTTCCACACCGCTGCCACCGCGGCGGAGCTCAAGTCGGTCTACTCCCAACTCGGTGAGCAGATCGGTTATGAGATCAAACAGCAGGACGTCGCCCGCCCATGGCTGATCGCCGGCACGATCACGGTGATCATCGGTGCGGCCGGGGCTCTGGTCATCGGAGGCCGAATTCCCTAGTCGGCCCGTCGGGGCCGGCGCAACAGGAGTATCACCGCAGCGGCGACGATCACGGCCGCGACGCCGATGGCCGCCAGAAGCCCACCGGACGGGCCCAATTTTGCGGCAGGTGACGCCGAGGCCGGGTTCGCCCCTGCGCTCGGTGCGGCCCCGGCGCCTGATGTGCCCGCGGCGATCGAGAAGTGGATCTGGCCGGTGACCGGGTGGCCGTCGGCCGAAAGGATCCGAAAGGCCGCGGTGTAGTTCCCGGCTGTGGTGATCAGGACTGCGCTGCTGATCATGTTCCCGGTGACCGTGACCGAACCGCCCTGGTGCGACCGTCCGTCCGGGCCGGTGATCGCGATGACCGGGTCGAAGTTCTGGACCGGCTCGTCGAAGGTGAAGATGACGACTCCCGGGATCGCCTTCAATACCGCGCCGTCCGGCGGATCGCTGCTGATCAGGACGTCATGCGCGCCGGCGGGGGCGGCCACCGTGACAAACGTACCGGCGGCGATGGCAAGGACGACGAGCAGTCGGCTCAGCTTCGAATGCGGGTGCGGCGATCTTGGGAACAACATGTCGACATCCTGCCCGTCCGACGCCTGGCGAACCTCCCGACGCCCCGATGGTCGGGGCGCCGGTCACCGGAGCAGGGGAGAACCTCGATCAGATGTACCGGATGAGGGTGGTCCGGTGCCGGCCGGACGTCGGGGATGAGGCGGGGTGGGAGGACTCAGGCGGCGCTGACGACGATTGCCGCCTGGCCCGCCTGGCCCGGCTGGCCCGCCGGGCCACCGGCGGAGGCGCCCAGCTCAGGGGGTCCGGCCAGCACGGCACCGGCGATCAACCACGCCACGACGCAGAGGGAGAAGCGGTAGTGGGATCGGGCGAAGACCTGCATGACAACTCCTGATTCGGACTGCTAAATATCCCCGGCGAAGTTCGCGGGGATTCCTCGATAGAACACCCGAAATGCAGCTGAATGTAGATCGGTACCGGATTACGCTCCAATGAAACGGAAGTGCACTCTGTCCAGTAGACGCACGTCCAGGTGGAAGCGCACAGTAACCAATCTGCCCCTTCCGTGCACGTCCCCGGAGTGGCTCAGCCGACACGCCGGGTCGGCGGGGCCTGCCCCGTCTGATTTGTTGCTGAATGTCACCCTGGCTGTCGCGGAACCTGTCACGGCCGGCAAGCAGAAAGAGTCTGTCGCGCAACCGGTATCGGAAGTAATTAGCACGACTATGCGAACCGACAGGCGGCCGGCCCGAGATGAACTCGAATGATTTCGGCAGGGCCCGAATTGATGACAAAACGGGACGGACCTGGTTCACGCCGGTCGGAGCGCCGCTCCGATGGTCGCGGTCAGGGCCACCACCGCGCAGGCTAGGGTTCGGCGGTCGGTTCGCTCGAACCGGGTCGGACGAATGGAAGGGTTGCCGTGGCTGAACCCGCATCCGGATTCCCGTTCGTGGCGCGATCGGCGCTGGTCACCGGTGGCAATCGGGGGATCGGGCTGGCCATCGCCCGGGCGTTGTCCGAAGCCGGTCACCGCGTCACCGTGACCCACCGTTCCGGCGAGCCTCCCGCCGGTCTGGCCGGCGTGATCTGCGACGTGACCGACGCCGCGTCGGTCGACAGCGCCTTCTCCTCGGTCGAGGAGAGCCAGGGACCGGTCGAGATCCTGGTGTCCAACGCGGGCATCACCGACGACGGCCTGTTGATGCGGATGAGCGAGGAGTCCTTCGCCGGAGTGGTCGACGCAAATCTGACCGGTGCCTACCGGGTCGCCAGGCGGGCCACCAGCGGCATGGTGCGCAATCGTTGGGGCCGAATGGTTTTCATCTCATCCGTCGTGGGCCTGTCAGGTGGCGCCGGGCAGGTCAACTACGCCGCGTCCAAGGCCGGGCTGGTCGGCATCGCGCGATCGGTGGCCAGGGAACTGGGATCCCGCAACATCACTGCCAATGTCGTCGCCCCAGGCTTCGTGGACACCGACATGACCCGCCAGCTGCCCGAAGCCCGCCGAGCCGAAATCCTCACCCAGGTGCCGTTGCGCCGGTACGCCACCGCGGCCGAGGTGGCGGCGGTCGTCGGCTTCCTGGCTTCCGAGGACGCCGCCTACATCACCGGCGCGGTCGTCCCGGTCGACGGTGGCTTGGGAATGGGCCACTGAATGGGTCACTGAAGCAGACAATTCAACGCCGGGACACGTCGTTCCAGCGACTCAATCCCGACAGATCGTGAGGCCCGATTTCATGACCGGAATTCTGACCGGAAAGAACCTGTTGATCAGCGGCGTCATCACCGAGGCGTCGATGGCGTTCCACACCGCCCGGCTCGCGCAGCAGCAGGGCGCCACCGTGGTGCTGACCGGCTACGGCCGGCTCTCGCTGGTGGAGCGGATCGCAAAGCGGCTGCCGGAGGCGGCCCCGGTCGTCGAACTCGACGTCACCGACCAGGCCCATCTCGACTCGCTCGCCGATCGGGTCCGGGCCCACGTTCCCTCGCTCGACGGCGTCCTGCACTCGATCGGCTTCGCCCCGGCCGGCGCGCTCGGTGGCGATTTCCTGGCCACCACCTGGCCCGACGTCGCGACGACCGTCCACACCTCGGCGTTCTCGCTCAAGGCCCTCGCGGTGGCCGCCCTGCCGTTGATGAGCCGCGGCGGTTCCATCGTGGGGCTGGACTTCGACGCCCGGCAGGCCTGGCCGGCGTACAACTGGATGGGCGTGGCCAAGGCCGCGCTGGAGTCGGTCTGTCGCTATCTGGCAAGGGATCTCGGGCCGCGGGGAATCCGGGTCAACCTGGTGTCGGCCGGTCCGATCCGGACGATGGCCGCGAAGTCGATCCCCGGATTCACCGGACTCGAGGACGCCTGGAGCGGCCGGGCACCGCTGGGCTGGGACACCTCGGACCCGACGCCGGTCGCCCAGGCCGCCTGCGCGCTGCTCTCCGACTGGTTCCCGGCCACGACGGGATCCATGGTGATGGTGGACGGCGGCTTCCACGCGCTCGGCTTCGCCGCGAATGAGACCTCCGATGGTGCTGCATAGTCGAGGAGTCATGGCCTCCACGCATTCGATGTGACTCAGGTCACAGGGCAGTTCAGTGCGAGCAAGCCGCTGTCGGGCATTGGCATCGTGAGGCCGTACCCGGTCCTCACGACGTCATCCGGCTCATCCGAACAGAGAGGTTCTGCCATGTCACTGGGAGACAAGATCAAGCACGCCGGGGAAGAAGCCGTCGGCAAGGTGAAGGAAGCCACCGGCAAGGCCACCGGCGACGAGGAGATGGAAGCCCGCGGCCAGGGCGAGCAGGCCGGCGCGAACGTCAAGCAGGCCGGCGACAAGGTCGGCGACGCCGCCAAGAGCGTGTTCGGTAACTGACCCACTGCGGTGAAGGGCCGGGGCAGCCAATCGGCTGCCCCGGCCCTTGTCGTGCCGGGCCGATTGTCGTCGTGCCCAGGCGTTGAAGTGGTGTCGGGGTCGGACCGGCGGCAGTCAGCGCCGGGTGCGACTCGCCGACGGCCTGGCCAGCACGGTCACTGCGGCGGCGACGGCAGCCCGTCGTCCGTGCCGGACGGCCGCGGCGAGCGGGCGCAGGGCGTCGTCCACCACGGCCATCTCCCGGCTGGTGACAGCACCGGTTTCGTGTCCGGCGGCGACCGCAAGCAGGGCGGCGAGGGAGATGGTCTTGGCCAGCAGCGCCGATGCTGCGTTCGGGATTCCGGACGGAACGTCGACCGCTTCGGCCAACATGTGCTGCCGCACCAATTCGCGGACCTTGTCCGAGCCGCGAGCGATGTCGGCGGCGGCGAGAGAGTGGGTGGCATCGGCCATGGCCATGTCGATCTCCTGGCCGGCGTCGGCGATACCCAACGCCGGATGGCCACCGTCGCACCGGTATACCCGCCAGTAGCCGCCGGCCGGGATCACGCCGACTCCGGCCTCCGGGAAGACAACCACGGCACCCGCATCGAGGGCCGGCACGGTGATCGCCCCCCCGCGCGGCAGTCCGCGCAGATCACCGGCGGTGGGCAGGAGTAACTCCACCCGGCTGCCGGCCCGCATCAGGGGCAGCAGAGCCATCGATCCGGCCGTCGGCGAGCCCGGTCCTGGCAGACCACTGACCGCCGCGGCGTCGGCGTTCGCTGCCCGCACCCCAGCCCGTTGGCCGGTGGCGTCGATCGCGGCCAGCACGTCGTCGGCACTGCGGCCGCCGGACCGGGCCGCCGCCCACAGCGCCAGCGTCGTCGCGGCGCGCAGCGCCGACGTCGGGTCGACTGGCATGCCGGCGGATGCGCCGGCCGAGGGAGAAGCGGAACACATGGCGCACACGGTACGTCAGCGCCCCCCCGCGGCCGGAATGAGACCGGACCGCACCCGCCGGTCGCGCCGCACCGACCGAGTCGGAGTGCTGCCGTAGCGTTTGGGAACGTGCCCGAACGATTGAACCCCGGTCCCCGGTCGAGCCGGCGCAGCCCCACGGGCACCGTCCCCGGTCGGTACGGACCCGACGTGCTGGCCGTCGGTCGGCCGCGCGCCGTGATCCCCGAAGTGCCCGCCGAGGCGGGGGTGGTAGCCGAGGACCCGGCGTCGGGCTTCTGTGGGGCCGTGGTGGCGTGCACGTCGACCGCGGTCACGCTGCAGGACCGGGCCGGGCGGCGGCGGATGTTCCCGCTGGATCCGGCCGGCTTCCTCATCGACGGCCAACCGGTCACCCTGGTCCGGCCGGTGAAAGTCCCTTCCGGGCCTACGATCTCGGCCTCCGGGTCCAGGGCGGTGGCGGGCCTGCGGGCCCGGACGGCCAGGGCGGCGCGGATCTGGGTGGAGGGCATTCACGACGCGGCGCTGGTCGAGCGCGTCTGGGGACACGACCTGCGCGTCGAGGGCATCGTGGTCGAGCCGATCGACGGACTGGACAACTTGCCTGCGGCCGTGGCGGCGTTCGAGCCGGCCCCACGTCGGCGGCTCGGCGTACTGGCCGACCACCTGGTGACCGGCTCGAAGGAGTCCCGGATCGCCGCCTCGGTGGCCTCGCCGCATGTGCTGGTCACCGGTCACCCGTACGTGGACATCTGGGAGGCGGTCCGCCCGGAAGCTGTCGGTATCCGGGCCTGGCCGCAGGTCCCGCGCGGCGTCGACTGGAAGACCGGGGTGTGCGCCCAGCTGGGCATTCCGGAGACGGCGCAGATGTGGGGGCGGGTGAACGGCGCCGTCCGCTCCTACAAGGACCTGGCAACCCCGCTGATCACCGCCGTCGAGACCCTGATCGACTTCGTGACGGCCACCGGCTGAACCTGGTCCCTGCCCGTCCCGGCGCCAAACTGGCAGACTGGGTCGCATGTCGCCCTGGGTGTGGTTCAGCGCGGCGGTTCTGCTGTCCGCGACCGAACTTGCCGGGGGCGAATTTGTTCTGCTCATGCTCGGCGGCGGTGCCCTGGCCGCGACCGTCGTCGCGCTGGCGCTCCCGGGTCTGCTCTGGCTGCAGCTCATCGTCTTCGCGCTGGCCTCGGTCGGCCTGGTGTTCGGCGCCCGGCCCGCGCTGCTCCGCCATTTCCACGGCCCGTCCGCGATCCGGACCGGGATCGACGCGCTGATCGGCAGGACGGCCGTCGTGGTGGCCACCGTCGATCCCGACGGTGGCCAGGTGAAGATCGGCGGGGAGGTGTGGTCGGCCAGGGGATTGGACTTCGACCGGCAGCTGCCCCCTGGCACCCCGGTCACCGTGGTCGAGGTGCAGGGCGCCACTGCAGTGGTGATCTCGGGGCCGTGACCGGTTCCACCCGCGTTCCAGCGACCCTCGTCTGTGCGAAGTGAGGATGCAGTAATGATCATCGACCCAATCTTGATCGGCGCCCTGATCGTCGCCCTGTTGGCGATCCTGGTCGTCATCCGGTCGGTCAAGGTGATCCCGCAGGCCCAGGCCGCGGTGGTGGAGCGCCTCGGCCGGTTCCACAAGACCAACAACGCCGGGCTGGTGTGGCTGGTCCCGTTCCTGGACCGGATCCGGGCCCGGATCGACCTGCGGGAACAGGTCGTCTCGTTCCCTCCGCAGCCGGTGATCACCGAGGACAACCTGACCGTGTCGATCGACACCGTCGTCTACTTCCAGGTCACCGACCCGCGGGCCGCGGTGTACGAGATCGCCAACTACATTGTCGCCGTCGAGCAGCTGACCACCACCACGCTCCGCAACGTCGTCGGCGGGATGAACCTGGAGCAGACCCTGACCAGCCGTGACGCGATCAACGGGCAGCTCCGCGGAGTACTCGACGAAGCGACCGGCAAGTGGGGGATCCGCGTCGCGCGGGTCGAGCTCAAGGCGATCGACCCGCCGCTGTCCATCCAGGACTCGATGGAGAAGCAGATGCGGGCCGACCGGGACAAGCGCGCGATGATCCTGACCGCCGAGGGCCAGCGGGAGTCGTCGATCAAGACGGCCGAGGGTCAGAAGCAGGCCGCGGTACTCACCGCCGAGGGCGCCAAGCAGGCCTCGATCCTGGCAGCGGAAGGCGAGCGGCAGTCGAGGATTCTGCGCGCACAGGGTGAACGGGCCGCCCGCTACCTGCAGGCCCAAGGCCAGGCGAAGGCGATCGAGAAGGTGTTCGCCGCCGTCAAGGCCGGCAAGCCGACGCCGGAACTCCTTGCCTACCAGTACCTTCAGACCCTCCCGCTGATGGCCCAGGGTGACGCCAACAAGGTCTGGATGATCCCGACCGACTTCTCCCACGCCCTGGAGGGCTTCGCCAAGATGCTCGGCACCAAGGGCGACGACGGGGTGTTCCGCTACGAGCCGCCGGCCACCGACCCGGCCGATCCGGTGAGCCGGCCAGGCGCGATCGACGACGACGTCGCCGACTGGTTCCAGGGCACCTCCGCGGCTGAGGTCGCCGAGGCCGTGCATGCCGCCGAGCGGGAGGCCCGGATCTCGATCGAGGACAAGGACGCCATGCGCTCGGCGGGCCAGCGGGCCGAGGCCGATGCCGCCAGGGCCGCCGCCGCCAGGGCGCTGGCCGCGCCGCCGTTCCGGTCGGCTGCCCTACCGCCGGGGTACCCCGACGGCGGCCACCCGGACGACTCCCGCTGACCACCGATGGGAGGCCGGTTTCCGCAGATCACCGGGCGGCTCACTGATTCGGTGATCGAAACCTGTGATCGCCTGTGTCGTCGCCCACTCGACCGGTGAACTGCACGGTCAGCCCGGTTGCTCGGTGCAATGATCGTCCGATCCGGTCGATGACGACGAAGGGAACTCCGATGGGGCTCAGCATCAGCAGGCCCGCCAGCCGGCGGCTTTTCGCTCTCGTCCTGATCGGCGGACTGTCCGTCGCCGCGTGTTCGGCGGGCTCCAGCGTCACGCCCAGTTCCACGCCGAAAAACTCGGCCCCCTCCCCCTCGACCGCAGCAACTTCGACTGTCGGCGGCTCGTCACCGGGCGGGTCGACGAGTTCGGAGTCGGTGTCACAGCCAGGATCCAGCGGGGCCGCCGGCTCGGAGCCGGCCCCGCCGTCGGACGCCTCGCTGGCGATCGGATTCATCCTGGAGCCCGAAAGCCTGGACTTCACCCAGACGAATGGGGCGGCGATCCCGCAGGTGGTGCTGACCAATATCTACGAAACGCTGGTGAAGCTCGACCAGAGCGGAAAGATCGTGCCCGGTCTCGCCGATAAATGGACCGTCTCGCCGGATGGCCGGACGTATTCGTTCACCCTGCATCCCGGCGTGAAATTCTCGTCGGGAGCGGATTTCACGGCGGACGACGCCAAGTTCTCGCTGGACCGGGTGCAGACCGACTGGAAGGCGCCGGTCGCCGCCGAGATGTCGGTGGTGGCCTCGACGACTGTGGTGTCACCGACCGAATTGACAGTGGCTCTGAAACAGCCGAGCAATTCGTGGTTGTTCAACATGACCGGCCGGATCGGTGCCATGTTCTCCCGGACTGGAATCGCCGACCTGCCCAACAAGCCCGTCGGCACCGGCCCCTACACCCTCCAGAAGTGGAATCGCGGCAGCTCGATCGCCCTGCAGCGCAACGACTCCTACTGGGGGGCGAAGGCGTCGGTGAAGACCGTGACGTTCAGGTACTTCAAGGATCCGACGGCGATGAACAATGCGTTGTTGACCAACGGAATCCAGGTGGTGTCGACGGTTCAGAGCCCGGAAACCCTGGGCCAGTTCAAGAACAACAACAAATATCAGATCGTGCAGGGCGCGACCGACGGCGAAGTGATGATGACACTGAACGACGGCAAGGCCCCGTTGTCGGACGTCCGGGTCCGGCAGGCGATCAATTACGCGCTCGACAAGAAGGCGATCCTGAAAACGGCCTGGTCCGGATATGGGACGGTCATCGGTTCGCACGAATCACCGAACGACCCTTGGTATGTCGACGAGGCGAACCGCTATCCGCGCGACGTGGCCAAGGCAAAGCAACTGCTGGCCGAGGCCGGGCAGTCCAATCTGTCCCTCCGTCTCGCGCTGCCGCCGGTGCCCTACGCCACCGCAGCCGCCCCCGTGATCATCTCCGAACTCAGCGAGGCCGGCATCACCGTCAAGGCCAGCAATGTCACCTTCCCCGTGTGGCTGGACCAGGTGTTCGCCAAGGCCGACTACGACATGACGATCATCAATCACGTCGAACCCAGAGACCTCGCTACCTTGTGGGGCGACCCGAAGTACTACACCCGCTACCACAATCCGGCGGTGCAGAAGCTGCTGACCAGCGGTGATGCCGCGAGTCCGGCCGAATTTGTCGCCGACTACCGGAAGGTCGTCGAGACCCTGGCCGACGACGCCGCAGCCGCATGGCTGTGGTCGTTCCCCAATCTGATGGTCGCCGATGTCAATGTGAAGGGCCTGCCGAAGAACGCAGTCGGCGAATCCTTCGTGCTCTCGGACCTTTCCGTCTCCTGAACTCGAGACATGACCGCAGCATCATGACCCGAAATCCTCGCGG
>JBBRDH010000185.1:0-9388 GCA_038204125.1 Mycobacteriales bacterium
GATCAAGGTCGGAACGGCCGCTCCGATTCCGGCCCGGCACGCCGCGCCGGCGCATCCTGCGGCCCAGCACTCCCCGGCCCAGCAGTCTCCGGTCCCGCATCCCCCGGACCAGCATCCGCCGGACCAGCATTCCCCGGTCCCGCATTCCCCGGGCCCGGCCCAGGATCAGCTGCCAGCGCCAGGCCCCCAGCACGAGACTGTCCGTCCGCAGAATCGCGGGCAAGGTCTCGCCGCATCGAAGCCCGGCCCGCCCTCGACGTCGCGACAGGCGACTGTCATCGCCGGACGTCCAGGTGGGGCGGTCGGCACGGAGTTCCCGGCCGCCTCGACGGTTCGGCGGCGGCGCCGCCGGTCGCCCCCCACGCCGATGATCGACGACGGGCCCGTCTCGGAAGCTCAGGTCAGGGCCGCCGTCGCGGCCGCCGCTCAGGACTGAGGGTTCCCTGCCACGAGCCCGCCGATGACGGCTCCAGGCATCCGGGTGGACCCGGCGATGTCGCGGCGATGAAACAATCGGGGCATGATCCCGACCCCTTCGCCGGCCGCTGATTTGGTCCCGCCGGCTCCGGTCGGCACCCGTGGGCGGGTGCTGTCCGGTATTCAGCCCACCGCCGATTCCTTTCACGTCGGCAACTACCTCGGGGCTCTCCGGCAGTGGGTCGAGCTGCAGGATGGCCACGAGACCTTCTTGTTCATTGCGGATCTGCACGCGATCACCGTCGAGCACGACCCGGCGTTGCTGCGTCGCCGCACCCGTGTCGCGGCCGCGCAACTGCTCGCGCTGGGCATCGACCCCGACCGGTCGACGCTGTTCGTGCAGTCCCAGGTTCCGGCGCATACCCAGCTGACCTGGGTGCTCGAATGCCTGACCGGGTTCGGTGAGGCCGGCCGGATGACCCAGTTCAAGGACAAGTCCGCGAAGAATGGCGCTGACCGGAACAGTGTCGGGCTGTTCACCTACCCGATTCTGCAGGCTGCCGACATCCTCGCCTACCAGGCCGATTCGGTGCCGATCGGCGAGGACCAGCGGCAGCATCTTGAATTGACCCGCAATCTGGCCCAGCGCTTCAACGCGCGGTTCGGTGCCACCTTCACCGTCCCCGAGCCGTACATTCTCACGAGCACAGCCAAGATCTTCGACCTCATGCAGCCCACTGCAAAAATGAGCAAGTCGTCGCCAGGTGGTTCGCTCGACCTGTTGGCCGACATCGCCGGTTCGGTCAAGAAGATCAAGGCTGCGGTCACCGATACCGGGCGCGAGATCCGGTACGACGCAGCTGCGAAACCGGGCGTCTCAAATCTGTTGACGCTGCTCTCTGTCTTCACCGGGACTGCGATCCCCGAGTTGGAGACCACCTATGCCGGGCGGGGTTACGGCGACCTGAAGTCGGGGCTGGCGGAGGCTTTCGTCGAGTTCGTCACCCCGCTGCAGCGTGAGGTCGACGCCCGGTTGTCGGATCCGGCTGAGCTCGATCGGATTCTGAGCCGGGGCAGCAGTCGGGCCGCTGAGATTGCGTCCGCGACCGTCGCCGCCGTCTACGACCTGGTCGGCTTTCTGGCACCCTGACCGTTGTCATCCGAAACTGGGAGGTAGCTGTGGCCGTAGCAGTCGACACCACGAAGAACAAGGATCGCCAGGCCGATTCGGTCGGCCCCAGCCAGCAGGTGCGGAAGCCCGCCGCGGTGGACCGGCCGGCCGTGCCCGAGGCCAAGACCAAGGTCTCCGCGCTGATGAAGCGCGAGGGGATCGCCCACATCGTGCGGGCCGGTAAGCGGTTCACCGAACGGCTCGGTACCCAGTTCGCGGCCGCGATCACCTATTTCTCCTTCCTTGCCATCGTCCCGATCATGATGCTCGGCTTCTCGGTAGCCGGCTTCGTGTTGTCGTCCCGCCCGGAACTGTTGCTGAGCCTGCGCAACTCGATCGCCAAACAAATCCCTGGAGACCTGTCGAAGTCGATCAGCACCGTGCTGGATACTGCGGTGAATGCCAGGCTCTCGGTGGGCATCATCGGCCTGGTGCTGGCGCTCTATTCGGGAATCAGCTGGATGGGGAATGTCCGGAATGCGATCCAGGCGCAGTGGCGCCCCGATTTCGACGACGACCAGGAAACTGCCAACGAGACCCTCATCAAGAATCTCTCGCGGAACCTGTTGTCGCTGGCCGGTCTCGGTCTGGCCATGGTGATCTCGATCGCCCTGACAGCCGGCGGGTCCTCTGCGACGAACCTCATTCTCCGGCTGCTGGGGCTGGACGGGATCAGCTGGCTCAAACCAGTCTTTACCGTCGTGCCGATCCTGCTCGCGATGGCCGCCGACGTGCTGATCTTCATGTGGGTCTACACGATCCTGCCGCCCAGAAACATGAAGGCGCCGCGCAAGGCCCTGATCCGCGGATCGATCATCGCGGCGGTCGCCTTCGAAATCCTCAAACTGGCGCTCACCCTGTTCCCCGGGTTGCTCAACTCTGCGACGGCGAAACTGTTCGGACCGATTATCGGGCTGCTGTTCTTCTTCAACATCACTGCCACCATGGTGCTTTTCGTGGCGGCCTGGATCGCGACGTCACCGGGTGGCCCGGCAAAGGAACAGACCGACTCTGCCGAGGATGAAGCGCCCAGGGCCATCGTGGTGACGCGGGATGTGGTTGCGGCGCCGAAGGTGGCCGGCTGGCTGGGGCTGGGCGCGCTGCTGGGTTGGGGATGGGGTCGCCGTCAACGGTGACCGGAGGCGTCTGTGCGGGCCGACCGGTCTGATCCCGGAAGCCGGTTCTCAGATCCGGCGGAACATCAACGCGCGCTTGACTTCTTGGATCGCCTGGGTGATCTGGATACCGCGTGGGCACGCGTCCGTGCAGTTGAAGGTGGTCCGGCAGCGCCAGACTCCTTCGGCGTCGGACAGGATCTCCAGCCGCTCCTGGGCGCCCTGGTCTCGGGAGTCGAAGATGAAACGGTGCGCGTTGACGATGGCGGCCGGCCCGACATAGGCGTCCTCGGACCAGTAGACGGGGCAGGAAGTGGTGCAGGCGGCGCACAGGATGCATTTGGTGGTGTCGTCGAACCGCTCCCGGTCCTTCTGGGACTGGATCCATTCCCGGCTCGGCTCGTTGCCGTTGGTGATCAGGAATGGCTTGACGGCGCGGTAGGCCTCGAAGAACGGCTCCATGTCGACGATCAGGTCCTTCTCCAGCGGAAGCCCCTTGATCGGCTCGATGGTGACCTCGGTGTTCTTGCCCGCGATGATGTCCTTCACCAGAACCTTGCAGGCCAACCGGTTCCGGTTGTTGATCCGCATCGCGTCGGACCCGCAGATGCCGTGCGCGCAGGACCGCCGGAAGCTCAGCGTGCCATCGATGTACCACTTGATGTAATGCAAAAGGTTCAGGATCCGGTCGGTCGGCAGCGCCGGGATCCGGTAGGACTCCTTGTGCGGGACATCGTCGGTCTCGGGATTGAACCGCTGGATGTGGACGGTCACCATGACGGCGCCCTCGGGCACCGGCGGCAGGTCTGTCGGCCCGGACGCCGGGCCGGAGGGAATGTTCTCGAGGGTGGCTGTCATCAGTATTTGCGCTCCATCGGCTGGTAACGGGTCATCACGACGGGCTTGTAATCCAGCCGGATGTCCGTGCCTGCCGCCGTTCCGGTTTCGTTCCCCGCATCGACGCCGGTGTACGGCGACGAACCGGAGGAGGACCCGGCCGCTGACCCGACCGGAACCGACATCGCTGCCGCGGAGTGACCGGACACCTTGTAGGCCATGGTGTGCCGCATCCAGTTGGTGTCGTCCCGGGTGGGGTAGTCCTCCCGGGCATGTCCGCCCCGCGACTCGGTCCTGGTCAAAGCCCCGACCACCATCACCTCTGCCAGGTCCAACAGGAATCCGAGTTCCACCGCTTCCAGTAGATCGGTGTTGTAACGCTTTCCCTTGTCGTGCACCGCAACCCGGCTGTACCTGTCCTTGAGCGCCTGGACGTCATTGAGCGCTGTCTTGAGCGTCTGCTCCGTCCGGTAGACGGCCGCGTTGGCATCCATGGTGGCCTGCAGGGCAATCCGGATGTCGGCGACGCGCTCGTTGCCGGTCGAACCGAGCAGACCGGATACCAGGTTCTCGACAAATGTTGCGGGTGACACCGTTTCCTGGGTCACGTCGTGCACGAAGTCCGTCGAATTCGCATATCGCGCCGCGGCGATCCCGGCCCGCTTGCCGAACACATTGATATCGAGCAGCGAGTTGGTGCCGAGCCGATTCGAACCGTGCACCGAAACACAGGCGCATTCACCGGCGGCGTACAAACCAGGGACGATGTTGCGGTTGTCCCGCAACACCTCTCCATGCACATTTGTCGGGATGCCACCCATGGCGTAGTGGGCGGTGGGGAAGACCGGCACCGGCTCGGTCACCGGGTCGACACCGAGGTAGGTCCGGGCGAACTCGGTGATGTCGGGGAGCTTGGTCTCCAGCACCTCGGCCCCGAGGTGGGTGCAGTCCAGCAGCACGTAATCCTTCTGCGGCCCGGCGCCCCTCCCCTCGAGCACCTCCATCACCATCGAGCGCGCGACGATGTCCCGTGGCGCAAGATCTTTGATGGTGGGGGCATAGCGCTCCATGAACCGCTCACCGGAGGCGTTGCGCAGGATTGCGCCCTCGCCCCTGGCGCCCTCGGTCAACAGAATGCCGAGTCCGGCCAGACCGGTCGGGTGGAACTGGTAGAACTCCATGTCCTCCAGGGGAAGTCCCTTGCGGAAGACCACCCCCATCCCGTCACCGGTGAGGGTATGGGCGTTCGAGGTGGTCTTGAAGACCTTCCCGGCACCGCCGGTGGCGAAGACGACGGCCTTGGCCTGGAAGACGTGGATCTCGCCGGTGGCCAGCTCGTAGGCAACGGCGCCGGTACAGACCGGGCCGTCCGCGGTCTCGGTCAGAATGACGTCCAGCACGTAGTACTCGTTGAAGAACTCGACACCGTGCTTGACGCAGTTCTGGTAGAGCGTCTGCAGGATCATGTGTCCGGTGCGGTCTGCGGCATAACAGGCCCGGCGGACTGCGGCCTCGCCGTGGTTGCGGGTGTGCCCGCCGAAACGGCGTTGGTCGATCCGGCCCTCGGGAGTGCGGTTGAACGGAAGGCCCATCTTCTCGAGGTCCAGGACCGCGTCGATGGCCTCCTTGCACATGATCTCGGCAGCGTCCTGGTCGACCAGATAGTCGCCGCCCTTGACGGTGTCGAAGGTGTGCCACTCCCAGTTGTCATCCTCGACATTGGCCAGGGCGGCGCACATCCCGCCCTGCGCGGCCCCGGTGTGCGACCGGGTGGGATAGAGCTTGGTCAGGACCGCGGTGCGGGCCTGCTGACACGACTCGATGGCGGCCCGCATACCGGCGCCGCCGGCCCCGACAATGACGACGTCATAACGATGGAATTGCATGATGCTCCGTATCAGCCGCTCATGGTCGGATCGAAAGTGAAGATGACGAAGGAACCGAGGCCGATCGTCAGGACGACGGAGGTTGCCAGTAACACCAGCAGCCAGAAGCGGGTGCCGTCCTTCCGGGCGTAGTCGTTGATGATCGTCCGAAGGCCGTTGGCGCCGTGAATTTCTGCCAACCAGAGCATGAGCAGATCCCAGACCTGCCAGAACGGGGAGGCCCACCGGCCGGCGACGAATCCCCAGTTGATCCGGTGCACGCCGCCGTCAAGAATGTTCATGATCAGCAGGTGGCCCAGTACGAGAACCACCAGCACGATCCCGGACAGACGCATGAAGAGCCACGAATACATCTCGAAATTGGACCGGCGGCCCGCCACCCTCTTTCTGGGTGAGCGCGGGGCTTCGATTCCGCGGGTGGCCGGCGGGTCGTACGCGGCCGTCATGAAGCGCTCCCGAACACCACTTCGACGGTGCGCTTCAGCATGAAGAAGGCACCGGGGACCATGACGACGATCCAGATGCCGACGACCGTCCACAGCATCTGACGCTGGAACCGAACACCCTTCGCCCAGAAGTCGATCAGCATCACCCGGATTCCGTTGAGCGAGTGATAGAGCACCGCGGCCACCAGCCCGACTTCCATCAGGTTGACGACCGGATTCTTGTAGGTCTCGATGATCTTGTTGTACGACTCAGGCGAGACCCGGACCAATGCGGTGTCCAGCACATGCGCGAAGAGGAAGAAGAAGGTCAGCACGCCGGTGATCCGGTGGGCCACCCACGACCACATGCCCTCGGCGCCCCGGTAGACCGAGCCGCGACGAGGCGCCGGCGTACCGGGCCGGTTTCCGGGAGAATCTCCGCTCGGGCGGATGACAGTGGATGAGGACATGGATACTTCGACCTCCGTCGATGGCGGAAACGCCCGTTTCGCGTCCCCGGGAAGATCGGCAGACTCCCGATGCTAACCCTGCGATCTCACCCCGAGAGACCTACTCCCCTGTGACGCTTTCTACACCCTGTGTGCGTCCTGGCGGTGGCGCGGTGACGGGTGTAGTGCCGGCCGGCGGCTCGCCGATCAGGATCCCGTCGGTCGGTGCGGCCGGCGACCGGTCGGTCCCGGCTCGAGCGGAAGGCCACGATTCGGTCACGGTGCCCTGCTCCCCTCGCCTGCCGACGATGCTGGCGGGTAGCGTCCCGTCGATATTCGCCCCGGTCGTCCGCCCCCGTCGCCGCCGACGGCGGGCGGTCCTGCCTGGTCCGATCCAGCTGTCGCCGCCACACCCGGCGGGACGGCCGGGCCGGAACCGGCATCGGCTGTTTCGTCGCCCTCATCCTCGGGCGCTGCACGCCGATCTCTTGACCGAGAGACCGGAGCTGTTCCAGATGGTCCCAGCAGCACCCCAATGAGGTCCCAGCAGCACCCCAATGAGAAGGAGAACACGTGCTTCGCGCCCGAACCTTGAAGCTCATCGCCGGGACGGCGGTGGCCGCTCTCGCGCTTTCCGCCTGCGGTTCCAACACCTCGTCGACCACCACCCCGAGCACGTCCGCGTCAGCCGCGGTGTCGTCGTCAGCGTCCTCGGCCGAGTCGTCCTCCGGCTCGTCCTCGGACACGGCCGGAAGTTCCGCTCCGTCTTCGGACACCGCAGGTAGCTCGGCGCCCCCCTCGGATACGACGGGCAGCTCCGCTCCGTCATCGGACACCGCAGGCAGTTCAGCGGCGTCGACTGCCGGGTTCACCGGTGACCCGAGCAAGGTCAAGATCGGCCTCGCGTATGACCTGGGAGGCCGCGGCGACCAGTCATTCAACGATGCGGCAGCGGCCGGCCTGGACAAGGCCAAGAAGGCCGGCGTCGGCGTGGCCGGTGAACTCGAGGCCACCGCGGGTGAACCCGACTCGGCGAAGGTCGACCGGCTCAACCAGCTGATCGATTCCGGCGCAACGGATGTCGTCGCCGTCGGCTTCGCATATGCCGGTGCGCTCGCCACGGTTGCCGCGGCGAGTCCGAAGGTCAACTTCGCCATCATCGACGATTCCTCGCTCTCGGATCCGACCCGGAAGGGCGGCCCGCTCAAGAACGTCGCCTCGCTGACCTTCGCCGAGGAGCAGGGCTCCTACCTGGTCGGCGCCGCCGCCGCGCTGCAGTCGAAGGCCGGCCACATCGGCTTCATCGGGGGCGTCAACACCCCGTTGATCCAGAAGTTCCAGGCCGGGTACGACGCCGGCGCCAAGGCCACCAAGGCCGACATCAAGATCGACGACAAGTACATCACCGAGCCGCCGGACTTCGCCGGCTTCAACGCCCCCGACAAGGGCAACACCATCGCCAAGGGCATGTACGACGGCGGGGCCGACATCATCTACGCGGCGGCCGGCGGATCGGGTGCCGGGGTGTTCAAGGCTGCGAAGGCTGCCGCAAAGCTCGGTATCGGTGTCGACTCCGACCAGTACAAGGCGCCCACCCTGGCCGACGTCAAGAGCGTCATCATCACCTCGATGATCAAGAAGGTGGACGTCGCGGTGTACGACTTCATCGCCAGCGCTGTCGACGGCAAGGTGCTGACCGGTCAGCACGTCTACGACCTGAAGGCCGGCGGCATTGATTTCTCCACTTCGGGCGGCGCGATCGACGCCATCAAGTCCAAGCTCGACGGTTTGAAGGCCGACATCATCAGCGGCAAGATCAAGGTTCCGAGCACCCTGGGCTGATCTGCTCGACATTTGCGTCCGGTCCCGGCAGGGTGATCCCGCCGGGACCGGACTGTTTTCCGAACAGGTACCTCGCGAAAGGGACAGATGAGCACCGCCGAAGCCTCTGCCGGGTCACCCGATTCAGCGGTGCCGGCCGTTGAACTAAGCGGTATCACCAAGCGGTTCCCCGGTGTGGTGGCGAACTCGAACATCAACATCGCAGTGCGACCGGGCACCGTCCATGCGCTGGTGGGGGAGAACGGTGCCGGTAAGTCGACCCTGATGAAGACCCTCTACGGCATGCACCGACCGGACGAGGGCACGATCGCCGTCAACGGCCACACCCTGGTCTTCCATTCACCGGCCGACGCCATCGCGGCCGGGGTCGGCATGGTGCATCAGCACTTCATGCTGGCCGACAACCTGACGGTCTGGGAGAACATCGTGCTGGGCGCAGAGCCGGTCGCCGGCGGGCGGCTGGATGCCCGCGGTGCCAGAGCCCGGATCGCCGAGATCGCGAAACGGTACGGCCTGGGCGTCGATCCGGACGCGCTGGTGGAGGCGCTGGGGGTCGGCGCCCGGCAGCGGGTGGAGATCCTCAAGGTGCTCTACCGGGGCGCAAAGATCCTGATCCTGGATGAGCCGACCGCTGTGCTGGTGCCGCAGGAGGTCGACGAGCTGTTCGGAAACCTGCGGGATCTCAAGGCCGAGGGCCTCACGATCATCTTCATCTCGCACAAGCTGGACGAGGTCAGGGCGATCGCCGACGAGATCACGGTGATCCGCCGCGGCACCACGGTGGGGACGGCCGACCCGAAAACGGTGACCAACCGGCAGCTGGCCGAGATGATGGTCGGCTCTGCGCTTCCGGTCCCGGAGCTGCGAGATTCGACCGTGACCGAAAAGGTGGTGCTGTCCCTGTCCGGCGTCAGCGCCCTCGGTCCCGACGGTCGGCGGCTGCTCTCCGGCATCGACCTGACCATCCATGCCGGTGAGGTCGTCGGGATCGCCGGCGTCGAGGGCAACGGGCAGGCCGAACTGGTCGATGCGATCATGGGCATCCGCAGCCTGTCGGCGGGCCGGATCACGTTGGCCGGCAAGGACATCACCTCCATCAGTACCGGCCACCGCCGGGAGGCCGGGATCGGTTTCATCCCGGAGGACCGGCAGCGACAGGGCCTGCTGCTCGAGGCGACGCTCTGGGAGAACCGGGTGCTCGGGCACCAGACCCGCAAGCCGTCGTCATCAGGCTTCCTGTTGAACC
>JBBRDH010000186.1:0-9225 GCA_038204125.1 Mycobacteriales bacterium
GAGGTAGCTCCAGTCCGACACCGGGTTGAACGGCCGGTCGAGCGCTTCGGTGAAACCCATGTCGAGCAGCTTCACCACAGTGAGCACTCCCAGGACCAGACCGACGGCGAGGCCGAGCACCCGCCCGGCGGGCCGCGGCAGCAGCAGGACGAGCATCAGCAGCACAACCGCCTCGAGGGGTATCCGGACGAAAGCGCCGGGAGCCACCGCGCTCAGCCGGTTCGGGGCGAGCAGTGCGAACCAGACCACGCCGACGGCCAGCCCGGTGGTGGCCGCAGTGGCCACCCGCCGAACTGACCTCCGGGGTGGAGTTCCGAGGCGGTCGACGACCGGTACCCGCCGGCGCCACAGGCCGAGCACATCGCGGCCGAACGATTCGGTGAGCAGCCCGAGGGCGATGACCAGTACGACGACGATCACCGGGCGGGGCAGGACGTCGGCCATCGTCAGCGTCAACACCACGCCCTGGATCGCGGCGACCACCTTGCACCAGAATCGGAACGGCAATTCTCCGTGCAGCCACGGCAGGAGCCAGCCGGCCCCGACGAAGGCGTAACGCGCCCCGCCGATCGCCAGCACCCAGTCGCCCACCAGTCGCACGTCGTAGAGCGCGAGCACCATGATCGCGAACGCGTCGACCTCCATGTCGAACCGCGCGCCGAACGCCGACACCGTGTTCGTCCGGCGGGCGACCCGGCCGTCGACCGCATCGAGAACGAGCGCGACGGCGGTGAGCGCGACCATGGTCCAGACCGGCGGCGGCCCGGTGAACGAGTCGGCGACGAGTGCAGCCACCCCGCCGACCAGCGTTGCCCTGATCAGCGTCACCCAGCCGGCCGGTCCGAGGGACGGAGACCTGGCGGGGGTGCTGGACCTCCGGCCGGCCCGGATCAACGCACTGGAAATCGCGATGTTGGTCGCCATCGCGCAGGCGATCCCGATCAACCAACCCGGCGTCCGCAGACCCACGGTCGCGGAGAGAATCGCGAGCAGCAGCAGTTGGCCGAACACACCGATCAGCGCCCCGCCGACCGGGCTGATCCGAGCCCGATGGGCCATCGGCGGTCCGGCCGGCACCGTGTCCGCCCCCCAAACACCGGTTCGAGCCGCGTCCGGTCCGGCCGTACCGGCCCGCGAAACGTCGGATCGAACCGTTACCACTTCGACTCCGTATCTGAAGTTGATGACTACCTGCGTCCGGCGTCCTGCACTCTGTACGCACCAGGTTTTGTCGGGACGGGAAACTCGCGCCGCTCACGCTTGGCACCTCTTATACGGCGCGGGTGGCGGTTCGGTTCAGTTCGGCCACGGTTCACTTCGGCAGCGTTTCAGTTTTGGCAACGGGAAGGTACGTCCAGATCTCCGATGACGAGTCAAACGACCAGGGACGCACGCGCTTTCTGGCTGCGCGAGCCCGGTGTGGGGGAGATCCGGCCGACCGTGCTGCCGGACCCGGGTCCGGGGGAGGTCGTCGTCCGGACCGTGAATTCCGGGGTGAGCCGGGGCACCGAGACGCTGGTGTTCCGCGGTGGCGTGCCCACGAGCCAGTACGCGGCGATGCGGGCGCCATTCCAGCAGGGTGAATTTCCCGGCCCGCTCAAATACGGCTACCTCAGCGTCGGTGCCGTCGAGCATGGTCCGCCGGAATTATTGGGCCGCAACGTTTTCTGCCTCTACCCGCACCAGACCCGCTACGTCGTGCCAGCCGCTGCAGTCACTATGCTGCCGGACGGGGTGCCGGCCCGCCGGGCGGTCCTGGCCGGCACGGTGGAGACGGCGGTCAACGCGCTCTGGGATGCCGCGCCCCTGCTCGGTGATCGGGTGAGCGTGGTCGGCGCCGGCATGGTCGGTTGCTGTGTCGCCCGGCTGCTGGCCCAGATACCCGGCGTCCGGGTCACCGTGGTCGACGTCGACCCGGCCAAGGTGGCGGTCGCGGCAACTCTTGGCGCCGACTTCGCGCTCCCGGCCGACGCCCAGGGCGACCAGGACCTCGTCGTCCACACCAGCGCTACCGCCGCCGGCCTCCAGCGCTCGATAGATCTGCTGGCCACCGAGGCCACCGTCATCGAACTGAGCTGGTACGGCGATGTCGAGGTCGGACTGCCGCTGGGCGGCGCGTTCCATTCGAGACGGCTGGCCATCCGGGCCAGCCAGGTCGGGCTGGTGTCGCCGGCCCGCCGGAGTCGGCGGACGCCGGCGGACCGGCTGGCGCTGGCCCTGGAGTTGCTGCGCGACCCCGCCTTCGACCTGCTGCTCACCGGCGAATCCGATTTCGACGACCTGCCGGATGTCATGTCCCGACTGGCCGCCGGCACGTTGCCCGCGCTCTGCCACACCATCCGCTACCCCGACCAGAGCGGGGGCTGAATCGATGTTCAGCGTCACCGTCCGCGACCACCTGATGGTGGCCCACAGTTTCCGCGGTGAGGTGTTCGGACCGGCCCAGCGGCTGCACGGCGCCACCTTCGTGGTCGACGCGACCTTCAGGGGGAGCCGACTCGACGCTGACGGGATCGTGGTGGACATCGGCCGGGCGGCGGAGGAGTTGCGGGCCGTGGTCGGCGAACTGAGCTACCGCAACCTCGACGACGAAGTCTCGTTCGCCGGGACGAACACCACCTCCGAGGTCCTGGCCAAAGCCATCGCCGACCGGCTTGCCGACCGGGTACACGCCGGCGCGCTGGGCGCCGGGGCCAGAGATCTGGCCGCAATCGCCATCACGCTGCACGAGTCTCACATCGCCTGGGCGAGTTACGAGCGCGAGCTGTGAAGGCAGCTCCGGCACGGACCCGAATCACGGTGCCGGCGGGGTCGGCAGTCCACGTCGTGCTCCCGGTGGGGGTCGACGACCCGGCCCGGCCGAGCGGCGGCAATGTCTACGACCGGCGGATGTGCGACGGCCTGTCGGCGCTCGGCTGGTGCGTTGGCGAGCTGAAGGTCAAGGGCGGCTGGCCCGATCCCGACCCGGCGGCGCTGCGTGCATTGTTCGACGTGCTGGCCCAGATACCCGACGGCGCCCCGGTGCTGCTCGACGGATTGATCGCTTCGGCGGCGGGCGACGTGCTGTTGTCGCAGGCCCGTCGGCTGCGGCTGGTGGTGCTGGTCCATCTGCCGTTGGGTATGTCGGTGCTGCCGGCGGGCGCTACCGGGTTCGTCGGCGTTGCCGACGACGTTGTCGCGGCCCGGGAACGTGCGGTGCTGACGGCCGCGGCAGCGGTCCTCACCACCAGCAACTGGACCCGCCGGTGGCTCATCGACCGCTACGCGCTGCCACCAGAACTGGTGCACGTTGCGGAACCGGGCGTCGACCCGGCAGAGAGGGCGCAGGGGACCGACCCCGGCGGGCGGTTGCTCTGCGTGGCGACCGTGGCTCCCCACAAGGGCCACGACGTACTGCTCGCCGCGCTCGGCACCGTCGTTGACCTGCACTGGGAGTGCATGTGTGTCGGAAACATCGACTCGGACCCGGGTTTTGTCCACCTCCTCGATCGCCAGGCAAGGGCGGCCGGCATCGCCGGGCGCGTCCGCTTCGCCGGCGCGTTGACCGGGGCCGAGCTGTCCGCGGCCTACCGGCGCGCTGATGTGCTGGTGTCCGCTTCGCACACCGAGACATACGGCATGGTCGTCACGGAGGCGCTCGCCCGCGGCCTGCCGGCGATTGCGACGGCCGCGGGTGGTCTGCCCGAGGCGCTCGGGGTCACCGGCGACGGAACCCGGCCCGGAATCCTCGTGCCGGTGGGCGATTCCGGCGCGCTGGCCGCCGCACTCCGGCGTTGGCTGCTCGATGATGACCTGCGGCGACGGCTGCGGCAGGCGGCCGGTGAACGGCGGGCGACACTGACCGGATGGTCCGTCACCGCCAGTCGAATCGCCGCGGTGCTGGCGGGGGTGACGGCATGAAATCCGCTCCGGTCCGCTCTCCCAGCTGGTGGGCGGCGGTCCGACTGGCCGGTGGAGTGGCCGTTCTCGCCGTGGTCGCCTGGCGGCTCGGCACCGGCCCGTTCGTCGAGGGCATTTCGACGATCACCGCTGGGTCCCTGCTGGCCGCGGCCGCCATCGGAGTCTTGACGACAGTGTGCTGTGCGTGGCGGTGGACCATGGTGGCCGGCGGTCTCGGGGTCAGCAGCCTGCCGCTCCGCCCGGCGGTCGCCGCCTACTACCGGTCGCAATTCCTGAACACCACCCTGCCGGGCGGGGTGCTGGGCGACGTGGATCGAGGTCTGACCCACGGCCGTGACGTCGCGGACGTCGGGCTTGGTCTTCGCGCCGTCGGCTGGGAGCGCGCCGCCGGGCAGCTGGTGCAGATGGCATTGACTGTGGCGGTGCTCCTCGTCTTCCCGTCGCCGGGGCGGGCACTGGCGGCCCTGATTGCGTGGGGGCTCCTGGCAGCCGGTTGCGCGGCAGTGCTGCTGGCGCGGCACTTTCCGGACCGCGACGCCGCAACCCGGAAGGCCAGGGTGCGGAAAACCGTGACCCACGACGTGCGGTTCGGGCTGCTCGGCCGGCAGGTCTGGCCGAAAGTCCTGATCGCTTCTGCGGTCGTGGTGGCCGGGCACTGCGCGACCTTTCTGATCGCCGCCCGGGTAGCGGGCTCGACCGCATCGACCGCGTCGTTGCTGCCCATCGCCCTGGTGGTGCTCGCGGCAATGGCGCTGCCCGTCAACATCGGCGGCTGGGGTCCCCGCGAGGGCGCCGCGGCATGGGCGTTCGGCGCCGCCGGTCTCGGTGCGGCCCAGGGTGTCTCGGCTGCGGTGGTCTACGGCGTGATGAGTGTGGTGACGAGCCTGCCCGGCGCCGCCGTCCTCGCCGTTGGTTGGCGACGACGCAACCGGGCATCGCGGAACATTCCCCGGCTCGACGACGGTTCGCTACTGCCGGCCGGTCTGACCATGGACCCGGGCGGGGCCCCTCGTGGCTGACCGGCCGTACACCCTGCTCAGCGCCAGCATGTCCATCGACGGCTACCTGACCGGTGGAACCAAGGACCGGCTGGTGCTGTCCAACCCCGCGGACCTGGACCGGGTGGACGCCGTCCGGGCGAGTTGCGACGCGATCCTCGTCGGCGCCGCCACCGTCCGGGACGACAACCCGCGGCTGCTCGTCCGCCGGCCGGAAAGGCGTGACCAACGGGTCGCGTCGGGTCTGCCGCCATCGCCGGTCAAGGTCACCGTGACCAGATGCGCCCGGCTCGATCCCGACGCCGACTTCTTCACCGCCGGGGACGGCGAGAAGCTTGTCTACTGCGCAACTTCGGGCGTTCGGCAGGCGCGCGAGCGGCTCGGGTCGGTGGCGAGCGTGATCGACGGCGGGCACCGGGTCGACATGCACTGGATGAGCCGGGACCTACTCGCCCGCGGCGTGGGCCGGCTGATGGTCGAGGGCGGAGGCACCGTCCACACCCAATTCCTGACGGCGGACCTGGCCGACGAATTGCAGGTCGTCATTGCGCCGTTCTTCGTCGGCGACGCCCGCGCCCGCCGGTTCGTCGGCGACGGACTTTTCCCGCGGCACCCGGGGCATCGGGCGACACTCGCTGCGGTACAACAGATCGGCGACATGGTCTTGCTGCGATACGCGCTCTCGGAACGGTTCCAACTGGACTGACCGGTCGGCTCCGCTGCTGTTCAGCCGAAGCGGCCGTTGACGTAGTCGTTGGTGCGGGGATCCTGCGGGCTCGAGAAGATCAGGTCGGTGGGGCCGTGTTCGACGATGACGCCGGGGGTGCCCTGCTCGGCCAGGAAGAAGGCGCAGCGGTTGGAGACCCGGGCGGCCTGCTGCATGTTGTGGGTGACGATGACGATCGTCACCTCGGAGACCAGTTCGCCGATGGTCTGCTCGATCACCCGGGTCGACGTGGGGTCCAGCGCCGAGCAGGGTTCGTCCATCAGTAGCACCCTGGGCCGGACCGCCAGCGATCTGGCGATGCACAACCGCTGCTGTTGCCCACCGGACAGGGCCCCGCCGGGCTGCCTGAGCCGGTCCCGGACCTCTTTCCAGAGGCCGGACTTGGTGAGGCATTCCTCGACCAGGTCGTCCTTCGCGCCCCGATCGATCTTCATTCCGATCAGCTTGAGCCCGGCCACGACGTTGTCGTAGATCGACATCGCCGGAAATGGATTCGGCTTTTGGAAGACCATTCCGATGTCGCGTCGCGCGGCGGTGAGCCGGCGGTGCGGTGCGTAGATGTCCTCCCCGTCGAGCAATACCTCCCCGGCCATGGCCGCGGACGGGATCATTTCGTGCATCCGGTTCAGCACTCGCAAAAAGGTCGACTTACCGCACCCCGACGGGCCGATCAACGCGGTGACCTGGCCCGGCGGAATGTGCAACGAAACCCGGTCCAGCACCTGGTGATCACCGAACCAGGCGGTGATCTCCTGGCAGTCCAGAGCGGCCAGCTGCGTCTCGGCACCGCTCGGTTCCGCACCCTGTTCCCGGAGCCCTGGAGAGATGGCCTGCCTGGGGACGGGAACGGCCGGAATTATTTCGGTGGTCGGTTCCGTCCCGGTGACCGGTCCGGTCTGCCCGCTTCTGGACGGCGATCGGCCGCTCCTACCCCACATGATCGATCCTTTCGCTGCGATTCCCTAACGGCTGTCCCGGGTTTGTTTTCATAGCAGGTTCGGCAGGAATCTGGTGAGCTCGTCGGAAAGATACATACCCACGTAGAGGATCGGCGGGGTGAACACGATCCACGTCTGGATACGGCCCCACCGTTTCCAGGCCACCACTGCGGCCACGGTGAGGACCAGCAACAGCTGCAGCAGCAGAACCAGCGCCCAGGCCTGGCTGTGGTCGGCGGCCATGGCCAGCTCTGCCGGTTGGAGCACGCTCGCGGGCAGATGCGCAGGAGTGGGCTTTGCCGGGCCGGTCAATGCGGCGTCGATCCGCACCGTGCCGGTCGGGATGAACGGGGGCCCGTAGGAGGACACCAGGGTGAGCCGGCCCTCGTCCCGACCGAGCGGCACCGGCACCGGGTCGCCCGAATAACGCGGACCGTTGCTCGTCCGGTATTCCGACTGGCCCTGGCCGGTGGTGACGGTGATGACCGAGCCGGCCGGAATCGAGAAGATCCTGCGGAATGCGCCGCCGTAGGACCAGGCCCGGCCGAGGACGACCGCGGCCCCGCTCTGGCCGGGTAGCACGCTGTCGCGTCGGAGCCCCGGTCCGTCCATCAACACCGATGCGCTGGTTCCGAACAACACGACCTGCTCGAGTCCGATCGACGGAATGCTCAGCAGCGCAACGGGACTGCCGTCAGTGAGCAGATGGCGGTCGGCGTCTACCGCCGCAACCGGCGCCGTGCCCTTCGCCAGGATCTCGCGGAGCCGATCGGAGGCCCGGTGTTGGGCGGCGCGATTTTCCAGACCGCTGAGCAGGGTCACTGCGACGGTCAGGGAAATCAGCAGGATGGCGATGACCAGCAAACCGTTGCCGGCGACATAGGGCGTCGGCCGGGCGGGCAGCAGTTCTACAGGTTCCCTCGGGACGGTGGGACGGACCCGGCTTGTTCGACCGGCCCGGCGCAGCCGCCGCCGCGAACGATCGGGCGAGGTCATCGAGCCGACCGGACCGACCGAGCCGTCGGCGCCGACCGGACCGGCAACGCCAGGCGCAGGCTCGGCTGCGGCCGCCGGCCTGTCGGCGACCGCCGCCTGGGCCGACGGGGAAGCTGTGGGCACCCGCGACACCTAGTGAACCGGTCGCCGAGGTTCGGCGTTGCGCCGGGCGAGCAGCTGAAAGCCTCCACCGAACAGGAGCAGGATCAGGCCTGCGGCGATGAGAAGGGTGTACGGGCCGCCGGTATTGGCCAATTGGTCGGCGGAGCCGGGATGTCCGTTGATATTGCCACCCGAACCGTTCCCGGCCTGGTTAGGATTTCCGGCGGGCGGCCGTTGGGTGGTCGGGAAGCGGCTGCTCGGCTGCCCGGTGGACGTCGGGGTGGTGGAGGTAGCCGTGGTGGGCGAGGTGGCGGCCGTCGAGCGAGTTGTCGAGGTGCTGGTGGCCGGCGCGGCGACGGTGAACGCGAGGTTGACCGAGGCTCGCGACGTGACGCCGGTGAGTACTAACGCGTGGGGGCCGGGGGGGAGCCCTGCAGGAATGGTGATCAGTTGACTGAATCCGCCGTTGTCGGCGTGCGCGGTGACCAAGCTGATCGGGGCGGATTGGGCGACGACCTCGACCGCCTCGTCACGATCGAAACCGCTGCCCACGACGGTGATCCGGTCACCCCGATGCAGGGTCGGGTTGACCGGCAAAGCCTGACCGCCCGGCCACGCCAACACCGCGAGGGGGGTGAGCACGGCCGCGGACGAACTCGGCGGCGTCGTGATCGTGGTGTCGGTTGTTGAGGTGTCGGTTGCTGAGGTGTCGGTCGTTGAGGTGTCTGCAGAAGTGCTGGCCGTCGTGGTGGTGGCCGTGGTGGTGGTGGTGGTGGCCGTCGACGGGGTCGTGTCGGTCGTTCCAGTGGTGCCGGTCGGCGTGGTGGCAGTCGTCGAAGGTGTGGTGGCACTGAGCGTCCAATTCCCCGCGCCATCGAAAGTGACGGACATCCAGTACGCGACGATGGGTGGAGCCTGGACGTCGACGAAGCACATCACACCGATGCTGAATGTTCCGGTCTCGGTTTTCAGCGGAAATGCGTCACCCAAATCGGCAAAGTTTGCCAGCAGGTCGAAGCTGATGCCGGATGCCTGTACAGCCGACAGTGTCTGGCCATTCTGCACGGAATCGGGGAACAGACCGCCGGTGCCGGCGACGATATACGACGAGGGCGGTTGCAATTCAGCCCCCAGATTGGCGACGAAAAGCCCGAAATGGGTCGAATCGTTGGCCGGGTCGGTGACGCACGGAGTTTCGGTGCCGCCGGGGGTGGCGGTGGCGCTCACGTCGAAGGCGGTGTCGAACGCGCCGTGGTCGACGCTGAGGACCACCCGGCCGGCCGCCGGAGCAAGGGCCTGCGCTCGGGTCGCCGGACCCAGCCACAGTGCCGATGCGGCGATGGCCACCGGGAGCAGACCCAGTGCCAGTCGACTGATTCGATTCACAGTCACCCCTTGCTCATCAGCGCAGCATCGGCGGGACCGGAGTCCGGGCGATACCCGGATCCGATCCCGCCGAACACTTGTGCTGCCGTGTTGACATCGCTCAATTCTCTAAACAGAGGTCGTGCCCGGTCTTGGTAGAGATCAGACCGGAGGAAGATTTCGATCAAATATTCCTGGA
>JBBRDH010000187.1:0-9144 GCA_038204125.1 Mycobacteriales bacterium
CGAAAGGCAGGTGCATCGCGTCACCGGCGACCTTCGGCACAGCCCGTGCCGACCCGGCGATCAGCATGCCGAGCGAGAAGTCCAACGCGACGCTGAAAGCGCCGGTCCGGGCCAACTCATTCGTCGACACGGCGGTCCCGGCGGCGACGTCGAGCACCTTCTTACCGGGCAGCAGGTCGAGGGCCCGGACGCTGTGCCGACGCCAACGGCGATCCTGACCGAACGACAGCAAAGTGTTCGTCCGGTCGTACCGCACCGCCACCCCGTCGAACATGGCCGCGACCTGCTGCGGATCCTTCTCCAACCCGGCGCGCCCCATGAGTAATGAGCCTACTGATCGGTAGGGGGTCCCCGTTCGGGTTGTGACCCAGCCCGCCTGTCACCCGCTCAAGCTGCCGGGATGCGCTGTTGGAGGCGTGAATCACCCATTGGCCACGACACCTACATCCGGACGACACCAAAATGACACATGCGAGGAGGACTGTCGTTCTCATGCGCAGTCTTGAACTTCGCGACCCTGGATTCGACCCGGCCGCCACGGTGCCCGCGCCTCCCCCGGGCTTGATCTCCCGTGCGCTCGAGTTGGCGGGCCGGTTGGCCAACGACGCTGCAGAGGTCATCACCGCAACGGCGGGACGGCTGGCCTCACCGGGATCCAAAGCGCACCCCTTCGACTGGGTGACGGAGACCGATAGAACGCTGGAACGGCATACCAGGCGGGTGATCGCCGCGGAGTTCCCCAGTAGCGCCGTGCTCGGCGAGGAGTACGGCGGCCCCGATGGGGCGTGGACCGCCCTGCTACCGGGGCAGCCAGGCGCTCCAGAGCTGTTGTGGATCGTCGACCCGGTCGACGGCACCGCGAACTACGTCGCCGGGATGCCATGGTGCGGCTACTCTTTGGCGCTCGTGGACGCGGCCGGACCGCTGGTCGGGGTGATCGCCGATCCCTATCAGGGACAGATCTACGCGGCCGCCCGCGGCCGTGGCCTACGGGCGAACGGCCGACCGGTCCCGACCAGTCCGATCACCGAGCTGGCCGGTTCGCTGATCTTCGCCGAACCGGGCAAGCCGGGTGAACGTCCGGAGATCGCGGCCCTGGTCGATCAGTGCCGCCGGGTCCATGCCGGGCTTCGGATCGTGGGCTCGTCGGCGCTGGCAGTGACCCAGGTCGCTCTCGGCCGCGCCGCGGCGGCGATCCTGCCTTCCGCCGGCTATCAGGTCTGGGACGTCGCCGGCGCGTTGAGCCTCGCGATCGAGGCGGGCCTGTCGGTCACCGACCTGGACGGCGTTCCCGACCTGCTGCCCCTCGCCGGACTCATCGTCGCGGCGCCCCTGGTCGCGGCCGAGGCGATCGACCTGGTAGCCAGGGCCGCCGGCTACCCTGCCGCTGGCACCTGACCGGGCGCTTCCGACGCCGGCCGGTTGCGCGCGCGGCGCGCCCGGCTACGCAGTAACCAGATGAGCGGTGCGGCGACCGTCCAGGTGCCGAGGATCGACAGGGCGATCAGCAGATTGCCGACCTCGGCTGTCCGGCCGGCGACCCGGACGACGGTCGGGTCAAGGGTCGAATACTCGACGAGGAACCGCTGGCCCACCGACAGCAGGCCGGGGTACAGCACGCCCCCCGGCGGCCGAACCGTGACACCGCCGGCATTCACGAATTCGATGCCCGTTCGCAACGGTGAGACAGTCAGCACAGTGGCAGTAGCCACCGCCCGGTGATCGTCGATCGAACTGTCGTCCAGCCGGGTTCCGAGAGCCACCGCCACCAGCATGAGCGTGACCGCGACCGCGGCCCCCAGCAGGATCCTGGCAGCTACCGAAGCGCTGCCGGGCGCCTGGCCAGATCCATTCGATACAGGTATCCGCAGTTCAGGGTCCGTTGGGGTGATGGGGGGTCGGACGCCCGCGGTCTGACTGGCCGGGTCGACGTCGGGCGACCCCGGCGTCTGCGCGGCGGACACGGCGCGAGTCTATGGCCGCGTGGAGTGGGTCGGGCGGGGGGCCGCGACCGCGCCTGGCGGCAACGCCGGGCCGGCCACGCCCCGCGACCCCGGTCTACCCTGGGTGATCGTGTCCGTCTCCCCCGCCGCGCCGGCTCAGGTCCGGGCGACCACCCGACTGCTGGCGGACGCCCCTGCCGATCTGGTGACGGCCGCTCCCGCCTCGACGGGCACACTGTGCTTCCTGCACAACGGGGATGGACTGCTCGGGTGGGGGGTGCACGCCAGTACTGCGGTCGCCGGGCCCGGAGCGGCCGCGGCCATCAAAGAATGGTTCGACGAGCAGACCGCCGAGCTTGCCGTCGCCGACGACGTCGGGATTCCGGGCTCCGGCCCGGTCGCCTTTGTCTCCCTGGGATTCGACGATTCCGATATTTCTGTCGCCGTCATTCCGGCACTGCTGCTGGGTCGCCGCGACGGAGTGACGTTCAGCACCGTGATCGGTGCTCCGGGATTGACCACCCCCAGCCCGATTCGGCCGCCCGGCCGGATTTCGTATTCCGACGCCTCCCTCTCCGTCGCGGGGTTCACCTCCGCGGTCGCGGTGGCTACTGCCCGGATCGCGGCCGGCGAACTGGAAAAAGTGGTGCTGGCGCACGATCTGGCGGCCACCACCGAGAACGAGGTGGACGAGCGATTCCTGTTGCGCGAGCTCGCCTGGGCATATCCGAGTTGTTTCACCTACTCCGTTGACGGTCTGGTCGGCGCCAGCCCGGAGATGTTGATCCGCCGGATCGGGGGGACGCTGTTGTCCCGGGTACTTGCGGGCACTGCCTGGCCCGAACACGCGGGCGAGGCGGTCGCCGACGGCCTGATGGCGAGCCGAAAGGACCTGTCCGAGCACCATTTCGCAGTCCGCTCGGTGGCGCGGACCCTGTCCACGGTTGCCGATCGACTGACCGTTCCCGAGGCTCCGCACCCTCTGGCGCTCGCGAACCTCACCCACCTGGCCACCGACATCACCGGGACGATGCCGTCCGCCGGACCCGACGCCCTGACGCTGGCGGCCATCCTTCATCCCACCGCGGCCGTCGGAGGTACACCGTCGGAGGTGGCGCTGTCAGTGATCAGGGAGCTGGAACCGTTGCCGCGCGGCCGGTACGCGGCCCCGGTCGGCTGGCTCGACACCGCTGGCGATGGGGAGTTCGCCATTGCGCTGCGGTGCGCGGCGGTCGACGGCCGCTCCGTGCGAATGATGGCCGGCTGCGGCATCGTCGCCGATTCCGATCCGGACACCGAGGCGCGCGAGGCGCAGGTCAAGATGATCCCGATCCGGGACGCCCTGGAAGCCCAAACCTGAGCGGCGCGGGCGTCGTGGTCGAAGTTTCAGCCCCGCACCGCAGCCGACACGGCCGTCCGTAGCCGGCCGAGCAGGTCGGCCAGATCGGTGCGCAAGGTCGGCACCTCGATCACCCGGAGTCCGCCGGGCGCAGCGATCGCCTCCGCCAGCTCCTCGTCGCTCGTCACGAGCAGGTGCTCCCAACCCGCAGCCTCCACCACACCGGCCAGCTGAACATCGTGCGGGGTTCCGAACACCCGCTCGAAGGCCCGGGCATGACGGGGGTTGCCTGGCTCCAGGGTGCCGAAGATGCCGCCGCCGGAATTGTTCGACACCACGATGGTGAGGTCGGGACGCGGCTCGTGTGGTCCGATCACCAGCCCGGTCATGTCGTGCAGGAATGTCAGATCACCCAGCAGCGCAACGGTCGGGCCGGCATCCGGGCCGGCGGCCAACGCGACGCCGATCGCCGTGGAGATGGTTCCGTCGATGCCGGCGGCGCCCCGGTTGGCGACCAGTCGCAGACCGTCCCGCGGCGCCGCCGTCAGGCCGACGTCCCGGGGCGGTTGCGACGAGCCGAGGACCAGGGTGGCGCCATCCGGAAGCACCGCGACCAGTTCGGCGGCCAACCGGGGCGATGACCCGAGGTCCAGATCTCCGATGAACCCGGCGATCTGGCTGGCGGCGACATCCTGGGCGTGCCGCCAGATCTGCACGAACTCGGTGTCGCCAGGGCCGGCCAGCGGCGCGAGCACCGGAGCCACCGAGCGGGCCCGACCCCCCGGGTCGGCGTAGCCGGCGGGCGGAGCGAGCACGTCGACGGTGACCATGGAGTCGGCCAGCAGCGCCGAGACCTGACGGTAGAGCGTCGGCCGGCCCAGCACCACGACCCGGTCGGGCAGCGCGGGCTCCAGGAAGCCGGGAACGGCCAGCAGGTGCATCCCGGCTGACAGCACGGCCGATCCGGCTGCGCCACCCGCTTCCGACAGCACCACATGCCCGAGGGCCGCGAGCGGGCCGGCGGCCGGATGGGTGAGGTCACCGAGGAACAGCACCCGCTCGCCAGCCGCCGGCGCAGCGATCATCGGCAGCCGGCCGGGGGGGACCTCGACGCCGGCCAGCATGTCGTCCGGCGCGCCGGAGGCGATCACGGTCCACGGGCCGTCACGGCCGGTCAGTCCGGGGGGCAACGGTTCCGGCGTCGAATCGTCCGGCAGCAGCGGTTCGGCGAGCGGCAGGTTCAGCTGCACCGGGCCGGCGAAACCGGTGCCCGAGCCCAAAGAGCGCGCCAGTGCGCGGCAGACCATCGACCGCCAGCCGGCGTTCTGGCCCTGCTCTGCGGTCGGCACCGCGAACTCGTGGAAGAACCGCAGCGCGGAGGAGAAGACGCTTCGCTGGTCGATGACCTGGTTGGCGCCGACATCACGCAGCGCGGGCGGCCGGTCGGCGGACAGCACCACGAGCGGCACTCCGCCGTGGGTCGCCTCGGCCACCGCCGGATGCAGATTCGCCACCGCCGTACCCGAGGTCGTCGCCACCACGGCCGGCCGGCCGGACCCGCGCGCGAGGCCGACGGCCAGGAACCCGGCGGTGCGCTCGTCGATCCGGACGTGCAGCCGTAACCGGCCGGCGGCATCCGCGTCGAACAAAGCCATCGACAGCGGGGCGTTTCGCGAGCCGGGACACAGCACCGCATCGGTGACGCCGCAGCGGATCAGTTCGTCGACCAGCACCTGCGCGAATGCTGTGGACGGATTCACCCGGTCATTCTCGCAGCCGGCCCCGACAGACACTGTTCGATCAGCCCAGCGGGAGCAGCGCCCGAACCCGGTCCAGGCGGTCCAGCCAGAATCGTTCGGTCTCCGGGTCGGCACGGAACTCGGCGAACCGATCCGGCTCCGGCGCCCGGTCCGGTACCGCGAGCCTCCCCGATGTTGCGGGTGCCGCTGCCGAGCTGACGTCGCCGACCAGCAGTCCGCCCGTCCCGAGACCGCAGGCGTAGGGCAACTCCGGGAGAGCTCCGGCCAGCGCCAGTCCGGCGCTGAGCCCGACAGCGGTGTCGACGGCCGAGGACACCACCACCGGCAGCCCGGCCGCGGCGGCGATGGCCAGTGCCCGGCGGACCCCGCCCAGCGGCGCGACCTTGATCACCGCGATGTCCGCCGCCCCGGCGAGCGCCACCTTCATCGGGTCGTCGGCGTGGCGGATAGATTCGTCGGCGGCGATCAGCGGTGTCACCAGGCGCCGGAGGGCGGCCAGTTCTTCGAGGGTCCGGCAGGGCTGCTCCACGTATTGCAGGCCGCCTGCGGCGTCGTCGAGCACGGCGATCGCGGCCATCGCCTCGGCGACCGTCCAGGCGCCGTTGGCATCTACCCGAATGTGACCGGTCGGTCCGAGAACGGAACGGACGGCCGCGACCCTGGCGGCGTCGCCGTCCAGCGTGGCATTCGGATCAGTCGTGTGCAGATCCGCGACCTTGATCTTGGCCGTGGTGCAGCCCGATGCGGCGACGATCTCCGCGGCCCGCTCCGGCCCGACGATGGGCACGGTGGCGTTGACCGGGACCGTCCGGCGATTGGGCGCCGGCCAGCGCTTGGTCGCGGACTCGATGGCGGCCTGCAGCCAGGGCACGGACGACCGGTCGTCGTAGTCCCGGAACGGCGCGAACTCCGCCCATCCCGCCGGACCCTCGAACAGCACCCCCTCCCGGACACTGATCCCTCGGAACCGATCCAGCAAAGGAATGGCAAATACCAGCGGAGCGCCGAATTCCCAGTCGATAACTGCTACCCCCGGTCTTGCGGTGCGCCGGCAGAGCAAGCTGGCTTTCGACCTGCCTCGGCGTCGCATCTGTCACTGCCGGCGAGAACGTCGGCTAGGTCAGGAATGTAGCAACCGACTCCGAGCGACGATCGGTGTCGTCCGGCATTGCAACAGATACGATCGGATGCCTCGCCGCCGAGCGCCGGACGACGTGTCGCCCGTTGTTGGGATTGGCATTATCAACCGCGCTGTGACCCACTGGGCTGGGGGTGGGCGGCATTTGCCCGCCTGCGTCCACTTCGAGCCCGCGGCTGTGATGGCTGGGGGGTGATGCCCTGGGGTATCAAAGCAACTGTGCTAGGAGTGCGGCCAGCCGCGCCAGCTGCTTGTCATCCAGCCGGGTGAAGCGGCCGGCCATGAATGCGTCCTGTTCCGGACGGAGTCGCCGCACCAGTTCTTCACCGGCCGGCGTCAGCCACAACCTGTTGCTGGCCCTCACCGCCTCACGGCGCAGCAGGCCGACACTTGCGAGCTTGGTGACCCGCATCGAGACGTTCGCCGCGGTGACGCCGCGACTGTCCACGAGATCACGTTGAACGCAACCGGGACGCGCGTCGACGGCGAGCAACAGCTGGTACTGGGCCGGGTTCAACCCTTGCGTCTGCAGGATGGCGGTGGCGTCCTGGGCTGTCCGGTGGACCATCTGGGCCATTGCCCCGAAAGCCTGTGCCGACAGTTGCGTCCGAGTCCTGTTCTCCACTGGGTCAGTCTCCCTTGCCCACCCATGTCGGGCAGTGGCCCAAGAAGCCCTGACCGCCTCGGCCCTTGCCGGTTGATAATTCAGTGCTTAACATTCGATGATGAAGATGCCAGTCGCAATCAACCCTTGGAGGCCCTGGCGCCCGCGCGGTGGAAACCGTGCCGATGTCGCCAGACAGTTGGCTACGGTCGCCGGTGCTCTGGGGCAGGCGATCCTGCCGGCGGTGTTTCTGCTGCGGCTCAAGCGCGACCTGCCGGTCCCGGACGTCGCCCAACCAGCGCCTTACACCTTCGCCATATGGCTACCGATCTACGCGAGCACGGTGGCCTACGCCAGCTTCCAGGCGCGGAGGTCGCGACGAGAAGTGCTGCTGCTGCGGCACATCGGGGTTCCCATGGCAGCAAGCATGCTGAGCACCACTACCTGGGCGCCGTTGCTGCGCCGGCAGAACTACTGGGGCGCCCAAGCCGCCCTGGTCGGGACCGCCGTCTTCGCCGAACAGGCTCGCGGACGGCTGGCTGCCGCCACCTCCTCCTCCTCCTCTGGGCTGACCGAGCGCCAGCGAGACCTGCTGGAGGTGCCGGTGGGCCTTCAGGCCGGTTGGGGCGCCGCCGCAGCAGCGGTCAACCTGGCCGCCATGCTGGTCGACCGTGGCCCCGCCCGCTTCCGCGGCGCACCGGACGTCACCGGTGCGGTCATCGTCGCCGCGGTAGGTGCCCTGGCCACCGCGCGGATCCGATCCTCGCCCCCGGCAACGAATACGGCCTACACGTGGACAGTGCTATGGGCCCTCGCCGGCGTCGTCATCGGGCAGGCCCGCCGCCGACCGACGGTGGCCGGCGCGGCAGCGGCCGCAGTTCTGCCGGTGATCGCAGGCGCGCGCTTCAGGCGATAGCCGACCGCGGCGACGCGGCCGCGAGCCTGTTGCACACCAAAGCATTCAGAGGTACGTTGAGTCCTATGTTAAGGACTGAACATAAGACGTTGGACGTAGGAACCCGATTGAGATGGATGGTCTCAGGCGCGGCTGTCGTTGCTGCCCTAGGGGCGGTCGGGCTGCGGTCGCGCACCGGTGCCGTGACCGATCCAGCGATCCAGTCGTCTCTGGCCTCCGCGCTGACGCGGATCCAAGGCGTCCCGGGGGGGGGAACCATCCGAAGCCCTTTCAGCCCGCAGGGCGCTGCGCAGATCAGCACGAGTCGCCAGATCGCCTACGCCACAGTTACGTTCACGATGCCGGCGCAGGACCTGGATCCCGCCAACATCCAGCGGTCCATTGACATCGCGCAACAGCTGCGCACCAGCACGTTGCAGGTCGAACTCGGCGGCGCGACGATCGGGCTCCTGGATCGGCCGGCACCTGCGAGCAGCGAACTGTTCGGGATCGTCGTCGCGGCGGTGGTGCTCCTCTTGGCTTTCGGGTCGCTTTGGCCATGGCCATCCCATTCGGACTGTCGATGGACTACGAGGTGTTCCTGGTCAGCCGCATCCACGAAGAGTCGCTCGCCTCCGGCGACAACCGGGGTGCGGTCCACGTCGGTCCGGCCACCACCGGCAGGGTCATCACGGCAGCAGCGACCATCATGATCGGGGTGTTCATGGCGTTCGTGTTCGGCGGTCAGCGCGCCATCACCGGGTTCGGCGTCGGCCTCACCGCCGTGATCCTGCTCGGCGCCCTCGTCGTCCGGACCATCCTCGTACCAGCCGTGATGCAACTCCTGGGAAACGCCAACTGGTACCTACCAAGATCGATTGACCGGTTCCTGCCGCAGTTGGCGGCCGAAGGTTCCTAGACGCCCAACAAATTCTCGGCGCAACCCGCACAGCGAATCGCCCGAATCAACACGCTCGACCGCAGCGGCCCAACCAACTCGCCCGGTCAATGATTGGTCGAATGAGCAGGTTGACCGGTCTACAGCAGACCGTGAAGCTGGCCCGCTCGGCTACCCCGGAGCTGCGATGCTGCAAGGCCCATCGGCGTGCGGCCGATTAGAAGGAGGCCGACCAGCAGCACCTACACCACGGGTTAAAGCACTCTAGGACAGGCCGTTAACCAACACGGCTGCAAGTAACTGTTGTTGTCATCGTGAAAGTGTCACGTTACTCGTGTGCGCGGTACAACGTCTCATAACCGCATCGACATGCGGACACGAGTTACGGACACTAATAACCTCAACCATCCTTTGCTTGCCGTGTCTCACCTCCGGTATAACGCATGCAGGATATCGGCGGTTGTCGACACGCGTTATGAGACACAAGGCGGCCGGCATCGACGGAGTTCGTCCCTCGGCTACGCCTACGGCTTCGACGGCGGCCAACGGTGTCGGACGTCCGGTCGC
>JBBRDH010000188.1:0-8954 GCA_038204125.1 Mycobacteriales bacterium
GTCGCGGTTTCACAGTTTGTCGACGAATTATCTCGCTGAAGATCCGTCCGCACCGGTAAGAAGCGGCTCGGCGGTGTCACTAATGAATCGACCGGAACGACCCGAGACCCAAGGAGTCAACATGCGCCCGATCCGAAGAACCGCAAACGACAAGGCGGGGTCCCGGCAACGTCTCGGACCGGTTCGCCGGGCCGCCCTCGCAGGGCTGGTCGCTGTGTCGGCCGTCCTGGTCGCCCCCTCCGGCGCGTCGGCCGCCGCTCCGACCGCCGCTCCTGCGGCCACTGCCGAGCACAGCGAATTCAAGGTTTTCTCCCGCAGCTTCGTCGAGGATCCGGCCACCCACACCGTCAGCCTGCCGCTGTACCAGGCCACCTCAGGCGGATCACCGGTGTCCTTCGTCGTCACCGATGCCTCGACCAAGCAGGCCGCCCGGCTGCTCGGCGTCAACTTCGCGCCCCGGCTGGCCAACGCCCGAGGTACCGCCGCCGTCCAGAAGGTGAGTTTCGGCGCCCACGGCCTGCAGATCCCGGTCACCGTCGATTTCGCTCCCACCCGGGTTGTCGCGCCCGGACCGACCGGCTTCCCGCCGGTGACGGCGATCCCCGGCGCCGTCGGCCGCCCCGGTTACAGCCCATTGATCCAACTGCCCGACGGCACCGTGCTCAATGCGCCGCAGCTGGCCAACAACACCGGCCACGCCGACAAGTTGGTGTCGACCAACCGGCACCGGGCGGTCTACCGGGAGACCGATGGATTCTATGACCATCAACGCGTCCACTACGTCTCCTTCGAGGCGTCGATCCCACTCGCCGCGGCGCTCGAGAACGCAGCCCTGGCGGCAGCTCTGAACGCCGCACCGGCCGATGACCCGCGCTCGACCACCGAGGTGAACCCGCCGCCGGCCCGAGAGGAGATCGGGATTCTCACCAACGGGCAGCTCGGTGCAGCCAACCCGCAACGCCAAGGCCTGTCCAGCGCACTGCTCGACGGCCTCGACCCGCTGAACATCCTCGGCGAGGTTCCGGATCAGAACCCGGCTTCGCATTACAGCCCGTTGTGGGATGCCAACCTCGCCACCTGGACACCGCAGGCCATCGCCGCCGGCCTGAACCAGCGGGTGACCGCCTTCGACGACCTACTGGCACTCGCCGACCGCGGCCTCATCACCGCGCCGGACGGCGGACCTTTCCGCCGCTCCGATTTTGTGATCAACTGCCCCGCCATCAGCATCGCCGACTGACCATTGCCCGGGACGACCGGCGGACCGGCAATTTCGGGACGCCGGCAATTCCGAGATGATCGTCGCGGTCTGAGCGGGCGGCACAGGTCGCCCGCTCAGCCGCGCCGGTCGGTTCTCAGTGACACGCAGCCCTTTTCGAACCGGAGCGGTTTCATCGGGCTGGGTCGGACGAATGAGACAGCGGCGGCCCAGTCACTGGGACCGGGTCAGAGATGCTGGTCACCGTAGGCCGTGACTGACAGAAACCTGACCGGTAGCGAGGGCAGCGCCATCGGACCGTGCGCCCCCTCTCCGTCGAACTGCAGCGCATCACCCGGGCCGAGCGGGTAGCTGCCTTCGCCGTGGCCGTAGACCATCTCACCCTCGAGCAGGTAGATCAATTCGGTGCCGGAGTGCTGGAACAGCGGGAACACCTCGCTGGCCTCGGTCAACGTGACCACGACCGCCTCCATCCGCTGGTGCGGCCCCCGCAGCGGCCCGAGCAGTTCGTAGAGGTGCCCGTGCCGGGAGCCGCGCCGGATGATCTGGGCGCCGTGACCGGCCGGGATGAACACGGCCTCCCGCTCCGCGTCCACGCCGCGGAACAGGGCGGTGACCGGAACGCCGAGGCCCGCCGCCAGCCGGGCCACTGTGGTGAGGCTGCAAGAGGTTTGGGCGTTCTCGATCTTGGACAACATCGCCTTGGACACCCCGACCCTGGCCGCCATCTCGGCCACCGACACCCCCGCCGCCTGACGGTAGGCCCGCACCTGGCTCGCGATCGCCCGTTCCAGGTCACCCCCGGCCGGTCCGGGGGCGGCGCCGTCGACCTCGCGATCGACATGGCCCGTTCCGACCAGTTCCGGGTCGAACCCGCCGTCGGAACCGGATGGTTGCCGAACTTTTTTCGGTGTCATTTCAGGGTGTCATTTCGGGAATGTCACTTCAGGAATGTCATGTCAGGGAGGTCAGCGGTGTGATGGCGCGATGCGCCGCCAAGGAGAACCGAGGTTCGGGTGTGCCGGTGCCGGTGACCAGGTCGGTAACCATCTCACCGATCAGCGGGGCAAACTTCGCGCCGTGCCCGGAACACGGTGAGCAGATCACCAGCGGGCCGACCCGGTCCAGCAAGAAGTCCTCGTTCTCGGTGCTGGTATAGAGGCAGGTGGCTTCGGCGAACGGCTCGGGCACCAGACCCGGCATCCATTTGCGCACGTGATCGACGATCCGTTGCTGCGCAACGGGATCTACGACGCCGCTGCGGGTTCGGGCAGTGGTGTCGAATCCGCCCGGGGCATGCTCAGCGACCTTGCGCGCGCCCCCCGGGCCCCCGTCGCGACCGCCGGCCAGGCTGTAGGTGGACATCGCGGTGCCCTTGTGCACGCTAGTCGGCCAGGCGCCGATCCCTGCGGAGCGGGTGAAGTGGAACGTCTGCTGCTGGCTGACCCGCAGCGGCGGCAGCGTCAAACAGCCACCGTTCACCGCCTCCCCGAGTTCGCCGAGCCAGGCGCCGGCGGCCAGCGCGACCCGACCGGCGCGGACGCTCCCCCTTGTCGTCCCGACGATCGCAGTCTCGCCGTCCACCTCGATCGTCAGCGCAGCAGTGTCGGCGAAGACCTCGGCTCCGCCGGATTCCGCGACGGAGAGCGCGCTTTGGACGGCGAGTTCGGCGTCGACGGTTCCGGCCTGCGGATGGTAGAGCACGTCGCTCTCGAATCGCATTCCTGGCCAACGCTTCTCGGCCTCGGCGCCGTCGAGTACTTCATGTTCGATCCGGCGGGCGGTGAGTGCGCGGGCGATGGCCGGGAGGTCACGGACGGTACCGTGATCCACTCCGCCGGTCATCGTCAAGAGGCTGGTCCCGGAGCGGATTTCCAGCTCGCCCCACAACTCGAAGGCCCGGCCGGTCAACCGCACGTACAACTCGTCGGGGTAGGCGCGGCGAAGGATCCGGGCACTCCCGTGGGAGCTGCCGTGCGCGTGCCCCGGGGAGAACTGTTCCAACACCAGCACTGTCAGTTCCCGGCGGGCGGCGGCCGAAGCAGTCATCGACCCCATCAGGCCGGCGCCGATCACCACCAGATCCACCGCGGCAGGCAGGTCACCGACCGCGGGCGGCGAAACGCTCACAGCGGCTGCCCCGGTATCCACGAGGTGCCGACCAGCGGGATGCGGGTGATCGCGGCCGACTCGATGGTCAACGCCGCCAGATCCTCCGGCTCCAGGTGGTGGAGATGTGCCTTGCCGCAGGCCCTCGCGATGATCTGCGCCTCCATCGTCAGCACCCGCAGGTAGTTGGCGAGTCGGCGCCCGGCCTTGACCGGATCGAGGCGACGAGCGAGATCGGGGTCCTGGGTGGTGATCCCGGCCGGGTCACGCCCCTCCTGCCAGTCGTCGTAGTAGCCGGCGGCGGAGCCGATCTTGCGGTATTCCGCATCCAGCGACGGGTGGTTGTCGCCCAGCGCAATCAGTGCGGCGGTGGCGATGGACACCGCATCGGCACCAAGAGCCATACACTTCGCGACGTCGGCTCCGTTCCGGATACCGCCGGAGACGATCAACTGCACCTTGCGGTGCATGCCCATCTCCTGCAGGGCCCGCACCGCTTCGCCGATCGCGGCCAGCGTCGGGATCCCGACGTTTTCGATGAACACCTCCTGGGTGGCGGCCGTTCCGCCCTGCATGCCGTCCACCACCACGACGTCCGCACCGGCTTTCACCGCGAGTTTGACGTCGTAATAGGTGCGGGTAGCGCCGATCTTGACGTAGATGGGCTTTTCCCAGTCGGTGATCTCGCGCAATTCCGCGATCTTGATGGTCAGATCGTCCGGGCCGGTCCAGTCCGGATGTCGGCAGGCGCTGCGCTGGTCGACACCCTTGGGCAGCGTGCGCATACCCGCCACCCGGTCGGAGATCTTCTGGCCGAGCAGCATGCCGCCGCCGCCGGGCTTTGCGCCCTGGCCGAGAACGATCTCGATCGCGTCGGCCTTGCGCAGGTGGTCCGGGTTCATTCCGTAGCGGGACGGAAGGTACTGGTAGATCAGGGTTTTCGACTCGCCGCGTTCCTCGTCCGTCATACCGCCGTCACCGGTGGTGGTCGAGGTGCCGACCTCGCTGGCGCCGCGGCCCAGAGCCTCCTTCGCCTGTGCGGAGAGCGCACCGAAACTCATCCCGGCGATGGTCACCGGGATGTCCAGATGCAAGGGGCTGGACGCGAACCGGTCCCCGAGCACCACGTCGGTGTCGCACCGCTCCCGATAGCCCTCCAGCGGATAGCGGGACATGCTGGCGCCCAGGAACAACAGGTCGTCGAAGTGGGGTAGCCGACGTTTCGCCCCGCCGCCCCGGATGTCGTAGATCCCGGTTTCGGCCGCGCGCCCGATGGCGTGGATGGTGGCCCGGTCGAAGGTGGCCGACTCGCGAAGTCCCTGCGCTGCCATGTCTTCGGTCATTCCTGCGCGGGCTCCTAGTACGCCGAGGCGTTGTCGACATGGAAGTGGTACAGCGCCCGGGCCGAGCCGTAGCGCCGGAATGCGGTCGGGTCATCGCCACGGCCGGCGGCGGCGAGCATTTCGGCGAGCTCGGCCAGATGTTCGGCCAGTACCGGCTTCTCGATGCAGTCGGCGCCGAGTGACCGGACCGAGCCCTGAACGTAGATCCGAGTCTCGTACAGGGAATCGCCCAGCGCGTCCCCCGCATCGCCGCACACGACCAGCCGGCCGGCCTGAGCCATGAAGGCGCTCATGTGGCCGACGTTCCCGCCGACGACGATGTCGACGCCTTTCATCGAGATGCCGCACCGCGCGGCCGCATCACCGTCGATCACCAGCAGCCCGCCGTGTGCGGTGGCACCAGCAGACTGGGAAGCGTTGCCGTGCACTTGCACCCGGCCGGACATCATGTTCTCGGCGAGCCCGACCCCGGCGTTGCCGTTGACCACGACGTCGGCGCGCTGGTTCATTCCCGCGCAGTAATAGCCGACGTGACCGTCGATCTCCACCGCCAGCATTTCATCGAGGCCGACCGCGATGTTGTGCCTGCCCATCGAACCGGTGATCCGCCACCGGCTGTCCTTGACCGCCTCGCGGTGCAGGCGCCGGTTGAGCTCCCGCACCGGTTCGGTTGCGAGATCGTAGGTGGTGATGGAGGTAGTGGTCACCGTTCCCATACGTACACCTGCTCCGGTTCCGGTTCGAAGATGCGGGCCTCCGCGACACCGGGCAGCCCGGCCAGGTAGCGGTATTCGGACGCCATCGCCACCCAGTCGGCGGTCTCGGCGATTACGGCCGGCTTGCAGGCGATCGCGTCGCGGACGACGGCGAAACAGTCGCCGGTCGTCACCAGCAGCGTGTAGAAGCCGTCGAACCGCTCGCAGAGCAGCCGCAGTGACTTCTCCAGATCAGCTCCCCCGGCGAGGTGGGCGGCGAGAAACCTGGCGCCGACCTCGGAGTCGTTCTCGCTGTCGAAGACGATGCCCTCGGCGCGCAGTTCCCGGCGGATGGTGGCGTGGTTGGCGAAGGAACCGTTGTGTACCAGGCACTGGTCCGGTCCGACCGAGAACGGGTGGGAGCCGGACGAGGTGACGGCCGACTCGGTGGCCATCCTGGTGTGCGCGACGCCCTGCCAGCCGGACGCGCCGGGCAGGGAGAAAGTGGCGGCCAGATCGTTGGGGTTGCCGGTGCCCTTCAGCACGGCCAGTTGTGCCCCCCGCCCGCTGATGATCAGGTCCGGAAGGACGGCCGTGACGGCCCTCTCGAGTTCGGCGGCGCTGCAGGCCGCGCTGATCACCGTGGTCTGCCCGGCTTCGAGCAGCCGCACTCCGGCCAGTCCCCGGGCCTCGAACAGCTGGGTCACGTCCTGCACCGGGCCGCTGAGATCCAGGACCGACACCGTCGTGGTGCCGAGTGGGGTGAGCCGTGGGTCTCCGTAGAGGCCGACGCCGGCGGCGTCCGTTCCGCGTTCGGCAGCTTCACAGAGCATGCCGCCCAACAGTTCTCCCAGCTGCGGGTACAACGCCGGGTTCCTCAGGTGGAGTCCGGAGATTCCGCACATGGCACTTTCCTTCCACGACTGAGCTGCGTCGAAGCGTATCACCGTAAGAGACTTGGATTCCTGCGAGTAGACGTTGGTTGTCGCACGCACGTCACCGGCTACACCAGGTAGCGGTCGACCTCCCACTGGCTGACCGCACCGTGCCACTCGTAGAACTCGGCCCGTTTGAGTTCGGCGTAGTAGCCGGAGACACCCCAGGCCGGGTCGACCCCGTCCATCACGGCCCGCATCACCGGGTCGGATTCGAACGCGTGCACTGCGTCGAGCAGGGTGTGCGGGAGCGGCGCGCCGGCCTCTGCTGCTCCGGGTGCACCGGGGTCGAGCCCGCGGGACACCCCGTCCAGGCCCGCGGCCAGTACACCGGCGGCCGCCAGGTACGGGTTGGCCGAGCCGTCCGCCCCGCGGAACTCGACCCGATGACCGTCGGGAACGCGGACCAGATGGGTGCGGTCGTTGCCGCCGTAGGAGGCGAACCGCGGTGCCCAGGTCGCCCCCGAGACGGTCGTGGTGGCGCCGGTCCGCTTGTAGGAGTTGACCGTGGGGTTGGTGAGGGCGTGCAGCGCGGGCGCGTGCAGGAGCAGGCCGGCGATGAACTGGTAGGCCACCCGGTCGAGCCCGAGTCCGTATTCGTCGGAGGCCGTCTGCGGGAACAGTTCCTGACGGTCCCGCCAGAGCGAGAGATGCAGGTGTAGACCGCTTCCGGTGCGGTCGGTGAACGGCTTGGGCATGAAGCTGGCGATCATTCCGCGCTGGTCGGCCATCATTTGCACCAGATACCGCAGGGTGATGACCCGGTCAGCCGTGGTCAGGGCGTCGGCGTACGCGAAGTTCTGCTCGAACTGGCCGTTGCCGTCCTCGTGGTCGCTGGCGTACGGCGCCCAGCCGAGGCCGTTCATCGCATCGCTCACTGCCGTGAGGTGGTCGTACATCCTGGTGACGCCCCGGCTGTCGTAGCAGGGCTGGCCGGCATCGTCCTGGGCGTCGGCGGTCTGCAGCGACCCGTCGGCTCCCCGGCGCAGCAGGAAGTACTCCACCTCGGCGCCGGCCATCAGGTCGAACCCCTGGGCTGACGATTGAGCGAGCGCGTTCTTCAGGATGACCCGCGGCGCGTAGGCGTAAGGCACTCCGTCGACGTGCGGATCGCAGTGCACCATTGCCAGGCCCGGCCGGAGGAATTCCAGCGGGGTGTAGGAATCCAGGTCAGGCATCGCGACGATGTCCGGATCCCTGGGCTGCTGACCCATGGCGCCGGCGGCGAATCCGGCGAACCCGGCGCCGGACTCCTGCAGTTGGTCCGCGGCCTGCACCGGCATCAGCTTCGAGCACGGCTTACCGGTCAGGGTGGTGAAGGTCGCCAGGATGAAGCGCACCCCGTCCGCCCTGGCGCGTTCGGCAAGCGATTCCATCGACCCGCCCCGGCGTGCTCCCGCCACCACCATCGCTGCCTGGTCGCCGTCGCCCACCGGAACCTCCACCTGTCTCCTGAAGGAGTTACTTGTCTCCTGTCAGTAGACGGTCGTTCTGGAACGGTCACGTTGCCGGTCGGTAACGTTCTCGCGTCGCGGAGCCCAACATCCTCGGACCGATAGTCCACAACGGTTCGAAGAATTGGTCACTGAAGCAATTGCATTCGGACAGTGGGGCGCGATCGGCCCCCGATGTGGCGCGATCGATGATCGTACATCGATCGGCAGCAAAGGCCAGGTCGGCACCCGGGACGCCTACCTCGAACGACTCGAGATCGCTATCGACCTGCTCATCCGCTGATCACCGCGGTCCGGGACAACCTCGGCTCCCACCTGGTGAACAGCCTGATCATGCAGCAGGACAGTTCGGTGCTCAGGCGCCGACCCGGCCAAGGGCAAACTGAACACCCCGGAGGCGAACACCGCCGGTCGAGTTCGAGAACGCAATGGTGAGCGGCGGTTTCATGGACGATAAGCAAAGCTACGACGCGGCGGGCAGGCGGTCCGCAAGAGGGAGGTCGCAATGCTCTCCCTCACTGGCATCGCCCCCGACAACGGCCGGATCGCCGAACTGGCCGTCGACCAACTCCTCGACCGCATCGCCGGGTAACCCCATGGGCACCACCGAATTACTCACGGAATATAGTTTGATGCAAAGGGAGAGTGCCGGGCAGAATTAGCGGTCCGAGATCGAGGCGTAGACGCACTGCTCCCTCATTTCGACCCGAACCGACCCAAAAAGAAAAGGAACAACAGGGAGAGAATATCTAACCCACCGACCTTGACGGCAGATACCTCCGGCCGGGCGTGATCGGTCACGCTGCCCGACACGAACGACGGCTCGCGGGCCGTTACCGTCGGCGATGCTGCGGTTGTGCTCTTCCGCGAAGGCGGCGATCATGGTTCTTTCCGCGGACCTGAGGTGCTCGGGTTTCCATGAAAGGTGCCGTGCAACTGTTGTGGTGACCAGCCACGATGTCGCCCGCCTGGCCGGTGTTTCGCAGCCCACGGTTTCCCGCGCGCTGCGCCCGGACAGCCAGGTGTCCGCGCAGACCCGCCGACGCGTCCGGGCCGCCGCCGAACAGCTCGGTTACGTGCCCAGCGAGCGCGGGCGCAGCCTGGCCACCCGGACCACCCGGCAGATCGCCATGGTCGCCGATCTCGACAACGCCCTCTACCCGCACCTGATCGCCCCGCTTCACGACGCCGTGGCTGCG
>JBBRDH010000189.1:0-8919 GCA_038204125.1 Mycobacteriales bacterium
ACTCATGCCTTCTTCCGGGTCCACTCATGAGCCGCCGACGTCAACGCGACGCCACGCTGGCCGCGGTGGCCACCGCAGCGGTCCTCGCTCTGCTCCTCGCCGCCTGCACCACACCCCCGAAGCAGACAGGCCCCACCTTCCACTCCGCCGCTGTCACGACACCGACGATCAGCTCTGGCCAGCCGGCGGACGCAGAAGGCAAGACCATCCCCTCGCCCTCTGCCGTGGGCGACACACACCCGATCCAGCCGACCGGTGACACGGCGGCCACCCCAGCCGCTGGCGTCATCGCCCGGAGCAGCGTCGACAACGCCGACCCCAACTCCGTGGCCATCGCTGTTGTCACCACTTTGAACCGGCAAGACACAACCGTCGACGCCTCACCACGGGATGCCCTCAGCCGAGCGGCGCCGTGGCTCACCCCGACTCTGCTCGCCGACAGCCTGAACGTTCCTCAACGCGGTGGTACCCGGTGGTCTGCCCTCGCCGCCCACCGCGGATACACCGCTGTCGATCGCGTTCTGCTCGCCAACGAAATTGGGCAGCCCCCCAACACCGCTACCACCGCATACGTCCAAGTCAGCTACCAAACCCAGGAGTTCGGTCGAGATGGCTGGCAAGGATCCCTCACAGGCCGGCAACTCAGCCGGCTCCGGCTCACCCGGATCGCAGCCGGCGCTTGGCAAGCCTCTGCATTCTTGGCTGACGAATGAGCCCGGCCCGCCTCTGGCGCGACAAATTTAGATCCGGTTACGGAGCTTTGGCTGAAGCCCGGTGCGCCGCGCGGGTGGCGGCCTACGACGGAGCGGGCCAGATGAGGTCGACACAGCTGTCGGCTTATATTGCCAACCTCTGCGGCGTGTCCATCCGGGGGTCCCCCTTTCTGTAAAGGGTCCATGGGATGTTGAAGCTATGCCCAAGAGACCGAATTTCGGACGCCCGAGTAAGGGTGAACGTGATGCGTTCCTGACTAAGCCGGCTCTACCGGTAGGTGAGCTCATCCGAGCCAACTCAGAAAATCTCGGGATGTCTTACGGCGACTACATCAGCGCCATCGTGGCCAACCATCTCGGCCTGCCCGAGTACGCGCCGCATCCGTCAATGAGTGAGCAGGAAGAGTTGCCTCTGAAGACTGCCTAGCGACCTCGGGCCGGCATGAAGACCCAGGCGCCACTGACAACTCCATAAAACGACGTAAGCCGCCCTCGCCAGGGCGGCTTATGTCGAAAGTATGACCGATCTCAGTTCGCCGCTGAGCCGGTCTGACCCCAAAGGATCTGTCTTGCCAGACATGTCCGAGGATAGCGCACGCCGTCGGCAGATGACAGAGCCCGATGATCGTGTTGCTGTCTTCGCAGCCAAATCACTCTCCCGGTGGGGCACTGCACCGCAGGAGTCACGCACAGTCGACGGATGGGCCCTGACCGGCCGCGTCTCCCCCCGGGATGTCGTCCGGTTGGCCGTCGTGGACGACGCGGGCCGCCCTCAAAACCAGTACCCCGCCTTGGCCCCGATCGACGGGCCCGCCCCCGAGCTGCCGTGGGCGCTGCCTCTCACCGACGAGCAAGGCAGCTTTCACCTGGTCGCCTTCGACCTGGACCTCGGCCACGGCGACGGGAACGTTCTCCGAGACGTACGGCAGCTCACCGACTGGCTCAACCAGCTCCGCATCGAACACACCGTCGCCCAGTCCGGGCCCTCCGGCGGCCGCCACGTCTGGTTGTCCATGCTTGAGCCGACCTCCGCCGACCTGATCAGCGCGTTGGCCGACCACGCCGCAACCGTCTTGCCGACGCTGGATCTGTCACCGTTGAAGAACTCCGCCTGGGGTTCAGTCCGCCCACCGGGAGCGCCGCACCGCTTCGGTGGTCACTCCGTCATCCTCACCGGACCGGACGAGCCGCTACGTCCCGCGGTGAGCGTGGAGCAGCTGACCCGCCTGGCGGTGGCGATCGCCGGAGCTGCAGCCACCAACCAATCTCACCCTGCTCCGTTGCCGGTCGGTACGCCACTGCCCGTCGATTCCGAGGGGCACCGCTACTTGCCCGGCCAACGCCGGGCGCTCCCGGCAGCGAGCGCTCGAGCCCTCGCCGGGGATCCGGTCGACGCGAGCGCCGCCGCCTTCACAGTGCTGCTCGGCGCTGCCCGCGCGCGGTGGCACCTCGCGGACGTAGTCGCCGTTCTGCATGAACCGGGACTGGAACACATCCGCACCGAGCGGGATCCCTCCGGGCGGCGGCAACGCGACCCACGCACCCGGCAGCGGATGCTGGCCCGCCAATGGAACAAAGCAGTCCTTGCTGTGCAACGCACGGCGGAATTGCTTCCCGCCAACGTCGACGACCCAACATTCCCCGACCGGGCAGCGGCCGTGGCTGGTCATATCTCAGCGGTACAGGCAAGAGCCGACGCCGCACCGGGCCGATGGCACACCCAGACCGGCCCCGCCGCCCGCCGCGTCCTGGACGCGTTGTGCCTGCTGGCCGCCACAGCTGTCACCGCCACCATCGAAGCCGACACCCGTCGCCTGGCGATGCTCACCGGGCTGGGTCGGGAAACCGTCCGCGTCCGCCTCCATCAACTTGCCGACGACGGCTGGATCGCCCTTACCGAGCCGGCCACCGGGCGCCGCGGACACATTTGGACCCTCTCGCCGGTACCTGTTTCACCAGGCCGGTCCAGTTATCCACAGCTATCTTACCTAACGCGGTCACAAGGCGTCCCGCCGCCGGGCCCCGCCCCCGCTCACCGCATCTGGCAGGAAACTCTGCGCCGCCGGCTGGCAGATCAGAACCACGACGTCTTCACCACCGCTGGTTTGGGCCACGCTGCAGGTCAGCTCTACACCCATCTCGGTACCCAGCTCACGCCTATCTCCACCGAGGAACTGCTGATCGTCACCCAAGTTTCACTCGAGCAGCTGCAGGCCCTGTTGGCGGATTTGCTCGCAGCTCGACTTGTCGCCCGCACAGCAGCCGGCTGGCGCCGCAAGGCTCGCGATGTCCGCACCGGGGCGGCGAGGCGCCTTCGCTGCGATGGGATCCTTGCGCAGCGCAGACGCAACTACGAGCAGGAACGCATCTTGTGGGCTTGGTGGTGCGACGAACTGGACTGGATGCGTCTGCCGCGTACTGATCCGGCTAAACGGCGGCGCGCCGGAAGGGTCGCCGCCGGGCAGCTCACCATCGATGGGATTACCACCCGCGGCCGGTACCCGCGACGTCGTGACGGGCGCGCTGATCACCGCGCGGCAGCGTCGCTCGCTGCCTGACCGGGTGTCGGCGGGCGGTGCGTGTCCGCGCTATGAGTCTCGTCTGAGGATCAGACTCGGCGATGACAGTCGAGGCAAACCCTGGACGGTGTGGAATGCCCGCGACCGCCACAGCGGCACCTACTCATCGGCCCGCTGGTTGCCCGGGTATCAAGATTTGCATCGGCGCTCGATGCTCCACTGGCTGCAGAGTGTGGGAAGATTAGTTCTGCCGTTACAACGGCATAACGTTTAAACCTCCGTTGCAGACCCGCTACCTTCGTTTACGACCGGTTTTCGCTCCGTCTGAGGGCTGATCGCGAAGATGATCACGAATCTGCTCAACCGTCATCTCCTGCATCAGTCGACGCAGCGCCAACCGCACGACCGCACTCTCAGAGACGTCCACTCGCTCAGTCAGAGCCGCGATGCGTACGTCTTGCAGCCACCTGATATGTGACGCTCCTAGATATAGCGTTTTGGCACTCAGCGACTCCGTCGCCGACTCCCCCGATGCCACCGGCGGGGACGGTTCTTGTGCAACGGGCTCCGGAACCGAATAGACGCGGCCAGCGGCCGGCGACAGCGGGTTTGGCTGTGCCGTAGGTCGGGGCACCCGTGTGGCTTCCACCGGAACTTCGTCGCTCGGCGCTACCGGGTGGCGTGACGGCGGCATCGTCCGTCGAGTACGGCTGACCCGTGCGGCAGTCATCGCTGCCAACCCGTCTGGAGCGGGGTCACTGAGCATCGTCGTGCACCTTCACGTAGCTCTGGATGAATGCGGACAAGCTGTGTATGGCCGCGACGAAGGCTCCGTTGGCCTTCGGTACCGGATCTTCGGATGTAATAGCCACTCGTTTGCGTCGTACTTCGATTCCCCGCACGAACGGCACCGGGTCAGCCACCGGGATCGGTGTCCCCTCGATCATCGCCGCGACCGCTGCGATCTCAGCTGCGCCCGGAACCCGCGGAACCATGTTCGGCACGATGATCAGCGGGTAGTCCGGCATTTCCTTGACCATCCCGCGAGTGGCTGTCAGATCTACCGTCTTCAGCGGTGTCGGGACCACCACCACGTTCGCTGCCACAATCGCCCCATCCCCCGATGGCGACCCGCCCCCATGGGTGTCCACCACAACCCACTCGCTGTCCCACTCCCCCGCCCACCGAATCAATGCGTTGGCCATCTCCTGCGCCGGCGGCTGGTTCAACGCAAAGTCCGGGTGCGCCGGCACCAAGGCCGGCTTGTGATAGCCGGACAAGGGTTTCGGCGCGGTTCCTCGCTCCAAAGCATCAAGCAACGGCGCGCGGAGACGGGACTCGTGGTTGTACCCCCACTGCCTCGTCACCGACCCGTCGTCCCACTCCAGGTCGACCAGCGGCGCGCCGAGCACGTACGCGAGCTCGTACGCGATACGGGACTTACCCACGCCGCCTTTGCGGGCGGCGACGGTGACGATCTTGGCCATTAGGGCACCGTAACTGTTAAGCGTCGCAACGCTGCGGCGCCACGCCGTTAGGCAGCTCGACCTTTACAACGTTGCTGTGGCTCAGTGGCCCCACGGTCAAAAGGCATGCCGTTGTGCAGTTATAACTGCCTAAGTATGTGCGGTGCGCTCATCGGGCCAGCACAGCGGCTCATACGAGCGGGAGCCACTGGAGGCCCCCACGGCTGCGGGTGGCTCGAGTGGCGATGGGCCTCTCCTAATCGAATGTGGCTATAACATTGCAATGTTGGACGAATAAAAGCCTGTAAAGCTAAACCGTGCAAACGTTCCAACGTTACAACGGTAGAACATTAGGACGGGCCGAAGGTGTCAGCTATTAGCGCCGGGGGATCGCGTCTGATCCTTGCCCCCCACGGAGGGGGCGGGAATCTTGGTCAGGGAATGACGGTCAGCTTGAGGCGGGGCCGTGGGTCGCTGCCTGCATCGATGACGTCGCGCAATTGCTGATCGGGTAGGCGGGCGGCCTGGGCGATGTGATCAAGGGTGGTCCCTGTCTGCTCGAGTAGCTCGGCGGCGCTACCGAGCAGGGTGGGGGATTCAGGTGGGCCCAGTGGTCCTGGTTCCGGGTTGCCTTGGGACGCTAGGGTGATGTTGGCCTGGTGGTAGGAGGCTTCTGACATGACGTTCAGCGCTCGTGCTCGGTACACCAGGGCTCGCAGGCTCGTTCCCCATCGTCGTTTGGCAGCGTGGAGCCGCTCCCAGTCCACTCGTCGTGGGAGATCGTCGATGATCTGCTCGGCCGGCATGAGGAACTCGGCGGCGAAGGTTTGCGCCTGCGCTTCGAGGATCCTGTTGCCGGGCTCGGCGTCGTGGTGGAGCACCAGGTGGCCAAGTTCGTGAGCTGCGTCGAATCGGCTGCGTGCCTTGTCGTCTTTCAGCGGTGAGAGCAGGACCAACGGCCGGGCGGTCACAGAGGTGGAGAACGCATCGACTCGAAGGTCGAGTTCTCGGCCGGCGAGCATCTCGGGTAGGCGGAGGACGACGGCTCCGTGGGATTCGAGCAGCCGCACAACATGTGCCACGGGCCCGGCGGGCACGTCGAGGGCTTCGCGTACCTGGTCGGCCAGAGCCGCCAGGTCGGCGCGGGTGGGGTGGTCCGGCGGGATCAAGGCGGGGATGTCCATCGTCGGGAGATCGACGTACTGCTCGATCGCGTCGATGACGTCCATTGCCAACTCCGCGAATGCGACTGCCTGGTCGCGGGACAGTGCGGGGGTGCTGCGCAGGGACCGGAAATGGGCGGCTCCGGCGGGCAAGGTGGGGACCTGGCGCCCGTGGCGGAAGAAGTCCTCCGATGTGCCGACGCGCAGGGCCAACGCCGCAAGGATCGGCGCTGTAGGTCGAGCTGCGCCGCGCTCGAACTGGGTGATGGCGGCAGGGGAGATCCCAACTGCTTCGGCCAGTTGCGTGCGCGGTAGCCGCGCCAGTCGGCGGGCCAACATCAACCGATTCCCGTCGAAGTCGGTGATGGTTCCTTGCCTGCGCCGGCGCCGCGCAGCGAGCACCGCGGGGGGTTCCGGTGTAGTCACGGGCGCTGTTCATGTCCGGGCCGCGGCCGTGGTCGCAGCACGGGTGTCGGTGCGGCTCGGTCGGCGAACGAGTCGTCCACGGGCGTGGGTCGGTTCGGAATCACCGGCACCCCGCCGCTCTGTGTCGGTTCGTCGCGCCACACCGATTGCACCGCGAACCATGACGGCGCTCCCGCGCTGGGGAAGCCGACCCAGCCGGCGGTCAATCCGGTTTCCGGGTCACCAGCCCACACCAGCATCAGATTGCGCAGGCCGTCGGGATCGTTCAACGACCACAAACCATCCTCGAGCGGAATGAGACGCTCATCTTGGTCGGAGTGCGTCGGTCGGTACGCCCGGCTGTTGGCATCGGCAGCCCTGTGACGGCCGATGCCGGTGGACTCCTCCCATGTCAGCGCCGTGAGGTCTGGGTTGAGCGAAGTTCCTGGGGCCTTCCGCAATCGCGTGATGACGTTGCCCGTTCTGATCGCGAGCGCGCCACCGACGAGGCCGGCGGTGATACCCGGACGATCCTCCTCCTCGAGCTGTGCGCGTTGCGGAAAGCGACGAGCCAATAGTTGGGCGATGTTCACAGCGCTGAGCCAACCCAAGGTCTGACTCGTGTCACCGAGAGCGGCCGGTTCCTGGCGCTGGAGGTTGGCTCGCCAGACGTAACCCACCTGTTGGCGGACGACCGCAAGCAGATCGGTCACCTCCGGCGTTCCGGTGACATGTTCAAGACGTTCCAGTGCAGCACTGTCCCATTCGGCCATGTCAGGAAGTTAACCAGAAAAACTTGCTGGAAGGGCCCTGATGAAGTGCAACGCGCCGACAACCGCGAGACATTAAGCAACGGTCCTTCTAGTGCCATACTTTGACCACGACAGCACACATCACCGACCAGGAGGACCAACCATGACCAGCAACGATCGGCACGTCGTTCCCAGCGAAAACGGCGGCTGGAACGTCGTCAAACCCGGCGGAGCAAGGAGCAGTGCCCACACCACTACCCAGCAGGAGGCGGTCGACCGGGCGCGCACCATCGTGACGAACCTGGGCGGAGGTGAGGTGCGCATCCACGGCCGCAACGGTCAGATCCGCGACAGCGACACCGTCGGCGGCGGCCACGACCCGAACCCGCCACGCGACCTCCAGTAGGGCGTCCAGTGTCGCAGGCCTGCGTCGCTCGCCCATCGCATCACGGGCCCGATTGATCGCATGCTCACGTCGCCTCGCATGCGCCGTGAACTGTCAGTACAGTGCACTGTTAGTTTGTAGCCCGTCTCGAAGGAAGAAGGAATCTCGGTGCCAGGTGGCCGTCTTTGGCATGCCCGCGATCCGTTGGGTGGTTGTTGTCGCTGGAGCGGCAGCCGACCAACGAGAGGGCCTGGTGCATGCCGCCGAAGAATCGCCGTCCGACCGACCCCGGTCAGCTGTCGTTCGACACACTGTGGGCCGAGGCCGAGGAGGACCGTGATGAACAGATACGGGCAGCGCGTGAAGACCCACTACCAGCGGTTCATGCCGACCAGGTACGCGCAGATCTCGGACCCGGAGACGCACTTTTCAACGTTGGGGAGCCAGATCGAGGACGAGATCTCGGTAACCGAGACGCAGATGGTCGGCTCGGATCCGGTCGGCGAGGACTACCTGACCAAGGTGGGTCGGCTGAACATGGCCCGGATGCAGGCGGAGGAGCTGGTGATGGCCCAGTTCCTGCCCGATCCCGGCCTGGCCGACGACCTGGAGGATCCGAACGACAATCCGGCGGCCGCGCAAGTGCTGGCCTGGAGCCGGCAGGACCAGCAGCAGCGAACCGAGCAGGCACAGGCGGCGCAGCAGGAGATGGACCGCCCGGTCTGGCAGGCCCGCACCAACTAGGCGCCGCCGGCGTCGCGGCGTCCAGCTCGGGGGCGGGGGAGCGGTTCCGGCCGACGCCGGGGGAGCAGCTCACACCCTCCGGCGCCAGCGGTCGGATCGAGGCGAACCTGGCCGCGTTGCGGCTGACCCGCGAACTGAGCGCCCAGAGCCGGCCCGCGACGTGGTCGGAGAAGCAGGTCCTGGCCGGCTGGTCGTCCTGGGGTGCCGTACCGCAGGTATTCGACCAGAGCCACCCGGCTCACGAACAGCGCCGCGTAGAACTTGGTGACCTGCTGTCGCCGGCCGAATTGGACGCGGCTCGCCGGACCACCATCAACGCCCATTACACCGACCCGGCGATCGCCGCCGCCATGTGGGACACCGCCCGCGCCCTCGGATTCGGCGGCGGACAAGTTCTGGAGCCCGGATCCGGGTCGGGGACCTTCATCGGCCTGGCGCCACCGGACGCGGCCATGACCGGGATCGAGCTGGATCCGGTGACCGCCCGGATCAGCGCGCTGGTATACCCGCAGGCCACCATCCGGGCTGAATCGTTCGCCGACTCCCGCTACCCGTCCGGGTACTTCGACGCCGCGATCGGCAACGTGCCGTTCGCCGACGTCGTGCTGCACGATCGCCGGCACAACCCACACAGCGACCTACCGATGCACGACCACTTTCTGGTCAAAGCCCTCGACCTGGTCCGACCGGGCGGTGTAGCCGTGTTTCTGACCAGCCGCTACACCTTGGACCGCACCAACCCCGCCGGCCGCCGCGCCATGTACGAGCTGGC
>JBBRDH010000190.1:0-8878 GCA_038204125.1 Mycobacteriales bacterium
CAGACTGACCCTCGGTTGTTTCGGTCTCGTTACAAATAGGCCTGCGGAATGCAAGCCGGTGTAGAGGTGGCGGGAGTCGCCGACGGTCGCCGACGAACACTCCCGGGTCACGGGCGCGGCTCGGTAGCCGCAAAGTTGGAGGCTAGTGCGGTGAACGCCGGGTTCGGAGCGATGGCGCGAACTAATCCCGAATCGTGACCAAGTTGGGCCTGTTCGGGGCCTGCCCGAAACCTCGTCGGCACGCAGCGTCACCAAGGCGGTCACTGGGCGGTCACTGGGCGGTCACCAAGGCGGTCGCCCACGGCCGCACTCCCAGCCGCACCCATGGGCCATTCCGCGTGGTCAGTTCTTGGCGCCGAGCCCCTCCAGGACCGCGCGGGCCACCGCCTGCATCGAGGTGCGGCGGTCCATCGCAGTGCGCTGGATCCAGCGGAAGGCCTCTGGTTCGGTCATCTTCTGATGTGTCATCAGCAGGCCCTTCGCCCGCTCGACGGCTTTGCGGGTCTCCAGGCGCTCGGTGACGTCGGCGACCTCTTCCCGCAGCGCCACCATCTCGGCGTACCTGGCGACGGCGAGTTCGATGGCCGGCAGCAGGTCGGCCTGGGAGAACGGCTTGACCAGGTAGGCCATCGCGCCGGCATCCCTGGCCCGCTCGATCAGGTCGCGCTGGGAGAAGGCCGTCAACATCACCACCGGGGCGATCTGACCGGCGACGATCTCGGCGGCGGCGTCGATGCCGTCCTTCTTGGGCATCTTCACGTCGAGGATGACCAGGTCCGGCTTCAACTCGACGGCGAGCGCGACCGCCTGCTCGCCGTCACCCGCCTCGCCGACCACCTCGAACCCTTCTTCAGTGAGCATCTCGGCCAGGTCGAGCCTGATCAATGCCTCGTCCTCGGCGATGAGAACGCGACGCGGACTCGTCATCAGCCACCTCACCTCTGATTGAGCCAGCCGGGTATCGACTGCGGGCGCAGCGTATCCATCCCATGTGACCCGCATATGACGCCCACTCGATCAAGCTTGAATGGACCGTTCGAGCGTCGGGCCTGCAGGCGGGAATTCGGCGCGATGTCCGCCAGAAATCGGCGGGCCGCGCCGGGCGGGCACGGTAAGATTTCCCGGACCCGCTCGCCGGGCTCCTGCCCCCGTATCCCAATTGGCAGAGGAAGCGGATTCAAATCCCGTTTAGTGTCAGTTCGAGTCTGACCGGGGGCACTACCGAGCTGTTCAGGCCCGTCATCAGGGGATATTCGCGACCTTCGCGGCTGCCCGGACCGCCGCGCTCGCGGCCAGGCCGGTGACGGCGACGCTGATCATTGCGGCGGCCAGGATCGCCCCGCCCTCCCCGGGCTGCAACAGGCCGTTGGTGGTCCCGATCGTCACGGCGGCGACCGGGACGCCCAGCTGGGCGCCGCCCAGGATGGACAGCGGCAGCGACTGACCGGCCAGTCTGGCGGCTGCGTGCACCAGGACGTTTGCGGCGGCCAATGCGGCCGCCAGGATCAGCATTCGCGGGTTGGAGCCGATCGCCCGAAGGTCGAGGGACGCTCCCAACCAGACGAAGAACACTGGCCCGAGGAATCCGTCGCTGATCGAGAAGAGTTGCCGGGCAAGCCGTCTGGGCTCCCCCTGGCTGGCGATGAGGAGGCCGGAGACGAACCCGGCCAGCATCACCGACACGCCCAGCGTCTGGGCCAGTCCGGCCAGCCCGAACAGGATGATCAGATTCCAGCGCAATTCCAGACCGAAGTGGTGCTTCTTGCTCAGCGCGCGGAGTCGCGGCAGCACACCGGCTCTGGCCAGACTCGACATGACCACGACCACCACCGCGCCGGCCGCGACGATCGCCAGCGCCGCGAGCGCTGCCCGTCCGGCCCTGCCGGGGTCCTCCGCCAGCGGCAGAGCGACGATGCACACGGTGTCGGCGATGGCCACCTGCACGACCGTCGCCAGCACCGCGTCGCCCTTGAGCCGGGCGCCCTTGATCACCGGCATCACCAGGGCAGCGGAACTGGAGGCCAGCAGCACCGCGTACAGCCAGCCGTGGCCGGTGCCGCCGATGGCCGCTACCGCCAACCCGGCGGGCACAGCGAGGACACCGACCAGTGCGGCGAGCAGCGCCCCGCGACGGAGCGCATCACCCAGGCCCTGCTGCCGGACCGGGACGTGGCTGCCCGCGACCAGCATGACCAGGGCGAAACCGGCGATGGCGAGGAACTGCAGGATCTGTTCGTCCGGATGCACCCAGCCGAAGCCGGTCCGGCCGACGACGACGCCCAGCAGGATCTCCCCGACCACCACGGGTATCCCCCAGCGGTCGACGGAGGCCAGAAGCGGTCCGGCCAGACCGACGGCGAGGACAACGGCCAACGCGGACAGCGTCACCGGAACGCACCCTGCACGGCGCGTTGCCACTTCCCCATCTGCGGAGACTACTGCCGTGGCGGGCCTGGCCGGCATCAGCGGACCCGGACGAGCCCCTCCTGGACGACGGTGGCCAGCATCGCGCCGTCGGCGGCGAAGAAGCGGCCGGCGGCGAGGCCGCGCGAGCCCGAAGCGCTGGGCGACTGGGTGTCGTAGAGGACCCACTCGTCGACCCTGATCGGCCGGTGGAACCACATCGCGTGGTCCAGCGACGCGAGTTGCAGCCGCCCCCACAGCCCGCCGAGGCCGTGGGTCGCCAGGATCGAGTCGAGCAGCGTCAGGTCGGACAGGTACGCCAGGACGCAGACGTGCAGCAACTGATCGTCCGGCAATGCCGTCAGAGTCCGGAACCAGACCTGGTTACGGGCCTGACGAAGGGGCTCCGCTCCGGCCTCCCACGGTGGCTCGTTGACATAGCGGACGTCGAACGGGCGGGGCATCCGGCTCAGCGCCGTCAGCGGGGTGGTCGCGGCCGCGAGGCGTTCATCGAAGGTCGGCAGCGACTCCGGGGCGGGTACCTGCGGCATCGGGTCGGAGTGATCCACGCCCGGCTGGTCGAGCTGGAACGAGCAGGACATCGCGAAGATGGTCCGCCCGTGCTGGACGGCCACCACCCGCCTGGTGGTGAACGACTGGCCGTCGCGCACCCGGTCGACCTCGTACACGATGGGAACCTTCGGGTCGCCGGCCCGCAGGAAGTAGGCGTGCAGCGAGTGCACCCGCCGATCGGCCTGGACGGTACGCCCGGCTGCGGTCAACGCCTGGGCCGCCACCTGACCGCCGAACACCCTGGCCGGTGACTGTCCAGGTGACACGCCTCGGAAGAGGTTGTCCTCCAGGGCTTCCAGGTCGAGCAGCCGGACCAGCGCGTCGACCGCGGAAGGGCCGTCGGGATGCTCCGCGGCGTGGGCAGGCGGAGGCACGCCGGGCTCGGCCGGCAAGGGCTGTTCTGACACGCCGCCCACCGTAACCGCCCGGCTCGTCGGGTCCGGTCGACCTCAGTCCTTCGCACCGAGACGGTGCACCCGGATCAGGTTGGTCGAACCAGAGGTGTTGGGCGGCGAGCCCGCCACGATCACGACGGTGTCGCCGGCCTGATACCCGGGGATGTCGAGCATCGCCTTGTCGACCAGCTCGACCATCTCGTCGGTCGAATCGACCGAATCGACCTGGAACGTCTTCGTTCCCCAGGTCAGGGCGAGCTGGTTGCAGGTGGCGGCCAACGGGGTGAACGCCAGGAGCGGCAGGTGGGTGTGCAGCCGGGCGAGGCGCCGGACTGTGTCGCCGGTCTGGGTGAAGGCGACGAGCGCCTTGGCCTCCAGGCGCTCGCCGATGTCGCGGGCGGCATAGGACAGCACCCCGCGCCGGGTGCGCGGGACGTGCGTGAGCGGGGGGACAGCGGTGGTCTCGGCCTCGACCGCTTCGATGATGCGGGCCATGGTGGCCACCGTGACGAACGGATACTTCCCGACGGAGGTTTCCCCCGACAGCATCACAGCGTCGGCGCCGTCGAGCACGGCGTTCGCCACGTCCGAGGCCTCGGCCCTGGTCGGTCGGGAGTGCTCGATCATCGACTCGAGCATCTGGGTGGCGACGATGACCGGTTTGGCGTTCTCGCGGGCGATCTGCACCGCCCGCTTCTGGACCAGCGGGACCTGCTCGAGCGGCAGTTCGACCCCGAGATCGCCGCGGGCCACCATGATTCCGTCGAAGGCGAGCACGATCGCCTCGAGATTTGCCACCGCTTCGGGCTTTTCGAGTTTGGCGATCACGGGCACCCTGGTCGCGCCTACCTCGTCGATCACCTGGTGCACGAGGTCGACGTCAGCCGGGGACCGGACGAAGGACAGCGCCACGAAGTCGACGCCCAGCGAGAGCGCGAACTTGAGGTCAGAAATGTCCTTCTCGGACATGGCCGGCACCGTGACGTTCATGCCTGGGAGTGAGATGCCCTTGTTGTTGGAGACCGGGCCGCCCTCGGTGACGATGCAGTTGACGTCGTTGCCCTCGACCGTGGTGACCACCAGACCGACCTTGCCGTCGTCGATCAGCAGCCGGTCGCCCGGTCGGGCGTCGTTGGCCAGGCCCTTGTAGGTCGTGGAGACACGGTTCGCCGAACCGAGGACGTCGTCGACCGTGATCGTGATCAAGTCCCCGCTGATCCACTCGTGTGGGCCGTTCGCGAACCGCCCCAGCCGGATCTTCGGTCCCTGCAGGTCCGCCAGGATGCCCACCGTCCGGCCGAGCTTTTCGGCGGCGGCCCGAACATGGCCGTGCACGATCTTGTGGTCGGCATAGTCGCCGTGGCTGAAATTCATCCGGGCCACGTTCATCCCCGACTCGATCAGCGAAGTGATCGCCTCGAGCGACGAGGTGGCCGGGCCAAGGGTGCAGACGATTTTCGCTCGACGTTCCATGGCTGGGATGGTACTGAACTACTGAACCGATTCTGTCATCGGCCTCACAGCCGGCCGCACCCGCAGGGACCCGGAAGATGACCGCGCAACCGGCGCCAGGATGCGCCCAGGCGACAGTTGCTGCGCCGGGCTAAGTGGTGACGAACCCGCCCTGGCAGGTGATCGTCGAGTTAGCGCTGATGGTGATTCTCGACGGGTCACCGCACCCGGGGGTTCCGCGCCAACCCGCGAACTTGGACCCCGCTCGCGCCGCTGTCACCAGCCTGACGACGGTCCCGGCCGGGAAGAAGGTTCCGCAGGTGCCTGCTCCGGTGCCCAGGGTGATGACGCAGTTGATCCCGGCCGGTTGCGAGGTCACGATGCCGCTGCCGTTACCCGCCGGCAGAATCTGGAGGAATCCGTTTGCCGCGCTGGAGGCCGACACCACCGTGACGATCGCGTAGGTGCTCACCCCGCCGGCGGTGCCGGTGATCATGACCGATTCCGGCGTGGGCGAGGTGAACGTGGCGACGGGGAACGTCGCGGTCAGCGCGCCGGCCGGCACGGTGACACTGGCGGGGACTGTCGCCACCACCGCGGCGACACCGGAAAGATTGCTGGCCGACAGCCCCACCAGGAAGCCGCCTGCCGGCGCCGCGGCGGTCAGCCGGACCGTCCCGGTGACCGGGGTCCCGCCGCCGACCGTCGTGGCGCTCAGGCTGACCGTCGACAGCGCGGGCGCCGTTGCTGCGGCGCTGCCGCTGGCCATTGCCGTGCCGGGCGCCAGCATGGCAGCTGCCACTCCCAGTACCCCGATCAAAGCAACTCTGATGGATTTCACTGTCGACTCCCGTTGATCGAGCGTTGTGTCCGGCCGGATGACCGAGCCGCATACGCAGTGAACCCTCTGCAGCGCAATAAGTCAGTAGGACCTGTGTATTAGTACCGGCCCGGAATTGCCGCCTGCCGCTGAAAGCGGTGAAAATACCTCGGAGGTAGCACTGCTGTTGCCGTGTCGAACAGCCACACATCGGGAGGTCTACTTTGGCCTCGTGCAACGCATGGCCATCCACAAGGTGTTGACCCTGGCGGCGGTCTCTACAACATCGTTGCGGCCAACCATCATCGGCGTCGACGGCCCGAGCGGATCGGGAAAGAGCACCCTGGCCCGCCGACTCGCGGAAAGCGCGATTTCGACAGTCGTCGAGGTGGACGATTTCGTCTCGTGGTCGGATTTCGCCGGTTGGTGGCCCCGATTCGATGAACAGGTGCTCACCCCCCTGTCACTGGGCAAAGACGCCCATTATCAGGTCAGGGACTGGGCGGGTGATGAATTCGGCTCATCGCGCAAAGGCTGGAAAACGGCACGCGCAACGCCGGTGGTGATCATCGAGGGGGTGACCTGCACCCGGCGCGCAGCCGCCGACCGGCTGGCCTACCGGATCTGGGTGGAGGCGCCTGCGAAAACCAGGCTCCGGCGCGGAATTGAGCGCGACGGCGAGGATCACCGCGCGCTCTGGACGGCCTGGATGGACCAGGAAGCCGCGTTCTTCGCCGCCGACGGCACCAGGACGTTGGCCGATCTGCTCGTCGACGGAGATCCATCCCTTGCACCTGGTGACACCCGAACCGGGTCGGCGGATTCCGCAGTGCTGCTTGATGACTGATTCCCAGGTGAACAGTGAGAAACGGTCAGGCGCACGCAGCACACCGCACCTTCCGGACAGCAACCAGGCCTGGAACGCTGATGCCGCCCCGACGATGAAGGAGTCAACGATGAGGTTTGTTCGCCCCGTTCCGCGCTCGGCCGCCACGAACCGGTCGCGTCGGGCAGCACTGGTCGCGGCGGCAATGACGGCGTGGATGCTGATCGAGGGGGTATCGCCGGCCGCCACCGCTACGGCAGTCCTGGCTCCTGCAAGTCCTGCTGCCGTCGCGCCGACCGTTGCCCCTCCGGTCATTGCCGCGGCTGTGCCTCAAGGCCCTCCAGGTACCGCACTGACTTTGTCCGGCAGCGGTTTCCAGCCGCGCGAACCGATCCTGCTGTACGTCGGGACCGGGTTTGCTGGAACGGCGCAGGCGGATGTAGTCGGGCACCTGTTGGCCGGTGGTCTGCGGATACCGGCAGCCACACCGCCTGGCTGGACTCCGTTGGTGGCTGTGGGTTCCAGCTCGCACCTCACGGCGCAGACCCGGTTCACCGTCCGGAGCGAATGGGCGCAGCCACAGTTCGGGGCAGGTCAGACCAACGCGAATCCGTTCGAGAACATCCTCAACCGCACGAATGTGTTGCAACTGCGCGAGACCTGGTCGATTTCGGGGGCCGGCGCGTTCGGGGGACCGATCATCTCCGGCGGTCTGGTGATCTGGCACAGCGGTGAGGGGCTGCGAGCATTCGACGCCCGCACCGGCGCATCGGTGTGGACGGTCAGCGACCTGACCGACGTGGTCGGCAGCCCGGTGGCCGCTGCGGGATCGATCCTCGTCGCCTCCGAGCCGGCCCTGGGCGCCCCTACCGTCACCTCGCTGGACCTACGCACCGGTCGCAGACGCTGGGTGTCGGCTCTGCCCCCGGTCTATCCCGCAAATGTGGCGTTGTCCTATGCCGAAGGTGCGGTCTACGCGATGGTCGCTCATGGGGCGCTCACCAAGCTCGACGCCGCCAGCGGGACACCCCTGTGGAGCGTCGTCGCCCGCGCCAACGATCAGCTGAGCCGGGCAGTCGGGGCGGGGCGCTTCTTCGTCCTGGACGACGACAGCAACGCTGCCGTGGTGGCCTACGACCTGGCAACCGGCGCGGAGCGGTGGCATCAACAGCTGGGTAACAGTGCGGCCTTCCCGCCGTTGATGGCCCTTTCCGGCACTCGGATCGTGGCCGCTGACCGGGCTGGGCTGGTTGCCCTGGACGTGGCGACCGGGGCCATGCGTTGGCGCCATGACTTCTTCACCAATGGCGAACCTGGGAATCTGGGAACCGAACAACTCGCCGTCACGCCGACTGCGATCTATACGCCGGTCGAGGCGTTGAATCCGGTGACCGGAGCGACGATGTTCCGCTTTCCGGAGTTCGGCAGCCCGGTCGTGGCCAACGGGCTGGTGTTCGAGCTCAACCTGTTCGCGATCAATGTCTTCGACGGCACCACCGGGGCGCTTGTCGGTCAGCTCGCCCGGGGCGTGGACGGCTCCGATACATTCGACGGCACCAACACGTACGACATCAGGATCGTCGACGGCATCATGTACCTGCTCACCACCACCAGATCCCCCGGAGTGACGAAGGTCCGCGCCTTCACGCTCCCAGCGAAGCCGTCGCCGTGGGCCACCCTAGACGACAAGACGGTGGGCCCGAACCACCTCGCCTACAGCTCCGGTTGGAAATCCGGTACGAACGCCGGCGACTACCAGGGCACGGACTCCTACACCTCGGTGAGGGGAGCGGCCGCCACCTTCACTTTCACCGGAACGGGCTTCCGGCTCTGGTTCTCGGCCGCCGTCCACCACGGCATCGCCGACGTCACCGCGGAACGCAGGACCGCCGCCGGCACCGTGGTGCGGACCACCTTCTCGGTGGACCAGTACTCGGCGGTGCGCCGGGATGGGGTGAGCTCGGTGACCTCGCCGCTAATGCCCAACGCGACCTACACGGTGCGTATCACGGCCCGCGGAACGCACAATGCAGCCGCCACGGCTTCGGTCATCAGTCTCGACCGCATCGACCTGGGCCGGGTCTGACCACCCTCACCCCCATCAGCGCCAGCGTCATCACCCGCCGGAGGACCCCGATGTCCAGATCTTCATACCTGGTGACCGCACTAGCCGGGATGCTGCTCATCCCAGCGGCTGTCCTCACCACGGCTCCGCAGGCGGCAGCAGCAGCTACCACCGTGTCGATCGGGCTCAGCTTGCCGGCCGGTCCGGCCACGACCGCACTCACGGTGACGGGTCGCGGGTTCGACCCCGCCGAGCCGGTCGACCTGTTCGTCGGGACGCACCCGGTGGGGTCCGGGACCGCCAACATCACCGGTGCGCTCGGGGGCACCGATGTCCGGATCCCG
>JBBRDH010000191.1:0-8860 GCA_038204125.1 Mycobacteriales bacterium
GCTTGAGGCCTGACCAGTCGGCGTCGATGGCCGCCACCTTCACGTCGACCACGCCGAGAGGCAGGGCGACCTCGCGGATGAAGTTCTCGGTCATGTCGCTGTGGTGACCGGCTGCCTTCCTCGGCCAGGCGATCCAGAGCGCCCCGGAGGGGTAGATACTTTTAGTCAGATCCGGCAGCAGCGGCGGCAGATCGGCGGCGTTGCGACAAAACGCGATCACCACCTCGGCGGTCGCCGCGAAGCCGACGATTTCGAGATCACCGGGCGGGTCGGTGAGCAGCCAGCCGTCCGGTGCGGCCTGAAGATGAATACGCATTCCCGGCTTGATACCCAGCTTTATGGCCTGCGGGGTCGCCGAATATCCTGCCGTCACTCCAGGCTTTTCATCGTTCGTCGAACATTTCGGCCAGCCGGGACGCGCGGGGGCTATCGAAAATGTCTTCGAGCATGATCCGCTCGCCATCCGGCCCGCAAAGCGGTACCCGCCAATTCGGGTACTCGTCGATGGTGCCGGGCTGATTCTGGGTCATCCGCTCGCCGACCGCATCGGTCAGGGCCACTCCCAGCAGCTTGGCCGGCGTCCAGGTCAGAAAACGGTGCAGCGCCAACAGGATGCGCGCACCCTCGTCGCTGTCGGGATCCAGATTGTCGCCGTCGTCGGGTTCCGCCCCGCCGACTGGGTGATCGGTGGTGAGAGCGCCGCGGGTGCGCAGTTCCTCCAGCCAGCTGCGGCGGTCGGCGTGATCGGCGGCCAGTTCCTCGTCGAGTGGTCTGGTCAGCAGCCCCAGGCGGCTGCGGAGGCGGATGTGGTCGCCCGCCAGATAGCCGGCGGTGGGCGGCAGGTCGTGCGTCGTCACCGAGGCGAGGCAGAATTCGCGCCACTGCTCCGGCGCGAGCGGTGCGTCGCCGTGGTCGTAGTCGCGCTCGAACCACAGGATCGAGGTACCGAGAATGCCGCGCTCGGCGAGGTAGTCGCGCACCCAGGGCTCGACCGTCCCGAGGTCCTCGCCGACCACAACGGCCCGGGCCCGGTGCGCCTCCAGGGCGAGAATGCCGACCATCGCCTCATGGTCGTACCGCACGTAGGTGCCGTCCGTCGGCGGGTTCCCCTTCGGTATCCACCAGAGCCGGAACAGACCGATGATGTGGTCGACCCGAAGGCCACCGGCGTGCCGCAGCGCGGCCGCCACCACGGCCCGCAACGGCGCGTAGCCCAGCTCGGCGAGTCGATCGGGTCGCCAGGGCGGTTGGGACCAGTCCTGCCCGGCCTGGTTGTAGGCGTCCGGCGGTGCGCCGACGGTGATACCCGAGGCGAAAATATCCTGCAGCGCCCAGGAATCCGCGCCCTTCGGGTGCACGCCGACGGCCAGGTCGTGCATCAGTCCGAGTGCCATCCCGGCCCTGGTCGCGGTCGACTGCGCCACGGCGAGCTGGTCGTCGAGCACCCATTGAAGCCAGGCATGAAAGTCGATCGCCTGAACGTTGTCGACCCGGAACTGCGCGACACCGGGGCCGTCGGGGTGGCGGACCTCGGCCGGCCACTCAGGCCAGTCGGGACCATGTTTCTCGGCCAGCGCGCACCAGGTGGCGTAGTCGGTCAGTCCTTTGCCCTCGCGGCGCTGGAATGCCCGGTAGGCGATGTCCCGCCCGGCGCTCCGCCGTACGGCGTGGACCTCCTGCAGCGCAGCGCGTTTGGCCGACCAGGCGCGGTCGCGATCGATCTGGTCGGACGCCGCGGCGGCGGTGATACGCAGGCCCTCGACGGTGTCGCGAGCCGTTCGGGGAAGATAGGCGAACTCCGGAATCCGTTCCACCCGTAGGTACATCGGGTTTGCGAAGCGGCGGGTGGTCGGAAGATAGGGTGACGGTTCCATCGGCGACCCGGGTGCGGCGGCGTGCATGGGGTTGACCAGCAGGTAGCCGGCGCCGTGCTCGGCCGCCGACCACACCGCGAGGTCGGTGAGATCGGCGAGATCCCCCACCCCCCACGATTGTTCGGACGGAACGCTGTACAGCTGGGTGGCGAAACCCCACGCCCTACGGCTCCCCATCCGCTCCGGCGTGCCCAGCCACGGCGGGCTGACGATCAACTCCGTCGCTGCTTCCCGGCCGACCGATTCCGCGCGCAACGTGTGGTATCCCAGGGGCAGATCTTCCGGCACCACGAACGTCGCCTCGCCGGTCAGCACGCCGTCGATGTCCTGGGGCGGGGCGAAGTTCTCCGCTTGGTGAAGGTCGTCCCGGCGGCCGCCGCCCTCCAGGTCGATCCATAACCTGACCGGGTCGAGATGTCGAACATGCACATTCACCCGAACTGCCGTTCCTTGGCGGAACACCAGTGCCGGCGGCAAAATCCGGCGCCACCCGCTCAGCCATCTTTCGGCCAGCGCCCGATGCGCCGACTCCTCGGTGCCGGCGTCGATGCCCATGGCCGCGAGGACCGCCGTGATGGTCGCGGGCGGCACTCCCACGTGCCGCCCCTGCCAGTCGTAGAAGTCGCCCGCCACGCCGTAGGCCTGCGCCAATTCGGCAAGCGCACTGTTGGGGATCGCCACCGGGCCATCCTCGCATTGCAGGAGTTTTACCGGAGCATTGCCTGTGGACCGCTTCCGACGGGGCGGTTGCCAGCGGGCGTAGCGTGCCCAGCTATCAGCTTTTCAACGGGCGATCGGCGGACCACCGCCCAGCGGCCCAGACCTGCTGGCAGGGCCCGCGGCCGACCGCCGACTGCGGAATCGTCGATGGAGGTTCGGATGGCGCTCGGTTGGAAGTTGGTCAGTAGTAACGAGCCCGGCCAGATCGTCCGGCCCGGTGAGAGACTGTCGTGGCCCAAGACGATCGGCATCGGCGCCCAGCACGTGGTGGCCATGTTCGGTGCCACCTTCGTCTTCCCGCTGATCATGGGCCTGGACGCCAACCTCGCGATCCTGATGTCGGGTGTCTGCACCATTCTGTTCCTGCTCATCGTGAACGGGAAGGTGCCGTCCTATCTCGGGACGTCGGCCTCCTTCGTCGCGGCCGCCGCGGCGATCCGCGCGGGCGGCGGCAGTTCCGGCAACGTCACCGGCGCCATTCTGGCCGCGGGTGTGCTACTCGCACTCGTCGGCCTGATGATCCATTTCGTCGGCGCCGCGGCCCTGCGCAAGGTGCTGCCGCCGGTGGTGAGCGGAGCGGTGGTGATGCTGATCGGTTTCAACCTGGCCCCGGTGGTCGCCGGTGTCTATTGGCCCCAGGACCAGGGTGTCGCGATATTGACGATGACGTTCACCATCATCGCGGCGGTCGCCTTCCGCGGTTTCTGGGCCCGGATCGCGGTTTTTCTCGCGCTGATCTTCGGTTACCTGCTTTCCTATCTCCTCGACCGGACGGCCGGGCAGATCACCTCCAAAACTGGGGCCGGCGAGGTCACCACCCATTTCCGGGTCAACTGGGACGGGGTGTCGGGCGCACATTGGTTCGGCTTACCGACCTTTCACGCGCCGCAGTTCCAAACCAGTTTCATCCTGCTGGCGCTACCGGGGGTCATCGCGCTCATCGCCGAGAACACCGGCCACGTGCGGGCTGTCGCCGAGATGACCGGGGACAACCTGGATCCCTATGTCGGCCGGGCGATCTTCGCAGACGGCCTGGCGACCACGCTGGCCTCCGCGGTCGGCGGCTCACCGACCACCACCTACGCCGAGAACATCGGGGTGATGGCGGCTACCCGGGTCTATTCGACGGCGGCCTACTACGTCGCCGCGATCGTTGCGATCCTGCTCGGGTTGGTGCCCAAATTCGGGGCGATCGTCAACGCGACCCCCGGCGGCGTTCTCGGCGGCATCACGGTCGTGCTCTACGGAATGATCGGGTTGCTCGGCGCGAAGATCTGGATCGAGAATCACGTCGACTTCGCCAACCCGGTCAATCTGGTACCCATCGCGGCGGGCCTGATCGCCGGCATCGGCGGCGTGACCATGACATTCGGCCCGAAATTCTCACTCGGCGGGATCGCGCTGGGGTCGATCGTCGCCATTGCCGGCTACCACCTTGCGCGGGTGCTGGCGCCGACCAACCTCCGCGAGCCGCTCGGCGGTGGCCGCAGCTATTCCGGCGGCGCTGCCATCTCCACCGGCATGGTCACCAACGCCTCCGATGGTCGACACTCGCCCTTCGAGGAGCTCTGACCTGGAACCGAATGACGGCCGCCGATCCTTGCCAGGGTCAGGGGGCCGATCGCGGATCCTTGGGGCCGTGGGGCAGGATCGGGCGATGAAGCCGGCACCCTTCACCTGGCACGGTCCGTCCTCCGTGCCGGAAGCGGTTTCGATACTCGCCGACGTCGGCGGCGACGGGAAGGTGCTGGCGGGTGGTCAGTCGCTGATACCGGTGCTGGCGATGCGGTTGGCCTCGCCGGCTCATCTGGTCGACATCAGCGGAGTGAGCGGTCTTGACGCGGTGCAGACATCGGCTGAAGGCGTGCGGATCGGCGCCCTGGTGACTCATTCGCGACTGCTGCACGACGATGCCGCCGCGACCTGCCAACCCCTGTTGCGCCGGGCCCTGGCATTGGTCGCGCATCCGACGATCCGGAACCGGGGAACCACCGTCGGCTCCCTGGCCCACGCCGATCCGAGCGGCGAGATGACCGCGGTGCTCGCGCTCCTGGGCGGCTCGGTGACGGCCGTGTCGACTCGCGGCACCCGGCAGATCGCCGCCGCCGACTTCTTCGTCGGAACTCTGGAAACCTCACTGAAATCTGATGAATTGGCCATCTCCGCCTACTTTCCGGCGCAGCCAGCCGGCGCCGGTTCGGCTTTCGCAGAGATTTCCCGGCGGCACGGCGACTACGCCCTCTGCGGCGTCGGCGCGGTCGCGCAGCTGACCGAAGGCCGACTGACATCGTTGCGGTGCGCGTACCTCTCGGTGTCCGACGTTCCGCTGGTCCTCGACCTGACCGATAGTTGGCAGGCTGGCGAAGCCGAAGCCGCCGCGGAGGTCCGGCAGCAGGTGCAACCGGAATCGGACCTGCACGCCACCGCCGACTACCGGAGACATCTGGCCGGGGTGCTCACCATCAGGGCCGCCCGGGAGGCGCTGTCCCGCATCGGTTTGGCTGCGAGCGCGGCATGACTGGTTCTGCCGAGGCACACCACACCGTACGGCTGATGGTGAACGGCGCTCCCAGATCGGCGGACGTGGTGGCCCGCCGGACGCTGTCGGACTACCTCCGGGCCGACCTGGGGCTGACCGGCACCCATGTCGGCTGTGAGCACGGGGTGTGCGGGGCGTGCACGGTGCTGCTCGACGGCGCCCCGGTCCGGTCCTGCCTGATCTTCGCCGTCTCGGTCCGCGACCACGAGGTGACCACCGTCGAAGGGCTCGGCCAACTCGATCAAACCGGCGATCCGCGATCGCTGTCCCCCGTCCAACGCGCGTTCCGCGACTGTCACGCGCTGCAGTGTGGTTTCTGCACACCGGGTTTCCTGACCACGATCACTGCTGGATTGGTCGAGAATCCGGCGCCGAGCCGGGCCGAAGCGGTGGAGATGATCTCCGGTAACCTCTGCCGCTGCACCGGCTATGCCACTATCGTCGATGCGGTCCTGCGCGCCGCCGAACTCACGGCCGACCCCGACACACCCCAGGGTGCAACGGATTCGGGGATGCCACCCGACCCGGGGCAACAATCCGGCGACCCCCGGCCGGCCGGTTCCTGATGGCCACCCGCTATTTCGGACGACCGATGCGCCGCACCGAGGACGCCCGGCTGATCACCGGAAAGGGCCGGTACACCGACGACGTCGGTATCGGCGACGGTGTTGGATTCAACGGCGGCGTCGAATCCAACGGCGGGGACGGGGCGCTCGAGGTGGCGTTCGTCCGGTCGGTGCACGCCCACGCCCGGATCGTCGACATCGACGTGACCGACGCGCTCGACATCGATGGTGTGGTCGCCATCTACACCCACGAGGATCTGGAAGGTGCTGCAGCAGAACCTCTTCCGGTGCTGATCCCGCACCCCGCGTTGCACGCGGCGCGGACCGGATACCCGCTGGCCAAGGACACGGTGCACCACGTCGGCGAGGCCATTGTGATGGTGATCGCCCATAAGCGTTACTTGGCAGAGGATGCCGCCGCCCTGATCCGGGTCGACTACGACGTGCTGCCTGCCGTGGTCGGGATCCCGGCGGCCCGGCGCGCCGCAGTCGCCGTTCACGACGACGTGCCGGACAACATCGCGGCCCGGATGATCCAACACAACGGTGACGTCGATGCCGTCATGCGCACCGCGCCGCATGTCATGGAACTTGACCTCATGATCGAACGATCGTGCTCGATGCCGTTGGAGGGCAAGGCCGTTCACGCCAGATGGGACCCGGACGACGGGAGCCTGCGGGTGTACTCCTCCACCCAGGCGTCCACCTCCGTCCGGGCGGCCATCGCGGCCAAGCTGAGTCTCCCGCTGGGCAAGGTCGAGGTCATCGCCCCAGATGTCGGCGGCGGGTTCGGGGTCAAGATCGTGCACCCCTGGCCGGAGGAGATTCTGGTGCCGATGGCCGCCCGGAAACTCGGCCGACCGGTGAAATGGACGGAGGACCGGCGGGAACATTTTATCTCCTCCTCGCACGAACGCGCCCAGGAGCATCACGTCACCGTCGGTTTCGATGACAGCGGCACGATTCTCGCGCTGGATGTCGTCTTCTGGCACGACAACGGCGCGTACACGCCCTACGGCATCATCTGCCCCATCGTCACCTCGACCCAATTGCTCGGGCCCTACAAACCGCTCGCCTACCGGGTCGAATTCTTCTCCGTCTACACCACCACTGTCATCGTCACCCCCTACCGCGGAGCCGGCCGTCCGCAGGGCGTCTTCGTCATGGAACGGACGATGGATCGGATCGCCGACTTCCTCGGCCTGGACCGCACCGAGGTCCGGGCGAAGAACTTCATCCAGCCCGACGAGTTCCCCTTCGACCAGGGCCTGATCTTCCAGGACGGCCGGCCGCTCATCTACGACTCCGGCAACTATCCCGCCCAGTTGACCATGGCCAAGGAAATGATCGGCTGGGACGGCTTCTCCGAGCTGAAGGCCCGGGCCGAGAAGGATGGCCGGATGCTCGGTATCGGACTGGCCTGCTATGTCGAGGGGACCGGACCGGGGCCGTACGAGGGTGCCCACATCCAGGTGCAGAACGACGGCTCGGTCGAGGTGGCGATAGGACTCACCTCCCAGGGTCAGGGCCATCAGACGGTTTTCGCCCAGATCGCCGCCGACGAGCTCGGCGTCCCTTTCGAAAAGGTGCGGGTGACCACCGGCGACACCCGCCGATTCGGTTACGCCGTCGGCACTTTCGCGTCCCGGGCGGCTGTCATGTCGGGCTCGGCGGTGGCGCTGGCGGCGCGGGCTGCCAAGGCGAAGGCTTTCCGGGTGGCCGCCGACGCCCTGGAGTGTTCGCCGGAAGACCTACAGATCGAGGACGGCATCGTCTCTGTCAAAGGCCTGCCGTCCGCGTCGATCAGCCTGGGACACCTTGCGGTGCTGTCGAACCCGCTCCGGTACGCCTTCGACGAGGAAGCCAAGGCGGCCACCCAATTCGCCAGGCCGACCGACCCCGACAAGCCGCCGGTCGCCGACGACGACGAGCCGGGTCTGGAGGGCAAGGACTACTATTCGCCCCCGCGATCCACCTTCGCGTCGGGAATGCACGCGGCGATCGTCGAGATCGACGCCGACACCAGCGAGATAAACATCCTGAAGTACTGCGTGGTCCATGACTGCGGAAACCTGATCAACCCGATGATCGTCGCAGGGCAGGTGCACGGCGGGGTGGCTCAGGGTATCGGCGGCGCCCTGTACGAAACGCTCGCCTATGACGAGCACGGACAACTGCTGAACGCCTCGTTCATGGATTTTCTGATGCCCTATGTCACCGAGATTCCCGAACTGGAGCTCGGCCATCAGGAAACGCCATCACCGCTGAATCCGCTGGGCATCAAGGGCGCCGGCGAGGCCGGCGTGATTCCGGTGTCGGCGTTGATCGCCTCCGCGGTCGAGGATGCCGTCGGTTTCCGGATCGACGCCATGCCGCTCAGCCCAGACCTGTTGTTCGATCTACGCAGACGGCATGCCGCCGGGGAGATTCCGGTCACCGGCCGTCCCCGCGCCGATGTTCAACCCGTTGCTGCCGACGCACTGTCGTTGGCCCGAGATCCGGAAGGACAACGCCGATGAAGATCTCCGGCTCGTCGCTGCTGCACGCCACACCCGACAGGGTCTGGGCGGCCATCAACGACCCGGCGGTGCTGGCCGCTGTCATTCCGGGCTGCAACGCCCTGGACCCGCTGGGCCCCGGCCATTTCGGTCTGACGGTGACGCTCGGCGTCGCCTCGATCAAGGGCTCGTATGTGGGCGAGGTGCAATTGTCCGACCTGAAGGAACCGCAGTCACTCACCATGCGGGCCAGGGGTTCCGGCGCCCCCGGGACGATCGACACGACGGTCCTGGTGCGGCTCGGTGACCAGGGCGACGGGACCACGTTGCTCGAATACGACGCGAATGCGATGGTCGGCGGGATGGTCGGCGGCGTCGGTCAGCGGGTCCTAGCCGGGGTGGCCAAGAAGACGGCGGGATTGTTCTTCTCCGCGATCGACGATGTGCTCACCGGTGTCCGGTCCGTCGACCGGGCCGCCACCGTGCCGCCCGGGCCGGGCACCACTGATCCAGCAGGGACAGCCGCGGGGCCACTGCATCCGGTCCCGAACCCGGCTGCTGGACCGGGCCCGACAGCAGGAACGCGAGCTCTGAGAATCGCCGATCTGCCGACGGCTGCCGTGCTCGGCGCCGCCGGATTCGGGGCGTTGTCAATGCTGGTCG
>JBBRDH010000192.1:0-8609 GCA_038204125.1 Mycobacteriales bacterium
GGTCGGCGGTCCCGAGATTCTGTCCGGTGTGGGCCATCCCGGTCTGACGCGGTCAGCAGGGCCTTGCTGAGTTGTGGTGACCACCTTTGGGCCTGGGCGTTCGAGTCGTGGTGGTGCGGCATCACGTCCTGCCTGCGCCACGGCAGGCCGGCGTCACCGCCTGGGCTGTTGCCGATCGGGGCGATCTGCGATTGGTTGTCCGCCCACTCTCGGTGCGGGTGGTGGTGGACGCGAAGATCGGCAATGACGGTAACTCCCGGTGGCCAGCCGAGGCCTCCACGGCCAATGAGCAGAGTTAATGCCCCAGTTTTGCCTCCGAACTCACGTGACGGAACGGTTTGGCGAACCCTCCTGGGCGGTTGCTGCGCTGACCCGGTTGGTGATCGCCAACTGCCGGGTCGTCACATCCAGCAGCGTCTCGAGCTGGTCGTGGTCGAGCTCGTCGCACACCCAGTCCCAGTGCAGCGACACCCAACTCCCGGCCCGGGGAGCGTCTGCCAGCGACAATCCGTCGGCCGCAAGCCGCGCGCGCTCGGGACGCGGCGCTCCCAACCGGAGCACGCTGCCGTTCCAGGTCAGCGGCCGGCACTGCACGACGACGACATCGCCATCGACGGAATCGACCCGACCCCACCGGATCCGACAGCGGTCGAGCACCTTCAGTGCTGCCTCGGCTCCTGTGCGCCGCAGCACCCCGATCCACGGGTAGATGGTGAAGACGTGAAAGCTGTGGTGCGCCAACGGCTGCGGGGCGGCCCCTGACGTCAACGCCGGCCAGTCCGCACCGAGCTGACTGGCAAACGCGGACCGCACAATGTCCGCGAACTGTGCCGGATCACCTGCCGCGAGCAGGTCGTTGCCCACCCAGTAGGCCTCCACCACCCGTCGATCCATGATCGAATCCGAACCCGCAATGTGGGACAGATACTCGAGGTAGGGCCAGGCTCCGTCGAACGCTCTGGCCCGCCCGACCATGTCCAACCCAGGTGTCGGCGCCTCGAGATCGCGTGCCTGGTGAGCGAATTTCAGCAGGTCCCCGCCGTCCCCCGGTCCGCAGTAACCCAACTCGTTGGGTGGGTAGGCGTACCGCGCGAACATCGCCGCACCGACGTCGGCAGGCTCCGTTGCCATCAGCAGATCCTGGGCATCAGCAGATCCTGGGCAACTGTTCGCCGATCGGCAGATCCACTACCCGGTTTCCGCCCAGCGCGGTCCGGGCCACCACCATGCCTCGATGGTCGGCGCCGCATCTCCCGATGACCACCGCCTCCTTGCCATATTCGTGACCCTGCATGGCCGCCAGCACCTTCTCCGCGTCGCGCTCGGGGACGAACGCGATCAGCTTGCCCTCGTTGGCGACCTGCAGTGGGTCGAGGCCGAGCAGACTGCAGGCGTTGGCGACCATCTCCGGAATTGGTAGATCCCTCTCCACCAGATCGATCCCGACATTGGCGGCCTTCGCGATCTCGTTGAGCGATGCGGACACCCCGCCCCGGGTCGGATCCCGCAGCACATGGATGTCGGCGCCGGTGGCGATCATCGCCTGCACCAGGCCGTTCAGCGGGGCGCTGTCCGTTTCAATGGTGGTGCCGAACTCAAGTCCCTCCCGGCAGCTCATGATGGCCACACCGTGCACGCCGATCGGACCGCTGATCATCACCACATCGCCGACAGCCGCCCTGCTGGGCCGGATGTCGACGCCGTCGTCGATGACGCCGATCCCCGCGGTATTGATGAAGACCCCGTCGCCGTGACCGCTGTCCACCACCTTCGTGTCGCCGGTGACCAGGCGCACCCCGGCAGCGGCGGCGGCATGGCCGATGGCGGTGGCTATCCGGTTGATCCCGGCCAGCGCGGTGCCCTCCTCCAGGATGAAGGCGGTCGACAGGTACAGCGGCCGGGCGCCGGACATGGCCAGGTCGTTGACGGTGCCGTTCACCGCCAGATCCCCGATGTTGCCGCCTGGGAAAAACATCGGCTTCACCACGAACGAGTCGGTGGAGAACGCGAGCCGCCCGCCGGGGGCCGGCAGCACCGCCGAATCGCCCAGTTCGGCCGCGGCCGCGTCACCGAAGGCCGGGAGAAACAGATGCTCGATCAGCTCACCCGACATTGCACCGCCACCGCCGTGGCCCATCACGATGGTGGGGGAGTCCCGGAGCGGGACCGGGCAGGCCCAGCCGTTGAAATCAACAGGGTCGGCCCTGCTGGTGGTCGTTTGCAGATCGGTCGTTTGCGTAATAATCGTTGGGGGTGTGGTGGTCGTCTGCTCAGGCATGACTGCCTGCCGGAGTCAGTTCCAACCGGCGATACAGGTAATACGCGGCGCAGGCACCTTCGGACGAGACCATGGTTGCACCAAGGGGATTCCGCGGGGTGCACTCCTTACCGAATGCAACGCACTCGTGCGGCTTGATCAGTCCCTGCAGTACCTCGCCGGACCGGCACAATGTTGATTCCTCCGTCCGGATTCCCCGGACGTCAAACCGGTTCTCGGCGTCGAACTGGGCGTAGCGGCTGGACAGTTTCCAGCCGCTGCCGGGAATCATCCCGATGCCGCGCCACACCCGGTCGGTGCGCTCGAAGACATCGAGCAACATGGCCTGCGCCGCCGTGTTGCCCTCGGTGGTGACGGCCCGGGCGTAGGCGTTCTCCACCTCGTATCGTCCGGACTCGAGCTGCAGCACGGTGCGCCGGATGCCTTCCAGGATGTCCAGCGGCTCGAACCCGGTGACCACGATCGGTACCCGGTACTTCGCCGCCAGCGCGGGGTACTCGGTGGTGCCCATCACGCTGCAGACATGTCCGGCTGCCAGGAATGCCTGTACCCGGCAACTCGGCGACTCCATGATGGCGGCGATCGCCGGCGGAACGAGCACGTGCGATACCAGCAGCGAGAAGTTTTCAATGCCAAGCCGCTTGGCTTGATAGACGGTCATCGCGTTTGCCGGGGCGGTGGTTTCGAAGCCGATCCCGAAGAACACCACCTGCCGGTCAGGGTTCTCCTTGGCGATCTTCAGCGCATCCAGCGGGGAGTACACCACCCGGACGTCTCCGCCGGCACTCTTGATCCGGATAAGGTCCTGCTCGGACCCGGGCACCCGAAGCATGTCGCCGAACGAGCAAAAAATCACCCCGGGCTGCGCAGCGATGGCCAACGCCCGGTCAATGATCTCCAGTGGCGTTACGCACACCGGGCAGCCGGGCCCGTGGATCATCTCGATCACGTCCGGCAGCAACTGATCGATCCCGTGCCGGATGATCGAATGCGTCTGGCCGCCGCAGACCTCCATGATCGCCCATCGGCGGGTTGCGGCCGCGTGGATCCGGTCGAGCAGTTTGCCCGCCAGTTCCGGATTGGAGAACTCCTCCAGGTACTTCATCGGGTGGCTCCATTCATTGTCGGACCGCTCAATGCCGATGTCCGCGTCATCGAATCGCCGCCGTTGCCCGGGGCGGGCATACCGGCCTGTTTGGCGGCCAACGCGAATCCGTCGCCGAATTCCTCTTCCATGATCCCGAGCCGCTCGAAGTTGGCCAGGGTGGCCAGCGCGGACTCCTCATCGAGTCGCTGGAGTGCGAATCCGACGTGCACGATGACGTAATCACCCACTGCGGCGTCCGGGATGTATTGCAGGCAGACCTGTTTCACCACACCGCCGAAGTCCACCTCGGACATCAGCGTGTCGTCGGCCTCGAACATCCGCAGGATCCGGCCCGGAACAGCTAGACACATATCCTTCTCCTCTCACGGGTTGCTTTCATGTCAACTGCCTTCCACCGGCCATCAGTTGGCCGAGCGCCAGGCCGCCGTCGTTGGTCGGACCCCGTCGGTGGCGTAGGACGGTGAAGCCCTGACGGCGCAGCGCCGGGCAAGCGCCTCCGAGCAGCAGAGCGTTCTGGAAAACGCCGCCGGACAGGGCCACCGTGTGCAGATCGTGGGCTGCCCGCGCCCGTACAGCGAGCGCCACGATCAGACCGATGACGGCCATGTGGAACCGTGCGCCGATCACCCCCGGCCGAACGCCCGCCAGGGCGTCGGCCGCGGCAGCGCGAATCAGCGGAGCCGGGTCCGCCAGAACCGGTGCTGTGGCGCTACCAGCAGAGAGCGAGAAGCGATACGCATCATCGGGATCGACGGACTCGTGACGGGCGAGACCCTCGAGTTCGATGGCGGCCTGCGCCTCGTACGCGGCGACCTGCCGAACTCCCGCAATCGCGCTGACCGCGTCGAAGAGACGGCCCATGCTGGAGGTCGGCACGCAGCCGAACCCACTCGTCAACTGGGTGTCGAGAAAGGACCGTTCGGCGGGCGGACAGTTCGCGACGCAGGCCAACGCGGAGTTCCATTCAACGCCCGCGGCTCGGAGGTGGGACAGGGCCATCCGGTATGGCCGCTCCACGGCAGCATCCCCACCGGGCAGCGGCACATAGGCCAGTTGGGCGAACCGATCGAATTCGTCGTAGGTCGCGATCAGTGTCTCGCCGCCCCAGACGGCGCCGTCATCGCCGAAACCTGTTCCGTCAAAGGCGATACCGATCACCGCGGTACAGCCGTTGTGGCCATGCTCGGCCATCACCGAGCAGATGTGCGCGTGGTGGTGCTGCACGGTGGAGAGGTCGCGGCCCTGACGGTGCCCCCTCGCCCAGGTGGCAGAGCGGTAGCCGGGATGCCGATCGCTGACCAGCTGTCCGGGTGTCACGCCGGTCAGCATGGCCAGCTGCCCGGCGGTCTGTTCGAGGGTGTCCACCGAGCGAAGGTCATCCATGTCCCCGATGTGCTGACTCAGCCAGGCGTACCGGCCGTCGCCGATGCAGCAGGTGTTCTTCAGATCGGCGCCGACCGCCAGAGTCGGCCCGACCGAGACCGGAAGGGCGATAGGCAGCGGAGCGTAACCGCGGGACCGGCGGATCGGCAGCGGCTCGCCATCCACGATCCGGGACACCGAGTCGTCGCAGGGCAGCTGAATCCGGCGATCGTGTCGGAGCCAGCCGTCAACCATGGGTGCCAATAGCTCTCGAGCGTCGTCGTCATCAGTGATGATCGGTTCACCGGACAGATTCCCGGACGTCATCACCAAGGCCGTCGGGGATGGTGGATCGCCGGGCATGCCGAACAGCAATGAATGCAGGGGCGTGTACGGCAGCATGATGCCGAGGTCAGGGCTGCCGGGCGCGACCGACGGTGCAATGTCGTGAATGCGGGTGAGCCGTGCCGGCTCGGCTGGGCTGCGGGCATGGCGGCCGAGCAACACGATCGGCCGCGCCGGATCGGCCAACAGGTCGGCCTCGTCCCCGCCGATGTCGACGATGAGTCGTGCGGCATCGATATCGGCGACCATGACGGCAAAGGGCTTGTCCCCTCTGCGCTTCCGTTCGCGAAGCGTCCAAACCGCTTGCTCGTTCGACGCGTCACACGCGAGGTGGTAGCCGCCGATCCCCTTGATCGCCAGAATCGCCCCCGTCGCGAGGAGTCGGCGAGTTTCCGCGAGCGCCGCGTCGTCGCCGGCGAGGGCGGCCCCGTCTCGCACCATCAGCTCCAGTCGCGGCCCGCAGTCGCGGCAGGCGATCGGCTGGGCGTGAAAGCGTCGATTTGTGGGGTCGGTGTATTCCGCCTGGCACAGACCGCACATGGCGAAGGCTGCCATGGTCGTGGTCGCCCGGTCGTACGGCAGGGCCGAGATGATGGTGAAACGCGGTCCGCAGTTGGTGCAGCTGACAAATGGATGGCGATACCGCCGGTCGGCTGGATTCGCCATGTCGGTCAGGCAGTCCCGGCAGGTCGCGACGTCGGGCGAGGCCAGTGTTCGACCCGCCGCGGCGTGTGCGGAATCGCCGATGTGAAATCCCGTACCCCCGATGGGCGGCCCTTCGATGACGCTGACCTGCTCGACGATCGCCAGCGGCGGTGGGCACTGGGTGAGCCGGCGCACGAACGCCTCGGTGCGCGGTCGCTCGCCCTCGATGTCGATGAGGACTCCGCTGCTGTCGTTGATCACCGAGCCGGTCAGATGCAACTCGGTGGCGGTCGCATAGACGAACGGCCGGAAGCCCACGCCCTGGACCAGTCCGGATACCGCGATCCGCAGGTGAACCCGCGGCTGGCCGGAGTCTTCACGCGGATCACCCGGCGCACCGGCCGCGTTGTCCCGGACCGCGGTGCTCACGATGGGGTCAGCTCTTCGGATTCACGCGGCCGACCCATCATTTCCAGCCCCGACAGTGCCTTCTCGGCCGCGGCCTGATCGACGATCTCGACCGCGAAGCCCATGTGGATTAGGACCCAGTTGTCCGGCGCCACCGGGGCTTCCAGCATCCCGACGTTGATCTTGCGCACCTTGCCGACGACGTCGACCAGCGCGATCTGGTCCGCGTAGCCATCGACCATCGCGACGACCCGGCCGGGAATCCCGAGGCACATGGCTACCAATCTCCCGATCTCGCCATGCCGGCCAGGCGATCGCCGGGGCGGCGCTCGGTCAGTCGGCCATCGGTCAGCAGGTCAACGACGGCCGCAACGGCGGGCATTACCGCGGCCGACACCGCGGGGGACAGCCCGATCCCCTCTCCCACGTCGGCGGGTTCGCAGCCGATCAGCACGGTCGGTGGCAACTCGCCGCCCAGTGAGCCGACCGCGGCGAGGACCGAGTGCGGTGCCATGCCATGCGGGTCGGGCGCCGCGTTACCCACTTCTGCGGGGTCGATTTCGACGATGTGCACTGCGCCCGGCCGTCCGCGGGACGGCAGCAGGTCGATCAGGATCAGGTGGTCCCAGCCGTCGAGCAGGTCGTACGCCAGGTGCATGCTGCGGATCCCGTAGTCGGTGACCGTGACGCTCTCCGGAAGGTCACGGCCGGCCAACTGCCGGGCAACCTCCGGGCCGAAGCCGTCGTCGCCGAGGAACAGATTACCGACGCCGGCCACCAGGACCCGCCGCCCCCGGCCGGCAGCCAGGGCGGTCGGTGAAGTCGCCGGTCCGGCGGATTCCGGCGTGGTCACATGTTCCGGATTCGCAGGTACCGCTGCACGTCCGATCGGGACGAGACCAGCACGATGACCGCACCAACGGCTGCGCCTATTGCGGCGATCGTGGTGAACACGCCAATGGCTCTCATGATTGGTTCTCCTTGCTCCGGTCGGGCTCGATGCTGGGGATGGCGTGATCGGCGGCCAGGTGGGTCGCGGATTCGGCTGCGGCGAGCGGTTGCAGTTCGTCGGGCGCGAAGTACAGGTACCGGCCGTACCACTCGTGCAGGTCGGCGGCGGGGTCGTCGGCGAGGACGACGGCGACATGGGTGTTGTCGTCGACGTCGGAGTAGACGGAAGTCACCCGAGCCTGCTGCCCGGCGTAGAACAGATCCTGGGCGTCTGCGCGGCGGCTGGGCTGGATCCGGACCATGCTGCCCTTGGCCACCCTGACCCCGGCGATGATCACCGAATCGGTCGTCGGGGAAACCGACGCATCGACGCCCGGGTCCCACCAGGGAGCGTCGGGGGTAGCAAATATCGGTATCTCCGAATCGCTGAAAACCCCGGCATTCCAACGGGTACCGAGCTCGAACGGATCAGCGGTCCGGGCCGGATCGGCGGGGACGTCCCACGCCCGCGGGTCCCGCAGGGCGCCATGCAGCCGGCCCAACGCCTCCGGCGTCATGGATTCGCAACGGTCGATGATGGCGGCGGCGGCCGGGTCCGTGGCTCGCGCGGCGGCCTTCTCCGCATCCGTCAACGTCATCACCCGCAGCGTCAAGATCTCGTCGATCTCGGTGGAATCGAACAGCGCACCGGCGCTTTCCGGGGCGACCGCCGGGTAGTCGTACAGGATGATCGGCGAGGCGAGCACGACGTTGGTGTCGCCGGGGGTGCCCGCTAACACCGGGAAGCAGCGCGACTGATGGCAGTCCCTCGCCGCGGCCTCGTCTGCTGTCGATGGCTCCAACAAGGACACGAAGGATCCCGCGTCAGCCTCCAGCAACAGGTGCGCGCCGAGAAACGAGACCGCGGTGGCCGCGTCGCGATCGCCCACCACTCCGGGATGGGTGTTGCGGACCGCGCAGGACAGCCGGAGTGTCGCGGTTGGCGTAGGGGGCGCGGTGCCGGCGGGTCCGGCGCGGACCGTGAGGATTCCGCGCAATGCGCTGCGGGTACGGACCGTCCGGCCGATCGTGGATCCGGCTGCATCCGTCACGATTTCGGTGTCCATCGCCGGCGGCATGACGACCGGTAATTCCTGGCCGACGTTCAGCGCCGCCAGGTCGAAGGGGCCGAAGTCCAGTTCGCACGCCATGGCTTCGTCGAACGACACCAGGTTCTGCTCGCCGGTCAGCAAGGTGTCGACCGGACGGAAGTCGTGATCGATTGCCTGCTCGATCTGCCGTCGCACCAATTGCAGGAATCGCAGGGTGATCCGCACCCGTGCGTCGGGCGTTGGTCGCAGCAGGCACTCGCAGTGCATAGCCGGATCCTCGGCGATGCCGCCCCTGGTCGGCTCTGGTGGCCCGAGAACACCGAACTGCCAACGGATCTGGTTCTTCGACGAGCTGGCCCGGTAGGGATAGAGCAGGTAGCCCTCCCACAGCACGGCGTCGGCAACGGTCCGTGCCAGGTCC
>JBBRDH010000193.1:0-8564 GCA_038204125.1 Mycobacteriales bacterium
GGGCTGCTGGTCGACACCGTGACCGGTCTGCGCCACGTCCACGACGCCGACATCCGGCCTGCGCCAGGCGGTCAGGACCGCGGTCTGATCTCGGGAACCATCGAATCGGACGACGGACTCCTCCTGGTCGCGAGCCCCGGCGCGCTGGCCGCCGAGTTGTGACGAGCAGCAGTCCAACCTTGCCGTCCGACCCGACGAATGCAGGAGCCATGAGACATCCAAAGATTTTGATCGCCGACGACTCGCTCCTCATCCGGGCGGTGGTCCGGAGCGATCTGGAGGAGGAGGGCTATCTGGTCGTCGAAGCCGATGACGGGTTCAGCGCGATAGCGCAGTGCCGGGCGCACCGGCCGGATGTGGTCCTGCTGGACATCGTGATGCCGGGGCTCGATGGCTACCAGGTGTTGGCAGAGCTCAAGGCCGACGCCGATCTGGAGAACATCCCGGTCGTCTTCCTGACCAGCCGGACCGGGATGGAGGACATCCTGGCCGGGCTCCGCGGGGGCGCCCACGACTACCTCAAGAAGCCGTTCGAACCGGCCGAACTGCTGGCCAGGGTCGGCTCAGCGGTTCACGTCAAGCAACTTCAGGATCAATTGATGGAGCGCAATGCGGAACTGGACCGGACCAGCCGGACCGACGCGCTGACCGGCCTCTACAACCGTCGGCACCTGGACGACGAACTCCACCGGCAGGGAAGCACGGCGGAGCGGCACGGCGAGCAGCTCTCGCTGGTCCTCTTCGACATCGACCACTTCAAACATTTCAACGACACCTACGGCCAACCGACCGGTGACCTGGTGCTCCAGGAATTCGCCCGGCGGCTGACCCACGAGCTCCGCGCAGCCGACATCGCGGGACGCTGGGGCGGCGAGGAATTTCTGCTCATCCTGCCGCGCACCCACCTTGCCGGCGCGATCGAGGTCGCCGAGCGGATCCGGATAGCCACCGCCGCCCAGCCGATCTCCGCCGCCGGGCACGAGGTCTGCGTCACGGTGAGCGCCGGTTGTGCGGTGGGCCCGGCGGAGCCCGACGACCTGGTCAAGATAGTGGACACCGCGCTGTACGAGGCCAAGGCAACCGGCCGGAACCGGACCGTCGCCAGCACCCCGCCGGCGGCCGTCCCGGAGTAGCCGGGGGGAGAACTCCCGCCTCGATCGCCGCCCCGATAACACCTCGATTCAGCTTCGCCGTTCGCCTCGACCTTCCCCTCGAATGGCCCGCGAATGGCCTGCGAAAGACCACCGTTCGGACCTCCCACAATTTGGGGGTACGGCTCCCCCCCCTTCTGGGCTTTTGTCCTTCGCGCCGAGCGACGAGCATCTGGAGTGTCGCCATCCTCAGCTGAGGTCACCAGGCGCGGTCAAGGAGGCTTCAGCGTCTAATCACTCCGGTGATCCAGCGTCGAATTCCGGCGCGGCCGAATTTGGCGCACCCCCGCCGCCCTTCAGTGTCCACCCCGTCTTGACGAAGACGGGTGCGGCACCGCTTGGTTTCGCGGTCCAGTTGACGCAGTAAGCAGTACGCGAACTTGAATCCAATCTCCAGCGGTCCGACGGCGAATGCCGTTGGCCAACGACCCGGTGGCGAGGGTCAACAACCAATCAATACCGAGGGTGCGACCGACGACGCCCAGCGTCACGATCGATTACCACGGCTATCCCGGACTCGATGCCGGGGGAAATCCTGCGAGGGAGGAATCACAATGTCAATTCATCAGAAACGGTATTCCCCGGATCGTGCGTCGTCCCGCCGATTCGGGCTGCGCCGCATGGGTTCGGCGCTGGCTGTCCTGGCGCTGACAGTCACGCTGATCCCGGGTGGTAGCTCGGCGGAGGCGGTCGGTGGTCCGGCAGCAGCCGTCGCCGTCATTCCGACCCCGGCGTCGAGCACCCAGTTCGACATCACCGGCCTGCTGCAGACGGCCACCTTGGACACCGCGGGTGACACACATTCCGGTGGAACGTTGACGATCAACGGCCAGTTGGTCGTCGTCCCGCGGGAAACCGTGGTGATTCTCCCGGCGAATGCGCTGACCTGGCAGGAACTGTTCACTCACGCTCCGGGTTCCTATGCCCCGACCCAGACCGGCATGGCGTTGAATGACAACCCGAAACCGCTGACCACCTATGAAGTGCATGTGGTCGGTAACCGGGTCATCAACGCGGCCGGTGACCGTTATATCGCCGGGCTGGTCAACGTTTCTCAGCAGAGCGTGAACCAGGGCGCCGGCTATATCAACTTCATCAATTACGCCACCGGTGAGATGGAGGTCGGCGGCACGCCCGGCACTCCCGGCACCGGCACAGCTGTGCGGATCAACGACCCGGCCAATGCCACCGCGCTGGACGAGAACGGCGTGGCCGGCTCCGGCCGCTACGGTCGGGCCCAGACCCCCGACAACCGTTTCCAGGTCGATCAGGACAATCCGACGATCCTGGCCGAGACCGGCTTCCCGATGTGCATCCCGCGGGTGGTCCTTGACCCGAACACCGCCGGTAACCCTGATGATCCCCAGTGCCCGCGGAACAACCGGCCCGTCTACACCGGGGCCGACACCTCCGGCATCACCCCCCAGCCGGCCCTGCCGGTGAACGGCGGCTACTACACGCTGTTCCGGATGGACGCCCCGGCCAACGTCGACGCCAACACCTGCGTCCGCGGGACCTGCGCCGATCCGCGCCAGCAGGCACCGTTCGAGGTCGGTGACTACGTCACCTTCGCCGGCACCCTGGTCCCCAGTGCCGGTGGCGGCGCCGGTCAGTACGTCTCGGCGCACACCATCGTCGCCAGCCTGGGCATCTACACCGCCCCCGGGGTCGACCCGGCCTACGTGTCGGTCGAGGTCTCGCTGATCGGCACCGGCGGCCTCACGGTCTTCGGCGCCGGTGAAGCAGCAATCCGCACCAAATTCGAAGGTATGGCCACCGACGAGACCAGGATGATCCGGGTCTACGGCATCGACATCAACCCGGTCACCGGCGCCACCACCGACCGCGAATGGGGCACCATCCTGCCCGACCTCGGCCCGCCCACCGGCGCCGTTCGCGGCCGCTGGCGCTTCCGGCCGCCATGCACCGTCACGGTGGCCACGACCAAGGCCTGCACCGCTCCGCCGGCCGGACAGTTCATCCCGCCGACCCGGGAAGTTCGCGCCGTGGTGACCGGACTGTCCCAGTTCCTGCCCGGCAGCATCAATGCGAACCCGGCCAGCCAGATCCCCGGCACCCCCGGCGCCAAGACCACCGCGAATGGCATCTACTACGGCCAGTACCACGCCCCGATCGGCGAGTACATCTTCCCGGAGAACGTCCCCGGAACCCCGGTCCCGGAGAACAACTTCAACTCCATCCCGTTCCTGGCCTACGGCGGGTACCAGTCGATCACCGGCACCCAGGCCGGGGTGCTGAGCCCGTGGCCCAGTAGCGTTGCGGCGCCGGCGTTCGTCTGCGCCACTCCGACGATCAACGGCGGACCGTTCTCCGTCTCCAACGGCGGCAGCGTCAACCTGTCCGGCAGCGTCCCGGCCGGTTCGTCCGCTCCGGTCACCCTGCAGTGGACAGCGGGAACCACGGTCAACGGAACCGACGTCAACGGCGCCCTGACGCGCGCCAACACGACCACCCCGACGTTCAGCGCGACCGGTCTGGCCGCGGGGACCTACTTCCTGGACTTCATTTCGTCCAACGCCTGCGGGGTGGCCACTGCCAGCACCACCATCGTGGTTACGGCCGCACCGGCGCCGACCATCAACCCGATCCAGAACCAGACCGTGACCGCGGGCAATCTGGTCTCGTTGACGGCCACCAGCAGTTCGCTCCCGGCTCCGACCTGGACCTGGGCGCAGACGGCCGGACCGGTTGTCCCCGTCACCACCCAGACCCCGGGGGCTGCCACTCCCACCGGAAGTTCGGCGCTCAAATTCACCCCGACAGTGGCTGGCACGTATACGTTCTCGGTCAAGGCGACCAATGCCAACGGTGCCTCACCGGCAGTGTCGGTCAACGTCGTCGTCACTGCTGCGGTGCCGACGAACGTCACGCTGAACAACACATACCGGACTACCCAAATCCGGTTGATCATCAACGCGACATCCACGGACCCGACGGTCTCAACCATGGTGCTGCAGCCGTACCTGACCGAAAAGGGCACCACGTTTGATCCGGCCACGCTGGGTGCGGCGAACCTGACCGTTTCCCTGATCACGCCGGGGGTCTTCACCCTCACCGCCGTCGGTGCCCCCGCACCCGCTTGCAACCTCGGTGGGCTGTACGCAACACCCTGCACGAACAAACCGCTGACGGTGAAGTCGCTCAACGCCGCAGGGGCAGTCATCGGCACCAGCGCCCCCTCGGCGCTGACCCTGATCCGGACATAACCGTCCAGATTGCAGCGCAGTAGCAGCTGTCGGGGTTCCGGGAAACCGGGGCCCCGACAGCTGTCTGCGCGGGTCGGTCAGCCGCCGATTGCGTTCAGTTCGGCCAAGTCATCGGGGGCCAGGACCAGCGCGGCGCCGGCGACGTTTTCCCGCAGGTGACCGACCGAGGATGTTCCGGGGATGAGCAGGATGTTCGGGGAGCGTTGCAGCAGCCAGGCCAGCGCCACGGACATCGGGGTGGCCCCCAGCCGCCCGGCGACGGATCCCAGGGTCTCCGACTGGAGTGGAGTGAACCCGCCGAGTGGGAAGTAGGGAACGTAGGCGATGCCTTGCCCGGCCAGCGAATCGATCAGGTCGTCGTCGACCCGGTGGGCGAGGTTGTAATAGTTCTGCACACAGACGACCGGCGCGATGGCCTGGGCTTCGGCGATCTGCCCGGCGTCGACGGTGCTCAGGCCGAGATGTCTGATCAGGCCTTCCTGCTGCATCTCCGCGAGCACGCCGAAAGGCTCGGCGATCGAGCCGGGCGTCGGACTGTCGAAGCCGCCGACCCGCAGATTCACCACGTCGAGCGCGTCCAGGCCGAGGTGCTCGAGGTTGTCACGCACAGCCTGGCGCAGCTCTCGGGGCGCCAGCGCCTTGGGCCAGCCGCCCTTGGCGTCCCGCAGGGACCCGACCTTGGTCACGATGTGCAGATCGTGCGGGTACGGGTGCAGCGCCTGCCTGATCAGCTCGTTGGTGATGTACGGACCGTAGAAGTCGCTGGTGTCGATGTGATCGATGCCCAGCTCGACGGCCTCGCGGAGCACGGCGAGCGCTCCGTCGCGGTCGGCGGGCGGGCCGAATACGTGCGGGCCGGCCAACTGCATTGCGCCGTAACCCATCCGGCCGACCGTCAGACCTGCGGCCAGGGTGAAGGTGCCGCCCGGCAGAGTTGTCTCATTCTTCAAAACTGCTTCTCCTCTTCGTTGGATCTGGCCCTTCCACAGTAGCGAGGGAGAGGACGGGACGAGACCGGAGGAAGAGCGACGGGACGACCTACGGGTACAGCTGTGCCCCGGTCAGTAGGGTCCCGACCGGGGCACGGCTGTCAGCTGCTGGTTGTCGACCACGCTCGAGCTACGCCGACGGGGCCGCACATCGACCTCGCCGAGTCGGTTGCCCGCAGCGGTGGGCCGTGAGTCAGGGCTGGACCTGGAACGCCGTCGTCGGGACGGTGATCCGGCCCCCCGAGCTGCTTCTGATCGTCACCTTCATCGGGTTGTACGGCTGGTACGGCATCACCGTGCCGCCATAGCGGCCGCCCCCGCCGTTCTGCACGACGCCGATGAGGGTTCCATTCGGGCGATAGGCCGACAATTTCGCCGTACTGTCGGAACTCCTCGCCTTGATCAGCATCACACCGCCGCCTTTGACGGTCGCGTTGGTGTAAGCCTTGCTGACCTGGACAACATCGATCGGCTTGGGCTTCGCCGAGGTTCGCAGCGGGACGGAACCGGCGGCCGCGAGGACCGTAGATCCTCTGCTCGAACCCGGTGAACCGGCCGATCCGCGGGACTTGCCAGAATCCGGTTGGCCGCCCGGCGCAACATCACTCGCTTTCGCCGGAGCCGCGGCGGGAACTGCGACGGGAGCACTCGCTGACCCTGGCACGTTTGCTCCGCAGGCCGAGAGCAGTGCGCCGGCAGCCACAAATGCCGCGACCCGGACCCCGTTGAGTATCGATCCGGTTTTCCTGCGTTCATCCCTGGTTGTCGTCCGTGCCACTGGAGTCACCTTTCCTTTTGATGAATGGGCCGCCCGGATTTGGGTTCGGCCGCCGATGTCAAATTTCTGCGAAAAAAATGAAGTCCACCTTGTGCGGACAACGCGCCGCACGATCAACTTTCAACCGAGGATCTGGTCGGCTGGTTTGTCTGGCCGGCGGGATTGGCCGGTCGGGTGGACGCGCAGAGTCGGGTCGAGGGGCTTCGCCGTCGAGCCGTTGCGGTTGGGTAGCACCGCCGTCAGGACGGCGCCGCCCTGGGCGCCGGTCGTCAGGGTCAATGTTCCGCCGAGATTGCGCACCCGGTCTTCGAGCAGGGGCAACCCGAAATGACCTTCGGCCCTCCGATCCAGCGTCGCCTCGTGCAGGCCGAGACCGTCGTCTGCGATGCGCAGATAGACGGCAGGATGTGGGCTGCGCTGTCCGCCGGAGTCCGGCCGGCCACGGGTTCCCATGTTGATGCTCACCCGACTCGCTGCAGCGTGTTCGGCGACGTTGGCGAGCGCCTCCCGCGCGATCCGGTAGAACGCAGTCACCGTGTCAGCGTCGAGTTCGGGCAGTGCCGCGACCGCGATGGTGACCTCGATTCCCGTGTCGCGCAGAGGTTGCGCCAATTCGGAGATCGTCCGCGGTAACTGGGTGGCGTCCAGATCGGGCGGATAGAGGTCGATCATCAGGCGCCGCAACGACTCGATGGAACGTTGGACAGCCCCCTGCAGTTGAGCGACGATCGGGGTCTGAGGTTCGGGCAATGTGGACGACCACATCTCGAAGGCATAGCCGATGCCGGCGAGTTCCTGGATCGGCCCGTCATGGAGGTCTCCGGCCAGACGCACCCGTTCCCGCTCGGACGCCGACAGGGTCAGCTCCAGCAGCCTCAGGCGCTCCGCCTCCTGCCGCCGCACCCGCGATGCCCACGACGCAGCCATGGGGATGTGGATCAGCTGCAACAGGATCAGCGGGACGAGGACCAGCGGGATCAATTCCCCCAGTATCTGGTTGGCAAGATTGTTGACCCGCCCGTAATCGTAGTAGGCCTCGAAGGACATCGAGGTCTGGCGAGGTATCCGCAATGGGACGTAAACTTCGACCAACCCGGACTGACCGGATTCGGCGACGTCTGGGTCCACCTCGGGATGGTCGGTGAAATCGGAGCTCACCCGTCCCGATCGTATTGCCGAATCGGCCTCGTCCGGCAGACTGAGCCGTTTACCTATTTCATCCGGGTCGCTGTCATACCGGACCTGCCCGGTCGAATCCCAGATGGTCACCTCGGTCAGGTAACCGTCCGCGAGCCGGTTCTTGATGGCCTCGTCCAGGTCGGCGCGCTGGGCAGCGCTGCCCGAAAGGGCACCCGGCAGTAAGGGGGCGATGACCAGGTCGGCCAATCGGGTGGTGGTGCGTTCGGCGTCCTTGAGCGCCTGACCGCGGGCCAGTAGTCGGCTGGCGACGACGGCGGCGACCGACACCAGGACGAGCGCGAGGACGGCTACCGCGCAGAACACCCACAATTGACGACCGACGGTGATCCGCCGTCTGCCGGGGACCCGGATGACCATCTTCATCCGCCGGTGATCAGACCGAGGTTTTGGGCCTTGATCACTGTTTCGAGTTGGGTCGCGGCTCCCAGCTTCTTGCGCAGGGTCTTGACGTAGCCCCGGCAGGTGTAGAGGGAAATCCCGAGCACCGAGGCGATTTCGGCCGGCTGCAGCCCTTGGCCCATGAATTGCAGGACCTCGCGTTCCCGCGGGGTAATGGCCGGCATGCCGGCTCCGGAGGTGTGCAAAGTTGGCCGAGGGGCGGTGCTGAATGCGGAATCGGCCACCAGCATGTGACCCCGGCGGGCGTTCCGGAGCATGTCGATCATGTCCGTCATCGAGCCGTCCTTCGGGATGAACGCCGAGGCGCCCGCCTGGGCGGCTTTGAAGAGCCAGGCGCCGGAGGAGTGGGCCGTCACCACGGCGATGACCGCTTCCGGGGCCACCACTCGAAGCCGCCGGGTTGCGGTAATTCCGTCGACGAAAGGCATTTCGATGTCCATCACCACGATATCGGGTTGCAATTCGATGGCCAGCGCCACACCGAGTTCCGCCGAATCGGCAGTTCCGACGCAGGTCATTCCCGGTACCGAGTTCAGCGCCCAGGACAGAAGGTCCGCGAAACTGCGGTGGTCGTCGATGACCAGGACCCGGACGTCCTTGGCCTGCGACCCATCAGCCGGCGCCGCAACCTCCATCAATTGAGCTGGCATATTCCCGTGTCCCCCTTGACCAGTCGAAAACTGGAGAGCCTGTGACTGTGCGTAATCGTTCATATGCCGCCTGGAGTTCTCCGGCGTGTTCTGATTGTGCTCGATGCGCCGCGATTGCGGATGCCCTGTATTGGGGGGTACAGGCGACGCAATTTGGGGTGTCCCCACTC
>JBBRDH010000194.1:0-8383 GCA_038204125.1 Mycobacteriales bacterium
CGACAACCCGGCCGCCGGCAACACCAACGCCGACCACACGTTGCCCAAGTAGACCTCAGGCAGCGCCTGTCCGGAACGACGCACACTCAGCACCATCATGACCGCGACCGCCGAAGCACCCACCGACAACGCCCACACGACAACCAGTCCAACCCGTGCGGACGACACCCCGTCGCTTTCGGCCAGAACCCGCCGGCCGCGGCCACGATGCGATGATGTCGACGACATACGCCCTCCTGAGGCAACCGGCAAAGACTACGACAACCAAGCGCCTGCAGGGTCCCGGTCTCAGAGGCAAAGCCTCCGCCCCGTAGTGACCTTTCGGCTTTAGCTGCTGGTCTTTTGACATCTCGACGGGGCCAGGAAAACCAGCGAGGCTGGTGTAGGAGACGATGCCTCGGCCCGAGGCTCTTGAACGTCTCCGGGTGTGACGACGAACCCGATGGGCCGTGTCATTGGGATTGTCGAGGATCGACCGGGCTTCCACGGGGCGTTGACCAGGCAATATTTGCACGCTGCCGCGGAGGCGTTCACGGATTCGATGGGCAGCGGCTGCACCCGATCCGAACAAGCACGGTAGGCATCGCCGACACCCGTTCGATCGCAACCGGTTTCGTGAACTACGAGAGGCCTACAGCCCACAGAATGGACGAGTAAAGTTGCCCACAACCAAGATGCCTGAAAACCCGCGCTTAGCGGGAAAGGTCGGGGTCGACGTTCGCCCCGAACACCTTGAACGGAATAAACGCCGCCAGGGGCAATGCCGGGGTGACCCGCACCCGAGCGTTCCTGGCGTTGGGATATCCCGACTGGGACGCCCAGTTCGGTGACCCGGGGATCACCGCCCGCCGCGAACACCGCGCTCACGCCGTTGCCCCGCCCGTCAACAAGTGCCGGTGGAAGGTGCTCGGCGATTGCGTTGCTGATCTGAGATGTCCGCGGTCTGGCTAGGTCTGCTCCTCCAGCAGGCGCTTCCTTATGATCTTGAGGGCGCTTCGGTTGTAGCCAACCGACGTCGGGCGATCTCCGTCTCCCCGGGCAACCGGCGATCTCCGCCGGGACTGGCCCCCGGCTCCGTTGACGCCTTGCCTGTGAGGATTGCTCCTCGCTGGACGGATCAGCGTCATGCTGAAGGCCCTTCCTGCGGAGTTCGGCAGCCCCGCCATCGGCGGGCGGTGGAGTTGAATCGGCCGGCGTGCCGCCGGGAGGCCAGCCGGTGGACCCGGACCGCGGGGGCTGGTTGACCGATGAGGGCCTGGCCACTGTGTGGGAACAGCTGCACCGGCTGGTCCGGTCCGGCCGATTCGACGACGCGCCGAGTCTGCTGCGGATCGTGGTCCGCCGCGCTTACGCCGGCGAGGCGGCGGCGGCGCAAACCGGGTTCGGGGCGCCCACCCTCGGCGTCGACTTCGGCGTCGGCACCCAGCAGCATCGGAGACCCGTTCCCGCTCGTCCGGACTTTGGTCGCGGGGCTGAAATCAGCGCAACGACAGGGTGACCGGTCCGGCGTTGGGCCGCATCTCGTCCAGCACTGTCCAGGGGATTCGGAACGCCCGACCGGGCGCCGCCGGCCACGGCAGCCTGCGCCGCCCGACGACCGCGCCATGTTGGCTGGCGGTGACGACAGGCGCCGGTACCCAGTCGTCGACCCACGCCAGGATTTTGCTCCGGGCCGGCGGTTCGTCCGGCCGGACGAGCCCGGGCGCCACCCAGCGCAAGCCCGCCCCGGCGAGTAGGGGGATCCCGTCCTGCCTGGCTCGGGAACCCTGCAGGTGCTCGCGCACGGCGGCGGCGACATGGGCGCCGTCCAACGCCGCCACGTCGGCGGTATCGACCGGATGCACCAGGTTCCCGATCGCGAACACCCCGGGACGGGTCGAACGGAGACCACCATCGACGTTGGGGGCTCGGCTCTCAGGGTCGATAGACAGGCCTGCGCTGCGGGCCAATTCATTCTCGGGAACCCAGTCTCCGGTCAGCACGACCGTGTCACAGGCGACGGTCGATCGGGCGCCGGTGCGCAGATCGGCGATTTCCACCGATGACACCCGGCCGCGCCCGTTGATGGAGACGATCCGACTGCGGGTCCTGACCCGAACTTTTAACACGCTGCGGCCCAACAGGTTGAACAACGCAAACGACTCGGGCCGGGGGTGGGTGGTGACCATCAGCACGGTCCGCACGCCCGCCTCCCGCAGGGTGAGGACCGCGGACCAGCTGACAAGTTCGGCTCCCACGATCACGGCGCGGCGGCCGATCGACAGGTCGTGCAGATGAACCGCGCTCTGCAGGTGCCCTGTGGTGTAGATGCCGGCCACCCGGTCCCCGGGAATGAGGCGTGCGGCCCGGGGTCGCTCCCGCGCACCGGTTGCGAGAACGATTGCGCCGGGGCGGATCTCCGCGCGTCCCCGCGGGGAGGTGACCTGCAGGCCGCCGGTCGGAGTCCACCCCGTGACGGTCGCCTCGGTACGGATCTGCGCGCCCGCTGCTGCCGCGGCCTGGACCAGGCGCTGCGCGTAGGCCGGTCCCGTCATCACCCGGTGCAGATCACGCAGCCCGTACCCGGTGTGATCACTGTGCCGGGGAATGCCGCCCGCCCTCGACTCCCGCTCCAGGACGATCACCCGGCCGGAGATGTGCGGAGCGAGGGTCGCGGCCGCCGTCAACCCGGCCGGCCCCCCGCCGACCACGACCACATCGTCGATCGACACCTGATCCGCGCCGGTCACGCGGGGTCTTCCTGCAACATCTTTTCCACCTGAGCTCCGCAGAAAAATCCCTGGCACCGCCCATTGAGCGCGCGGGTCCGGCGGCGCAGCCCGCCGAGGTCCCTGGCCGGCAGCACGGCGGTCAGCGCATCCCGGATCTCTCCCGCCGTGACTCTTTCGCAGAAACAAATCACCCGGCCGTATTCCGGGTCCCGGGCGATCAACTCCGGCCTTTCGTAGGGGCGGGGGAATGCCTCGCCGATGTTCGGCATGCGCATCGTCGGCGGTACGTCGCGGCGCGGCTCCAAAACCAGCTGGTCGGCCAGCAGATCGCGCACATATTCGGCAATGGCCATACCGGCGGTGAGGCCGGTCGATCGAATGCCGGCGACCAGCACGTAACGCTGATCGATATCGATGTCGATCAGGTAGTCACCGTGGATATCCGACCCGTTCCTGGAAATGGCCGCCCGCACACCGGCGTAGTTCGCCGTGATCTCCTCGCTCAACAAGCCGGGCATCAGCTTGCGCCCTCGTTCGAGCAGGAAGTCGATCCCGTGCTGGGACATCGATGTCGCCGTGCGATCCGTCATATCCTCGGCGGTGGGGCCGAGCATGACGTTGCCGTAAATTGTCGGGCTGATCAGGACGCCCTTACCCTTCGAGCTGGGAACGGGCAGAACGATGCACGGTGCCAACGATCGGGACAGCTTGTCGAACACCAGCAGTTCTCCGCGCCGTGGCACCACGGTGAACCGGTGGTGACCGAGCAGCCGGTCGATGACGTCGGAGCCGAGACCGGCCGCATTGATCACCCACCGGGCCGCCACCGATCCTGCCGGGGTGGTGATCACGGTCTCGTCGCCCACCTCAACCCGGTCGACCCGATGCGAGAGCTTCAGATCCACCCCACGCCGGACTGCATCCCCGGCCAGGGCCAGATTGGTCGTCCAGGTGCAGGTGATCGACTCGTCCGGCACTCTCAGGCCGCCCAGCACACCAGGTCCGAGCGCAGGTAGCGCCTCGTACACCTGCGCCGCCCCGATGACCGAGCAGTGCAGATAGCCGTTCTTCCCGGCCTTTTCGGCCAGCCCGGGTAGGGCTTCGAGTTCTTCCGCGGTCCAGGCGACCAGCATCGCACCGGTGCGCTCGACCGGGATTCCGACCTCCTCGGCGTATTCGGTCAGCAGTGCGGAGCCCCGGCGGACCAGGCGGGATTCGAGTGTTCCGGGGGTCGCGTCGAAACCGGTGTGCAGGATAGCCGTATTGGCCTTGCTGGTTCCGTCACCGACGTCTGCGGATGCCTCCAACCAGCAGATCGCCAGGTCGTAGGCCGCCAGTTCGCGGGCGATGGCCGCTCCGACGATGCCACTGCCGATGATCGCAACGTCATAGGTCATCATTTCTTCGTCCCACCGGCTATGGTCTGAGAAATATTGCGCTGCAGAGCATCACGCCAGCCCTCACGAAATTCCTCCGCTCGTCCGGCATCCCAACGGGGTCGGTACGTCACGGTGGGCCGCCAGTCGAAGATCGCCTCGGAGATCGACAACTCATGATCCAGCGACAGCCGGCCGAGCGCCGCGGTGCCCAGGGCCGTGGCGTGCGGATGGGGGTAGACGTCCACCGGCACCCTGGTCAGGTCGGCCGTGGCCTGCATCAGTGCCGTGCTCGCGGTGAGGCCACCGTCGACCCGCAGCCGGGTCATCGGATAGGAAATGTCCTGGGCCACCGCATCAACGAGTTCGGCCACCTGCGCGGCGATCCCGTCGACCACGGCCCGGACGATCTCTCCGCGGCCGGTTGCCAGCGTCATGCCGGTCAGGCTGCCGGTCGCCTCCGGCCGCCACCACGGGGCGGCCAGGCCGGCCAGAGCCGGCACACATATCGCTGATCCGGACGATTCGGCGGCCACGGCGTCGAGATCTGTTACGGCGTCGATGATTCCGAGATCGCAGAGCCAGCGGACGGCGGACGCGGCGGTGTAGACCTGTCCGTCGACGCAGTAGGAATGACCTTGCCGGACCTGCCAGGCCACTGAACTTGTCAGCCCCGACGATGAGCGCACCGCCTGACCGCCCGAATTGGCGAGCAGGAAGGCTCCGGTCCCGAATGTGCACTTGGCGGTCCCACGTTCCAGGCATCCCTGGGCGAGTAGGGCCGCCTGCTGGTCAACGATGAGCCCGGCAACACAGATGCCGCCCGGCGGTCCGCCGAACGCAGTGGTATATCCGACGACTTGATCGCAGGGCACCAGATCGGGCAATTCCTCGGCGGCCAGCCCGAAGATCTCCAGCAGCTCGGAATCCCAGACCGTGGCGTCGATGTCGAGCAGTAGCGACCGGGAAGCGGTGGTCACGTCGGTGACAAACGCACCGGTGAGCTGATGCACGAGCCAACTGTCGGTTGTGGTCACCACGCCCCCGGTGGTCCGGTGCCGTCGCAACCAGGCCATCTTGGGCGCGGAGAAGTAAGGGTCGAGGACCAGACCGGTTCTGGCGGAAAGTATCTCGGCGTGGTCGACGAGCTCGCTGCAGATCTCCTCCGCGCGGCGGTCCTGCCAGCTGATCGCAGCGGACAGAGGACTGCCGGTCCGGCGGTCCCAGGCGAGCACCGTTTCGCCCTGGTTGGCCAGCGTGACCGCGTCGATGTGCCTCCCGGCGTCGCCCGCTTCGGCGATGGCTCCACGCCCGGCGTTCAAGACAGAACTCAACAACTCCGCCGGGTCCTGTTCGACCCCGCCGCCGGGCAGGTACGTCGGCCGGACCGGAACCAGCGCCAGGCCCAGCACACCCCGTTCGGCGTCCACGACAATCGCTTTGGTCCCGGAGGTGCCCTGGTCGATGGCGAGAATGATCACCTGGCTACCACAATCTCGCAGCAGCCTGCCACGTCGCCGACAAAAGTGGCATCCGCTTCGTCGGTGACAATGGCAGTGATTGCATCCAGGCCGCAGACCCGATGCGGGGCAATGCGATTGAGCTTCGAGGAATCGGCGAGCACATAGGACCGACTCGCATGTGCGAGCATCATACGACGGGTGGCCACCTCGTCCAGGTGGAAATCGGTCAACCCGGCCGAGGGTTCCACCCCACCGGAACCGAGAAGCGCTACATCGGCATGCAGATCGGCGAAGAACTCGACCGTTCGCGCGTTGGCCAGGGCCAGATCACCTGCTCGCAGGCGTCCCCCCGAGACCAGCAGTTCCACGCCCCTGCGGCCGGCCAGTTCGGTTGCGATCACGAGCGAACAGGTGGCGACAGTGCCGCGGAAACTCGTGGGCAGTGCCCGGGCGGCCGCCAGCACGGTGGTTCCGACATCGAAGAAAACGGTAGCCGCCGATTCAATGAGGCCGGCTGCGGATCGGCCGATCGCCGCCTTGGCCGCGCTTGCGCTGGTGGACCGCTCGGCGTACTCGGGTTCGCCGACCGTCCGGGTGGATGCAGCCCCGCCATGCACCCGGGCGATCAGACCGGCCTTTTCCAGCGCGATCAGATCGCGGCGGATGGTCTCGGGCGAGGCCCGACAATGCTCGGCCAATTTCTCGGTACTGACAACCCGGCCGTCCCGTACCGCACGCCGGATCCTCTCGTGGCGTTCAGCCGGCAAGAGCGTTGACCGACTCTGTGGCTGCATGACCACAAGTGTGGATTGTTTGGGAGTGCTGGTCAAGCCCATCTGGTCAGATGATCGGGCCTTACAACTCCGAGCGGCGATCGGCGAACAAGTCGACCAGGGCGGTCAGGGACTTGTCCCGCGTCGAGGTCAGGTCGAGATCACCGTGCGACGGCGGCTGGACAGTCGGACGCCTGCTGGTCGTGCGGGTCAATGCGTCGTTGAGCGGTGATCCGCGATCCGCCGATCGCGGTCAAGCTGCCCTGGTGCAGCGCGGAGCGGCGCGCGCTGGAAGCGATGAGCAGCCCGGCGCCGTTCGGGATCGACTGGGACCCCTCGCACACCTGGCAGAACATCGACCCGGTGCAGATTCATCTGGGACTTCAAGGACTGAATCTCCCAGGTCGACTGCAAGAACACCAAGGTCGGACTGCCGGACGGCCGGCGCGATGTCCTCGGCTCGCACCCACCCTGGGCCGACGCGCAAGTCGACTGGGACTTCGCGTCCACCGGCCGCGGTGACGTCGGCTGGGAGGACTGCTTGCGGATGCTCACCACCATTGACTACGACGGTCCGATCAGCATCGAATGGGAGGACGCCGGCATGGACCGGCTACACGGCTGCTGACCCGGAAGCGTTGGCCTACACCCGATCCAACTCATCGGCCCACCGCCCTCAACGCCGCGTTCGCCGACCAGACATAACGCAGTCGATCGCTCCAAAACCCCGCCCGGGTCGCACCCTGACAGCCCCAACTCAGGCCGGGACAACCCTCTAGGCAACACAATTGGCTGTACCAGACCTTTCACATTTGGCTGTACCAGGGTTTCCCCAATTGGCTGTACCAGACTGCCCCCTCCCACCGCCTCGGATTGCTTCCATCGAGCTCCCAACGGTATCTCGTAGCCTTGACCGTCGCCGGGGTGGCCAGGTGACCGGCCTCCTTCAAGACCGGGCCGAAACGGCTTCGGATGGTCCCCGGAGCCCTGGTGACTTCCCGCACCCGAGCAGCGCGTCGGGTGACCCAGCGAGCTCCGAGCTGCCGTCACTGCTCGCCGACGTCGCCGCGGTCGGCTGGGACAGCGCGGCCGGTCGGCGGGCGGTGGAGGTGATGCGGCAGGCGTGCCGCCGGGAAGCCAGCCGCTGGACCCGCACCGCCGGTTGGCTGACCGATGAGGGGCTGGCCACGGTGTGGGAACAGCTGCACCGGCTGGTCCTGGCCGGCCGGTTCGACGACGCGCCGGGTCTGCTGCGGGTGGTGGTCCGCCGCGCCTACGCCGGCGAAGCCGCCGCGGCGCAGACCGGGTTCGGGTCGCCGACCACCCGCGGCCTGATCGGCGCCATCCAACGCTGCGAAGCCGGAACCATCCACGACCTGACCGACGAACCCGCCGACTGCGGGAGTGACGAGGTGGCTGGGCCGGTGGCGCCGCCGTGGATGCGGACCCTCGCCGCGGTGTTGGCGGTGGAAGGCTGGCGGTGGCCGGTCCCGGCTTTGCATGCGGTGATGGCCTCCGCTGCCGGGGTCGCCAGGTCCGGCCGGCGCTGCCGGTCCGCTCTGGCCGCCCTCGACACCGGCGTGCCCGCGGCGACGTGGTCGGCGTTGGACCTGTTGACATTCGGCTCGGGGCCGGGCTGCCAACCGGAATCCCGCAAGCTCGGCGTGTCGGTGCTGATCGACCTTTTCGGCGCCGCCGGAATCCGGTCCAACCCGGCGATCATGCGGATCGTGAAAGCCGCCGTCGACGGGCACCCGGTCCGCACCGGCCGCCGCGAGTCCGGGGCGCTGTCATGACCGCGTCGCTCCGGCTCGTCCCGGCCGCGCCAACCGAAGCCGAGACAGTCGCTCCCTTCAAAGCGGGGGAACCGGACATTGACGTCGGCTTTCTTCGCGATGTCGGCGGCCAGCGCCGAGCAGGTCACCGGGCAGATCCGGGCTCTGCTCGACCGCGGCTGGGAATACGTCGCTCTGGCCTACCAAGGCCGCGCATTCCTTGCCCTCGCACATCCCGACTGGGACGCCTACGTCGAAGCACAGTTCGGCGACCCACGGATCGCC
>JBBRDH010000195.1:0-8359 GCA_038204125.1 Mycobacteriales bacterium
CGCATCGGCCGTCCACTCGGCTCAGAATTTTGGCGATGGGGTGTCGGTTGCAACTGCCCGGTCTGCCAATGCCGGCCCGGGCGGTTTCGCCGGCCAGGCCGAATGCCACCACCATCGACTCAGGCTGGTGGACGTGACGATCAGCGCCCGAGGTACAACGTGCGACGCCTGCGCATCGCACCTCCCAGTTCTGCCGCAACTGCACCCGCTCCGGTCAGACCAACTTCGGCCTCCCCGACCAGGGCTGCACAGCCAACCCGGCCATAGGCGGCTCTCAGCTTGCTCACTGGTTGGCAGGGCACGCTCAGGTCCATGACCACCAACCTGGCCAGCCGACCGCGCAGCCGAACGGGCGCCCATCCGCCAGCTCCGGCTTGGCGCCCGGCAGCCCGGCATCGCCGTCTGGCCTGGATCGGCGACGGCATCGGCAGCCTGGCGATCGTCAGCGTGGTGGTCGTGGTGTTGTTGTGGATCAGGGGCGGAAACGTCGGCCTGTTCGGCGCGCCCGGGGGCACGATGACCTCGCTGGGTCGGCTCACCGGTCTCGTCTCCAGCGACTTCCTGCTGCTGCAGGTGTTGTTGATGGCTCGCATTCCCTGGGTGGAGCAGGTCTGGGGCCAGGGTGAGCTGGCCAAGAAGCACCGCTGGCTGGGTTTCACCTCTTTCTGGCTGATGCTGGTCCACATCGTGCTCATCACCATCGGCTATGCGCAGACGAGTTCGACGAACCTGTTCGCTCAAGCCTGGGATCTGGTCATCCACTATTCGGGCATGCTGCTGGCCACCGCCGGCACATTGGCCCTGATCATGGTAGTGGTCACCAGCATCCGCCGCGCCAGAAGGCGGATGCGTTACGAGTCATGGCATCTCATCCACCTGTACTCCTACCTCGGCGTCGGTCTCGCGCTCCCACACCAGTTGTGGACCGGGCAGGATTTCCTCTCCTCGACGGCCGCAACCCTCTATTGGTGGGGCTTGTGGGGCGCGGCGATCGGCTCGGTGCTGATCTGCCGGCTCGTGCTGCCGATCGTTTCCAGCTTTCGCCACCGCCTCGTCGTCACCGGCGTCAGCCACAACGGGCCCGGCGTGTTCTCGGTGACGATGGGTGGTCGCAAGCTGGACCGGATGGGCCTGCGCGCGGGGCAGTACTGCCAGTGGCGCTTCCTGACCGGGACGGGTTGGTCACGGGCGCAACCGTTCTCGATCTCCAGCGTGCCCGGTTCACCCGGTTTCCGGATCACCGTCCAGCGGGTCGGCGACGGATCGGCTCGGCTGGCGAAGGTCGAACCGGGCACCAGAGTGCTGTTCGAGGGCCCCTACGGCACGATGACGGCGGATCGTCGCACCAGGCGCGACGTGGTGCTGATCGGTGCCGGCGTGGGCATCACCCCGCTGCGAGGTCTGGCCGAGACCATTGCGTCAGAAGCTCAGAACCAAGGCGGCAGCAACGGGAAGTCGCATACCGGCCACCCGTCGGTGGTCGTGCTGCAGCGAGCCGGAAATCTGGCCCAGGCAATCTTCGCGGACGAGTTCACCGCGCTGGCCCGTCGTCCGGGAGTGCAGGTGATTCCGCTGATCGGGCCGCGCGCCGCCGGCAGCGAATGGTTGCCTGGGCCCAATCCAGCGCGGGGCGCCGACATCCTGTGCAGACTGGTGCCGGACGTGGCCACCAGGGAGGCGTATCTGTGCGGACCCAAGCCGTGGGTGAAACAGGTCCGCAAAAGCCTACTGGAGGCCGGCCTGCCGAAATCGGCAATCCATTCGGAGGACTTCAGCAGCTGAGATACCCGCCCCCGCAGATTCCGCCGTCATTGATTCGAAGTCCTTCTCCCGGAGGAAACACCATGCGACGCATCACATTCAGCATCGTCAGTACGCTTGCCGTGCTGGTCCTGCTGTTCAGTTACAAGACCAGCCGCAACGAGCCGCTGGCTGCGGCGACCGTCGTCGGTTCGGCCCATATCGTTTCCGGCTCTGGTGCGACGAGCAGCTCCGCGGGCGGACCCCTGCCGACGTCGGCGGCCGGGTCCATCACGGTGCCGAGCAAGAAGGCAGCCGAGACGACCACGACCCCCGCCAAGACACTCACCGACGGGCAGTCAAGCTCGCCAGCCACGACCAACGCGGCGCCGACCACAGCAGGGCCGACTACCGCCGCACCGACCGCGGAGGCCCCGTTGAGCACGGCGAACAATTCGCCGGTGACCGTTGACGGGGCGGCCGTGGACACCAGATTCGGCCCGGTTCAGGTGGAGGTAGTCGTTGCGGCAGGCAGGATCACCAAGGCCACTGCCATCGTGTACCCGACCGAGAATCCGCGGGACGCCGAGATCAACGCGGTCGCCATCCCTGATCTTCAGGCCCAGGTGATCGCGGCGCAGAGTGCGCAGATCGATGGCGTCAGCGGTGCCACGTACACCACCGAGGGTTTCATTACTTCGCTGCAGTCGGCGCTGGATCAGGTCAAGTTCAAGTGACCGAGACGGACCGGCCGCTCTGGCGGTGGGCCCGCACCGAAATGATCATGGGCCTGCCGATCAGCATTCATCTGCGGGAACGGCCAGGCTCGAATTCGGAAGTCGGCGCCGGGATGGACGTGATCGAAACCCAAACATTCTCGGTCGGCGAGGCAGAGGCGGCCGTGGAGAGTGCATTTGACCGGCTGCGGCGCTGCGATCACATCTTCAGCCCCTATCTGGCCGACAGCAACCTCAATGCGGTGCGGAACGGGTCAATGGGCGAAAAAGATGCCGGGTCGGAGTTCGCCGAGGTAATGATCTTGAGCCTGGATGCCAAGGAGCGGACAGCGGGATTCTTCGACGTGCACTTCGCCGGCCCGCTCGATCCCAGCGGCCTGGTCAAGGGCTGGGCGGCCGAGCGGGCGGCGGCGCTGCTGGCCCCGCTGCCGGTCGACTTCTACCTCAACGCCGGGGGTGACATCGCCTGCGCGACAACGGGATCGCCCTGGCGGATCGGCGTGGAGCACCCGGCGGACCCGCAGGGACTGATCACGGTCGTCGCACTGCACGGCGAGTCGATGGCCACTTCCGGAACCGCCCACCGCGGGGGCCACATCATCGCGCCGGGCGACCACAGGGCGGCGGCCGGGATTCGTCAGGTGACCGTGATCGGCCCCTCGCTGACCTGGGCCGACATCTGGGCGACTGCGCTGGTGGCCGCCGGTCCGGGGCCCGTGCTGGACCGGGCCGGTGAGCTGACGGGCCGGTGCACCGCGGACGGGTATCAGTTCCTCACCGTCCTGGATGATTTGCAGGTGTTTGCCACGCAGGGATTCGAGCAGTTCCAGGTCGCCGACCAGCCGCGGCCGCCCGCAACAATCCTGCCCCGTCGCTGACCAACTGCCCACTAAGGGGCGGGACACCGCATCGTCCGTCATGGACCCTCCTCTCCCGCCCTTCGCGAGGTTCACCAGCCGAGCAGGTGCGCAATGAGCAAGCCGAAGACGGTGGCGCAGGTTGTTCCGGCCCACCGCATTCCCGTCGGCAAGAGCGATACCCATTGCACGGACGACCTGACCGGCACCACCGCGGCGAGTGCCGCCAGGTTGTTGACGAGCGGGAGCAGCACCACCAACTCGACCAGCTGCGCGTCGAGCACCTCGCCGCCGGTGGCCACCCGCACCGCGAGTACCAGGAACATCATGACGAGAGGGGCGTGGCCCCCGGGGCGGGCGACCACCGCAACGGTCAGGGCAACGAGGGCAACCGCCCGAAACAGACCCGCGGGTTCCCGAACGTCGTCCGGCCAGACGGAAAGGGTGGTCAGCATGCAGCCGACAGCCAGCGCGATCCGGAGCCAGCCACCGCCGCCAGGCAACGTCGCCGGAGCTGATCGTGCCCTCCGGCGGTCCGGTTGAATCGGAACCGGGACCGACCGTCCGTACTCGCGATGCGGGGGCTGCGGTGCCGCCGGCCTAGAGATCTCGTCCACCCGTTCGATCATCGGTGCCGCCGCCGGGCCTGCATCCGGGCAAGCAGGTCGGCTTGCACGTCACCCCGGTCCCAGCTGAGTACCGGGACCCCAGCCGCGGCCAGACGGTCGAGGCGCAGCCGGCGTTCGGCGAGCAGCAACCGCAGCTCCAACGGCGCCTGCGGCAACGGATCCCGGGCGGCGGCGGCGGTCAGGCCGGTCTCCGGGAGCACGTCGACGGCTACCACCTGGTGCCCCCGAGCGGCCACCTCTGCTGCCGCGTCGACCGACTCCTCGTCGATGAACGCCGACAGGAACACCACCACGGCAGCGGGCGGCAGCCCCCAGAAGGCCGGTCTGGTGATCCGCCTGGCCCGGGTGGGCTGAGCTGTGGCGAGCTGGTGACGCAGCCGCAGCAGATGACGAGACCCGGTGCCCATCCTGATGTGTCGCAGCGCAATGCCGAGGTCGAGCAGACCCACCCGGTCGCCGGCCCGCAGCTGGGCGGCCCCCACCGAGGCGGCGGCGACGACGAGAAGATCGAGGCTGGATCGAAGTTCCGGGGGTGGCCCGCCATCGGCCGGTTCTTCGATCATGACCAGACCACGGATGAACCGGTCCAGTCGCTCGAACCGCAGGCGGGCCGCGGCAAACCCGCCGACCCGACCTCCCAGCAGTGGCCGGGTCTGGGGAATCACCTCGTGCCGGGTGTCCGCACACAGCACGACGTCGGTGTCGGCGTCACTCTGCGTCCGGCGCACGTACAGCCGCTGATGCCGGGCGTAGGCCCGCCAGTGGATGCTGCGCAGCCGGTCACCGGGGGCGAATTCCCGCAGGTCGATCAGGTCGCCGCCCTGGCCCGGCCGTCTGCTCCGGTGCTCGCCGGCCCAGCCGCCGAACAGTGGCGCAAGGGTCAGCCGGCCGAGCGGCTCCACCGCGGGCAACACGGTGACCACCAGCGGCTGCCCGACGACCGGTCCGGCCCGCCATAGCCCGTCGGCTCCGGCGGCCACCAGATCGGGCCTGGCCAGCACCATCGGACCCCAAGAAACCGCCTTCGATCGAACTGCCGCGACCGCAGCGCCGCCCCCCGGCATCGTGACCGCGGTCCCGCCCGGTTCGCCCTTCGCGTCCGGCATCGCCACGGAAACAAGTTGCACGCCAACAGTGATCGGTAGCTCAAGGGTGACCTCGACGGTGACCTCTACGGCGCGGTCGGCGATCACCTCCCCACCCACCGACGCCCGGGCTACCGGCAACGCGCCGATCGGGCGGCCGACTGTGCCGGCGAGGACCAGTCCGATGGCGAGTGGCGCAGCCAGCACCGCGAGATCCGCCCGGCCCAGGATCACCGCGCAGCCCAGAGCCGCCGAAGCGAACGCGAGCGCCCGGTAGAGCGCGGCCGTCGCCCGCCATCCGGCAGGTGCTTCAGCTCGCTCCCAGCTCACGGACGCATGGCCCGCAGGGTGGGCGGGGTCGGGACGCTCGCCAGCAACTGGCGGACCACATCCTCCCCCGATACCGACTCGGCATTCGCCTGCAGTGTCAGCACCAGCCGGTGACCGAGCCCGGCTGTCGCGACAGCCTTGACGTCCTCCGGCAACACGAAGGCGCGACCGGAAAGCACCGCCCACGAGCGGGCCAGCAGCAGCAACGCCTGGGTACCGCGAGGCGACACCCCCGCCTCGACCGAATGGTGCCGGCGGCTCGCGGTAGCGAGATCGACGCAATAGCCGATGATGTCGGCGTCCACCTGGACGCGCTCGACGCCGGCCTGCAGTCGGAGCAACTGCGTCGGCCCGATCACCGCGACAACAGGTTGTTCAGGAGATGCCCTGGCTACCCGGCGGCGCAGCATCTCGGCCTCGGCCTCCGGAACCGGGTAACCCAGCCGGGTGCGGATCAGGAATCGGTCGAGTTGCGCCTCCGGCAGCGCATAGGTTCCCTCATATTCGATCTGATTGGCTGTGGCGAGGACGTGGAAGGGCCGCGGCAGCCGATGGGTGTGTCCCTCCACGCTCACCTGCCCCTCCTGCATCGCTTCGAGCAGGGCCGACTGGGTCTTCGGCGGGGTCCGGTTCACCTCGTCGGCCAGCAGCAGACCGGTGAACACCGGGCCCGGCTGGAACGCGAACTCGGCCCGGCCGGGGTGGTAGAGGTAGGAGCCGGTGATGTCGGAGGGCAGCAGGTCCGGGGTGAACTGCAGCCGGCGGAAATCGAGCCCCAGAGCCGCGGCCAGGCTGCGGGCGAGCAGTGTCTTGCCCAGACCCGGGTTGTCCTCGAACAGGATGTGGCCCCCTGCCAGGATCGCGGCCAGGGCGAGCCGCAGCGGATAGCCGTTGCCCACCACCGCGGTGCCGACTGCCTCGGCGATACGCCCTGCGGTGTCGGCGATCTCGGCCGGTCCGGCGAAACTGTTCTGCCCTTCAGGCGGAGGCGATTCGGGGTCGGTCATCGCGGGGCCCGACCGAGACGATCCAACGCTTCCAGCACGGCCGTCAACTCCGGTCCGTTCGGCCTGCGCCGGGCGGTGCGGTCTTCCTCGTACTCCGGCACTCCGGTCGGGAAGAGCAGATTGCGCGGCCCGACGCCGAGCATCTCGACCGCGGCCGGCGCGTCCGGTTGGACGCCCCGTCGGGCCAACAGTCCGGTTGCGATCGCCGCCAGCCGGGCCCGGGTGTGGGTGGCCAGAAACGGATCTCGGTCCACCATGGCGTCGAACCCGCCCAATGACCAGCGCGGGGAGGGTGGGACGCGGGGTCCAGGCCTGCGTCCCGGCGGAAGGGGCCAGGCCTGCTGGTCAGCCGTGGCGGGCGCCGACCGCAGCACCACCAGGGCCACCACGAATCCGACCAGCGCCGCGCCGAGCACCCTGGACCAAGGAGCCTGGGCGACGTAGACGAGGAGCCCGGCGGTGAAGCCGGTCAACGCCGCGCCTGGCACGTTGCGCCACCAGATTCGGGAGAATGGCTCCGCCCGGCCGACCACCGGTCGCTCATGATCCCCGGGGCCGGCGGTCGCCGGCGTCATCGGCGGACCGCCCCGGGCAGGACGAACAACAAGGCGTGCAGGCATTCCCGGGCCCGAACCGCGGTATCCGGCGGCAGGGTGACGCGGTCGAACCTGGCACGTTGGTAGAGCCGCAGCAATTCGTCCGCAGCCGCCCGGTCGATGGGTGCGTGCGCGGCCAGGGCCTCGAGGAACTCGGTCGGCGTCTCCTGGCGGCGACGGGGCCGGCCTGCGGCGGCCGAGTACGTCTCGAGGTGCGCCCAGCAACTGATCACGTAGTCGGCCGCCACCCGCACGTCGAAGACGGGGTCGGGCTCCGGCAGGGTTGCATCGACCAGGGGTGGCTCCGAGGTGAGCGCGGGCCGGCTGCGATCAATCGCCTCCGGCCGGTGGCGGAGGAACCAGGCCACCATGAAGAGCATCGCCACGAGCAGTACCGCGCCGAGAACATAGAGCATCGCGGCCACCGACGACCCGCTGACTGCCGAGGCCGGCGCGGACACGGGCGGCGGTCGAAGTGACACTGTGACGGTCTGCATTTCGCTGGCGAGCCGGTCCGTACCTCCGGACGACCCCTCGGCCGCCTTCCGGCCGATCCACGGCCCGACCTGCCCGGCCCACAGCGCCGAACCGACCACGATGGCGCAGGCGGCGGCCACCAGAAACCATCGCCCGGAGGCGGTCGGGCGCTGCGACGTCATGACACCCCAGAGCTCATCGGTCGTCGCGCACTCGATCAGGACGTTGATGCGGCCGAAACGCGTCGGCTGTGGTCTGAGGATACTCAGGCGGCGCGAGGGAACCCACCAGCCCATGCCACGCTCGACTCCGCGCAACACTGTCGATCCGACCCGAACCCAGGAGCACGCGATGGGCGATCAGCTCGAGCACATTTATCGCGATTACATCGCCGCACTCAACGCCAGGCGCTTTGGAGATCTGGACCATTTCGTCGGCGACCGGCTGACCTACAACGGCGAGGACTGGACGCGTGACGCATACAGGTCTCTGCTGGAAAGCGATGCGCAACGGATCCCGGACCTGCAGTACAGGATCCAGCTGCTCGTCGTCGCCTCGGACCAGGTCGCCTGCCGGCTGTGGTTCGACTGCTCACCCCAGCAGGAGTGTCTCGGCATGGATGCGCGGGGTCGCCATGTCTCGTTCGCGGAGCACGTGTTCTACCGCTTCCGCGCGAATCGGATCGCACACGTGTGGTCTCTGATAGACGCCGAGGGCATCAGACGGCAGCTGTCCGAACCTCGTACGCCATGAATGCTCCAGCGGGGAACTGTCGGCCCAACCCGTGCTGTTGTCTGCCATTTCCAACGGGACAGCGTCACCCGTGCACCCTGATCACCTGGTCCGCCGGCCCCACTGCCCGGCCAGTTCGACGGCGGCCCGCCAACTGGCGATCTCGGCG
>JBBRDH010000196.1:0-8170 GCA_038204125.1 Mycobacteriales bacterium
GGCCGAACTCCGCCCGGACCCGGCGAAATCGCTCGGCGACCAGTTGCCGGTAGCCGGCGTCCGCGTTGGCCCCTCGCCGATAGAGCTGCTGGTAGGCCGGGGTCAGGTCGGGCCTGGCTTCGGCGAGCCAGCCGAAGAACCACTCGCGGGTACCGGGCCGCAGATGCAGGGTCACCGAGCTCACCCCGGTCACTCCCGCCGCCACCAGTTCGGCGACCACTTGGCGAAGTTGCTCCTCGCTGTCGGTGAGGAACGGGATGACCGGCGCGACCAACACCCCGCAGGGCAGGCCGGCGGCACGGATCCGCCGGATCAGGTCGAGCCGGGCCTTCGGTGAGGGAGTACCTGGCTCGAGCCCGGCCTGCAGGTCTGGGTCCAGCAACGCTAGTGAGATGCCCAAACCCACCGGGACGCGCTCGGCGGCTTCGGCCAGCAGCGGCAGGTCTCTGGCCAGCACGGGGCCCTTCGTCAGGATCGAGAATGGAGTGCCGCTGGCGGCGAGCGCGTCGATGATGCCGGGCATCAGACGGTATCTGCCTTCGGCCCGCTGATAAGGGTCGGTATTTGTCCCCATCGCGACATCCTCGCGTCGCCAACCGTTGCGGCCCAGTTCTTTTCGAAGCACCTCGGCGAGGTTGACCTTGACCACGATCTGACTGTCGAAGTCGCTTCCGGCGTCGAAATCCAGGTAGGTATGCGTGTTCCGGGCGAAGCAGTAGACGCATCCGTGGCTGCAACCGCGGTACGGGTTGACAGTCCAGCGGAACGGCATGGGCGATGTCCCCGGGACCCGGTTGAGCGCCGAGCGGGCGAGGACCTCGTGGAATGTGATGCCGGCGAAGTCGGGAGTGCGGACGGTTCGGATCAGCCCGGCGAGCCCTGCCATCCCGGGCAGCGCGTCAGCGGCGGCCGCAGTAAGAGCCTGTCCTGACCATCTCATCTCTCATTCGAACATATGTGCGACATTTCGTCAAGCCAAACCTCGGACGTGCTCGCGCCAACCTACGGTCCGGGCCGGCCAGGACGAGCCCGCTTCGCGGCAGCGGCTGTCCGCACCAGGTCTTCCCGCTCCAGTGCCAACGAATATTCGCCGTTCGAGATGATCAGGTGACCATCCTGAATGGCGAGGGTAACCCCCGCAGCTTTCCGGTCCGTCCTGGGCTCGGTAAAGATTGAGCTGAACGCCGATCGGGTGGCCAAAACTCCCGGCTCATTTCCGACGTAGCCGGCAAAGGTGGAACCGAGTGGTTCAAAAAAGGCTTGAGAACTTTTGGCGGCATAGGGACCGGAAAGGGTGTTGATCCCGTCATGGGCGACGAGAGCGCCACCGCTGCGGAACTCGACGGACGGCCGCGTGCTCCTCGCCGGAAGCCTGGTAGCTATCGGCGTGACAGTCGAGATCGTCCCTGCGACGGCCGAAGTCACCGACATCAGCAACCACCGGTACCCGACCCACTGTGCCTGCGCCGCTGATACCGCTCAGCCCACCGTTCTCGATCGGGAATGGCTCATTCTCTTCCGCCCGGATCCCGAACAGCATCTCATCCTGCACTCAGCTCGAAGAGCGTCCCGTGAACCGGTCGAATATGAGGTCGGGCGAGTCGTCATGAGGTAGGCGGCCATCAAGGCATTATTCCGCCCTGTCATCCCGAGCCCTGCGGCCGCATCGACCAGGTAATTATGACCAGCACGCGGACACGGCAAAGGCGCTGCCCCGGCCGGGGCATGACCGCTATCCGGAAGCAGATCGCCCGGAATGGGCTCTGCAGTGCCGGGCATGACAGAGATCGGAACGGATTCGCGGGTGGTCGGTGGGGTTGCGACGGCATGGGTTCGACGCTCCTTCGCTGATCGAGGGGGCTGCGCTGTCCGGACGCATCGTCGAGATGTCGGCCGAGATCGGGGTTGACCTGCGCGCAACGGGCCTGCGGGTGTGCAGCGACTCAGCCGAGCACGCCGAGGCCGCGTCGGCCGCCGCACGGGATCTCGGGCTGTCCGCGAACCCTGCCGTGCTGCAGCAACTGAGCGTCGTACTCGAATCCGCGAACCCGTCGGTGGTGAGGCCGTTCTGGCAGCGCGCACTCGACTACGCGCCTGCGGAGGACGACGATTTCGCGCATCCGTTGCGGCGCGACCCCGCGATACTGATCCGACAGTCGACGGAGCCACGGCCGTTGCGAAACCGCATCCACCTCGACGTGGTGCGGCCGGCCACGGCCGTGGAGCAAGCGGGTCCTGGTGACCGGGCCGGGGTCAGCGACATCCACGATCCGCGGCGCCTGAACCCGGTACTGGTGTTCCAAGAGCTGGACGTTTCGGAGACGGAGCGGCGCCGGCAGCGCAACCGCATCCACTTCGAGCTCGCTGTGCCGTCGGACCTCGCGCAGACGCGCCTCGCCGCGTCCCTCGCAGCCGGTGGCCGGCTCCTTGACGAGTCGGCGGATCACTGGCGGGTCGCCGACCCCGAGGGCAACGAAATGGTGATCGTCAGTGGGGCGTGAGCTCGCGGTCGGCTGAGCTCCACGTCGAGCGGGCGTCCGGTCCGGACACTGAGCAAGCACCATCAAGCTGACGGCAGTGGAGTACCCGCGTCAGCCAAGAATCGCCCTCACCGCAGTCTCGACGTCGTCCAGCGCTACCGCCCGCTGATCGCCGGAGATCAGATCCTTCACCATGACGGTGCGCTGTTCGAGATCCCGGTCGCCCAGGATCAGCGCAACCCTCGCTCCGGAGGCGTCGGCCGACTTCATCGCGGCCTTGAGCCCGCGTCCACCATAGGAACGGTCGACCCGGATGCCGGTGGCCCGCAGTCGTCCGGCGAGCACCGCCAGCGCCCTGGAGGCTGCCGCGCCCATCGGGACGCCGTAGACGTCGCAGCGGGCCTCGTCGCCGACGGTGATGCCCTCGGCGGCGGCCGCCAGCACCGTGCGGTCGACCCCGAGCCCGAACCCGATGCCGGACAGCGGCCGGCCGCCGAGCTGCTCCATCAGACCGTCGTAGCGCCCACCACCGCCGATTCCCGACTGGGCACCCAGGCCCGGGTGGACGAATTCGAAGGTGGTGCGGGTGTAATAGTCCAGCCCGCGCACCATCCGCGGGTTCATCGAGTAGGGCACGCCCAGGCTATCCAGGATCGCCAGCACCTCGGTGAAGTGTTCCCGGGACTGCACCGACAGATGGTCGGGCATCAGCGGGGCCTTGACCAGCAACGCCTGGACGTCGGGGCGCTTGTCGTCCAGCACCCGCAGCGGGTTGATCTGGGCCCGTTCCCGGGTAGCGTCGTCCAGCGGCAGCCCGGACAGGAAAGCCTGCAGCGCTTCGCGGTAGGCGGGGCGGTCGGCCTGGTCGCCGAGCGAGGTGATGTCGAGCCGGTAGCCGGTCAGCCCGACCGACCGGAAGGCCTCATGGCCGACTGCGATCACTTCTGCGTCCAGCGCCGGGTCGTCCGACCCGATCGCCTCGATCCCGACCTGCTGCAGCTGCCGGTACCGGCCGGCCTGCGGCCGCTCATAGCGGAAGAACGGGCCCGCATAGACAAGCTTGACGGGAAGCTGGCCCCGGTCCAGCCCGTGCTCGATGACGGCCCGCATCACCCCGGCGGTGCCCTCCGGCCGCAGCGTCACCGACCGGCCGCCCCGGTCCAGGAAGGAGTACATCTCCTTTGACACCACATCGGTCGACTCCCCGACCCCGCGGGCGAACAGCGCCGTGTCCTCGAAGACCGGCAGCTCGACGGGTGAGTATCCGGCGCGTTCGGCCGCGCCCACCATTGCCTGCCGCACCGCGCTGAACGTGCGGGAGACCGGCGGGAGGTAATCCGGCACGCCCTTGGGCGCCGCGAACGGGACGCCTCCGGCGGTGGTCATCCGCTGCCTGAGGCGGCGGACGGGTGCGCAGCTTGGCTGCCCAGTCCGGCCAGGAATGGGTTGCCGACCCGCTCGGCGCCGATCGTGCTCGAAAGTCCGTGGCCTGGCAGCACCACGGCATCGTCGGGGCGGCTGAGCAGCTTGCCGGCCACCGACTCCAGCAACTGCTGGTACGAGCCGCCGGGCAGGTCGGTCCGGCCGACAGTTCCGGCGAAGAGCGTGTCGCCGGTGAGCAGCACCTCGGGCCGGTCACCGTCGGAGGCGATCCGGTACACCACAGAACCACCGGTGTGGCCGGGGGTGTGGTCGACCTGAAAGTTCAGCCCGGCCAGTTGGAGCTCGGTGACCCCGGTGAGCGTGCGGACGGAACGCGGGCGCAGGCCCGTGAGGTCGAGACCCTGCAGAACGCCGCGCAGCTCGGGCGACAGACCGGCGGCCGGATCATCGAGCATGTACTCGTCGGCGCCGTGCAGGTAGGCCGAGATGTCGTCAGCCGCCGCGCACACCTGGGCCGCCGTCGCGGTGTGGTCGAGGTGTCCGTGGGTCAGCAACACCGCGACGGGATGCAGTCGGTGCTCGGCGCACAACGCATGCAGCCGCTCCGTCGCGTCCTGCCCGGGATCGACGACCACGGCCTCGGCGCCCGCGTGTGCGGCGAGCAGATAGCAATTGGCCTGGAACGCTCCCGCGGGAAAGCCGGCGATCAACACCCGGCCACCCTAACCCGGCGACCACAACGCTTTTCGAATCTGCGGGCGGCCCCGGGCGGGATCGGCGGGTACTTCGCACAGCCGCCTCACATCCGGTACACCCTGGCCGGCCCCAAAATTCACCTAGACTCACCGCCCGGGGGCCTGTCATTTCCGGCGCGGCCCTTGCAGACCGTGCGGGAGGACCCATAGTGCCCACCAACCAACAGCGACGCGAAGCGGCGAAGCGGAAGCTCGACCGCCAGCTGGTCCGCCGGCAGGAGCTGGACAAGAAGCGCCGGCAGCGGCTGCTCGTCGTCGGCGTGATAGCGGCCGTGCTGGTGGTCGTCGGGGTCGTCTACTTCGCCACCCGCAAACCGTCCGCGACGACCGCGGCGAAGGCGAACCCGACGGACACCTCGGCCACCGCCACCTCCCCGGCAGCGCCGACCACTCCGTGTTCCTATCCGACCGCGGCGGCCGCGAAGGCCGCGAAAGCCGCCGCCCCACCGGCGAACCTGTCCCCGGCCAACACGGGGACGGTTGACGCCAAAGTGAACGTCAACGGCCAGGAAGTTCCGGTCACGCTGGACCGGGCCGCGGCGCCGTGCACCGTCAACTCCTTCGTCTCGCTGGCATCCCAGGGCTTTTACAACTCGACCGACTGCTGGCGCGAGACGGCAAGTCCGGCACTGAGCGTTCTGCAGTGCGGGGACCCGTCCGGGAAGGGGTCCGGCGGGCCCGGCTACCAGTTCGCCGACGAACTGAAGGACACCAAGGGCTATCCGGCGGGCACCCTGGCGATGGCCAACAGCGGTCCCGACACGAACGGCTCGCAGTTCTTCTTCGTCTACAAGGACTCGACCCTGCCCGCCTCTTACACCGCCTTCGGCAAGGTTTCCGCCGCGGGGATGAAGGTCATCGGCGACGTCGCCGCGAAGGGTGTGAAGAACAACGCCCAGGACGGGGCACCGAACGCCAAGGTGACGATCGATTCGGTGACCGTGCCCTCCGACGCGGTGACCGCCATCGGCAGCTACGCCCCCACCCAGACCGCGGACAGCGGCTCCGGCGTCATTCCCACCGACTCAGTTGCGACCGGCGGCTCCCCATCGGTGCAGACATCGGCAGTCGGGACTTCGGTGTCAGCCGGATCGTCCACCGCGGCTCCGGCTACCTCCAGCTCGTCCTCGAAGTAGCACGAGTCACCTACCGGCCTGAAAACACGAACCGCACGGCACCGGGTCACCGGCGCAGGGTCAGGGTCAGGCCCCGGTGACCCGGTAGACGTCGTAGACGCCCTCGACGCTGCGCACGGTGCGGAGCAGGTGGCCCAGATGTTTGGGATCGGCCATCTCGAAAGAGAACCGGGAGATCGCCATCCGGTCCTTCGACATGGACAGATTGGCGGACAGGATATTCACTTTCTCGTCGGCCAGCGTCTTGGTGATGTCGGAGAGCAGCCGATGGCGGTCGAGCGCCTCCACCTGAACCGTCACCAGGAATACCGAGGCGGAATTGGGGTCCCAGGCCACGTTGACGATCCGGGTCGATTCCTTGAGCAGCGAATCCGCATTGGTGCAGTCGACCCGGTGCACCGAAACGCCGCCGCCCTTGGTGATGAAGCCGAGAATTTCGTCCCCCGGCACCGGCGTGCAGCAGCGGGCCAGTTTGACCTGGATGTCGGTGACACCGTCGACCAGCACCCCGACGTCAGCGGTGGGCCTGGACCGGTGACCGACGGAGGCAACGGACCGCTCGGCGATCTGATCGCCGGCCTCCTCTGCGCCGCCCAAAATCGACACCACTTTGATGACAACGGTTTTCGCCGAAACATGGTTCTCGCCGACCGCGGCATAGAGGGCGGCGATGTCCTTGAAACCCAGATCGTGGCCCACCGCGGTGAGCGCCTCGGCGGAGACGAGCCGCTGGACCGGAAGACCTTCCCGGCGGGCGGCTTTAGTGATCGCCTCCTTGCCGAGATCCACCGCTTCCTCGCGGCGTTCCTTGGCGAAATACTGCCTGATCTTCGTCTTTGCCCGAGATGACGCGACGAAGGAGAGCCAGTCCCGGCTCGGCGCCGCAGTAGGGGCTTTCGAGGTGAAGATCTCGACGATCTGACCATTGGTCAGCGTACGCTCCAGCGGTACCAGCCGGCCGTCGACCTTAGCGCCGATACATCGCCGGCCGACCTCGGTGTGCACCGCATAGGCGAAATCGACCGGAGTGGAACCCGCTGGGAGCGTGTGGATATCGCCCTTCGGAGTGAAGACGAAGATATCGTTGGAGGCGATCTCGTAGCGGAGATTGTCGAGAAATTCGCCGGCGTCCCCGGCCTCCCGCTGCCAGTCGAGCAATTGGCGCATCCACGACACCTCGTCGACCGAGGTGCCGACCCCGGTATGGGTGCCTTTGCTTTCCTTGTAACGCCAGTGCGAGGCTATTCCGTATTCGGCCGTGTGGTGCATTTCATAGGTACGGATCTGCACTTCCAGCGGCTTGCCCTGCGGCCCGATCACCGTGGTGTGCAGCGACTGGTAGACGCCGTAGCGGGGTTGGGCGATGTAATCCTTGAACCGGCCCGGCATCGGCGACCACATCGCGTGGACCACACCCATGACGGCATAACACTCGCGGACCGTATTGACCAGAATTCGGACCGCGACCAGATCGTGGATCTCGTCGAATTCCCGGCCGCGGACCTGCATCTTCTGATAGATCGAGTAATAGTGCTTGCCGCGGCCGACCACTTCCGCGGGAATCTTGGCAGCACTGAGCTCGGCGTTCAATTCCTCGGTCACTGCAGCGAGGTAGGTATCCCGGGACGGGGCCCGGTCGGCGACCAGTCGGACGATTTCGTCATACCGCTTCGAATGCAGAATCGCGAACGCGAGGTCCTCCAGTTCCCATTTGATGGTGGCCATCCCCAGCCGATGGGCCAGCGGAGCCATCACCTCCAGCGTCTCCTTGGCCTTGCGGGCCTGCTTGTCCGGTGGCAGGAAACGCATGGTGCGCATGTTGTGCAACCGGTCCGCCAGCTTGATGACGAGGACCCTGGGGTCCTTGGCCATCGCGATGATCATCTTGCGGATCGTCTCCGCCTCGGCGGACTCGCCGAAACTGACCTTGTCCAGCTTGGTCACCCCGTCGACGAGGTGGCCCACCTCCTCGCCGAAATCGGCGGTGGTGTCGGCCAGGGTCCGGCGGGTGTCCTCAACCGTGTCGTGCAACAGCGCGGCGATCAACGTGGTGGTGTCCATGCCCAGATCGGCCAGGATCGTCGCGACCGCCAGCGGATGGGTGATGTACGGGTCGCCGGATTTGCGGAACTGTCCCCGGTGAGACTCCTCAGCGACCTCATAGGCGCGCTGCAGCGTCTTGAGATCGGCCTTGGGATGCAGGCTCCGGTGCACCGCGAACAACGGTTCCAGCACAGACCGGGCGGCCGCTGCGGGCGTGCGCTGCCCGCTCATCCGCCTGGTCAGCCGGGCCCTGACCCGGCGGGTGGCCGACATCGGCGGGGCCTCTGGTTCGTCCGGCGGCGATGCCTCGGTCGGTTCCGGGACGACCGGTTCCGAGGCGACGGGTTCCGGCACGACCGGATCCGGCACGACC
>JBBRDH010000197.1:0-8121 GCA_038204125.1 Mycobacteriales bacterium
CTTGATCTTGTTGACCGTGCCCTCTACCGCGCCGGAGTTGTACTGCAGGGTCAGCCCGGCGGTGGCGGCGTCGAGGTCACGGCGTAGCCCGCGGGTGAACGAGCGCATCGCCGGCAGGTCGTGATCGACCGCAGCCATCCACCCCGGTGAGCTTGTCTTGATCGCCGGACAGGTCCTTGATCATCCGGGCAAAGCCTGCCACATGCCTGACGGCGGCGTCGATCTCGGGGCATCGGGCTCGAATCGCCTTCAGGCGCGCCTCGTCGGCGGGATCCAGATGGCCAGGCAGACAGGTGATCCACGCGGTGACCTGGCGCACCGCCGGCGGCCGGTTCCGTGAGACCTGCGCGAGCGTGGCCGCGTCGCTTCGGCGCAGCGGCTTCAAGTATCGCTCCAGGGCGTTGTAGCTACCGGTGTAGCCCTGTTGACCGATCTCGGCGTGCAGCGCGGTGGCACTTCGCACGCCGGCCGACACCCTTCGGTGCAGGTAAGGCTTGAACGGGTCGAGCTTGCTGACCCGCACGCCGCCGGCGACCAACTGCTCGACGCTGTCGGCCCGCAGGTAACGGCGCACGGTCTTGAAGTTCAGCTCGAGCCTGCGGGCGATCATCCCCATCGACAGGCCCTGCACCCAAAGGGCGTGAATCTCAAAGAACCGCCACCGGGTGTGCTCGGACCGTGTCGTGCGCAGCTGATCCAGCGTTGCCAGTCCTGCCGGCTCGCCGGACCAGTGCTCGCTGTCACCCGAGGTGCCGAAACCGGGGCGGCCTCGACCAGGCAAGTATGGTGCGCGACCACCAACTTGATCACCTGCTGGCACAGGTTGTCCCACATGTACCACCTATCAGCCACCTGCACAGCCTGCGGCGCTCCGTCGCGCGCGCCGTCGGCGTACCCGCCCGCGCGGTCCCGGCAGATCACCCGGACACCAGGATGGGCACGAAGCCAGTCGGCGAAGTCCCCGGCCTCCCGACCGGCCAGGACATCCACCGGCCGATTCCCGTCGCTCAAGTCGACCAACACCGTCCCGTAATTGCGTCCGCGACGCCACGCGAATTCATCGACACCAAGCACCGTCACCGGCCCGACAGGTGGATCCGGCAAGCGGCGGATCCGGCGCAGCAACGTCGACCGGCTGACCGGCATACCCAGCGCGGTCGCCAACCTCGACCCGGCCCGCCCGGCCAAAACGAGCGCAACGGCTACTAGAGCATCCTGCAAGCCGGCGCTGCGCTGCGCATGCCGCTCGGTCAGACCCGGAACCTGCTCAACGAACGTACCCGTGCTGCAGTCGACCCGATCGCAGAAGAACCGGCGCACCGTCAGCCACAGCATCGTCGGCTGCCCGGCGACGGGCAGATCCGCCAAGCGGCGGCGATAGCTGCTGTGCACCCGCCTCGACACCCGCCCACACCGGACGCATCGCGCTGCCCGCGCCCTCGGATGCGCGGAGATCCTCACCACCCCGTCGACCCTGCAGATGTCGTCAACCACGACCGGCGACAGTTGCGGAAGCAGAACCCGGCAACAACGGCAGTCAACAGCCATGCCTCCAGGGCACCACGATCCATGGTCCGAGCGCCCCCACCTGCAGCGACCCGTCATCCCAGCAGCCCCATGCTCACCAGCACACCGACGAGCGACAGCTGGAGCAGTGTCGCGGGTATCAGCACCAACCAGCCCACCTCCACGAACCGGGCGGCCCGGATCGTCGGCGCCACGTTGCGCACCGCGTGCTCAGCAAATAGTTTCTCATCCAGAAACCCCCATGTGCCCCGGTGACGTGGTCACCGGGGCACATGGGTCTTAGAACTACCGCAGTCAGGCGGCCCGGGGTGCCTCTCCCTCACGGCGGCGACCGAATTGACCGATTCCACGCGCCGAAGACATCCTCGACTATTTTCAGCTCACCGCTTTTTTTGCTCAGTAAACGTCCGGAAGTCAGGGAATGTCGGCGCGCTGCGCCTCCTTGATCAGCATCTGGCCGTCGTAGTTGGTGATGAAGCCTTCCTTCACCAACAGTTTCGTGTCTTTGGCCACGGCCTTCACGTAGTCGGCGTGGGTCGGGTAGATCTGCTGCAGGAGGCCCTTGCTGAACGGCACCTCATGGCCGGCGATGAAGCAGAACGACGCACCGGTGGAGCTGCCGTACCAGGTCGACGTCGGCACATCGAGGTACGGCGACCGCAGTCCGCCAACAACGTTGCCCCAGCGGTCCAGCACCGGAGCGCCGTTCTCCACCACGATGGGTGAGCCGTGCGGCGGGGCGATGCCCTTGCGGACCCACTGGTCGAGGTTGCGCAGGAACGCATCGAAGAAGATGGAGCTCGGGAACCGGCTGCGCGGGCCCTCATTGCAGCTCGACGGGGGCACTGCCCGGCCACCCTTCTCGATGTCCGCCGGAGCGGCGGCGAAGTTCAGTTCGGTGGGGGTGGCGTGCGCGGCGCCGGCCATCTCGTACTGGCGGTAGGCATCCGACGGCACGTCGCTGTCCGGCCGTCGGGCGGTGATCCCGAGCAGGTAGTCCGACTGCGACATCACGTGGATGATGGGCACGCCGACGTTGGAGAACTGCAGGCGCGGGTCGGTGACCGGCGGAATGGTTTCGCACTGGTTGATCGGGTAGATTCCGGCGAAAGCGCCGCCGGCGACCGCGACGATATAAGCGTCATAGATGGAATGGCCGGTCTGCTGCTTGGCCAGCGGTGCGACGCCGTTGATGTAGTCGTACATGTAGCCACCGGTCTGCGAGTACCCGAAGCCGTACATCTTGAAGGTATTCTGGGGCTTCTTACCGCCGTAGTGCACCGGGTTCTTGGCGGTCCTGCCGCGCAGCAATTCGCCGACCTGACTGTAGATGTCCCAGGCCAGCCCGTTTTCGGTGGTGCGGGAGCTGTCGGAGGGCACCGTCGCGCAATTGTTCGGGTCGCTCAGCGGCAGCGGGTTGTCCATGGACAACGGCGCATACCGGACCGGGTTGAACGTCTTGAGCGTCTGCATCGCCACCGGCTTGACGGTGACACCGACCCAGATATCGCCGTCGCGGATGATCTGGGCGTGCATCAGGCCCCAGCCCAGATTCAGATCGAACAGGTTGGACGGATTGAGTGGCTCGACGATGACGGTGCCACTGAATTTGTTCACCTTGGCCGGGCGGCGGACCAGGATGCGCGTGGTGTAGGGCGCGTTGGCGGTGCGGACCTTGGCCGGTCCGGGCGCGGGCCAAGTGTAGACGTTGGCCAACCCGCTAACGAAGTATTCCTCCTCGACGTAGCCGATGGCCGCTAGATTCTCGGGAGTCCGGGTGTGGTCGGCGGCGCCGAACGGGTAGGACGTAGCGGTCACCTTGATTGGCCCGGTGATGCGGGTGTCGGTCAACGGTCCGGCAGCGGCGGCGAGCGCCTTGTTGAGCTGCGTCGGCGCAGGGACGCCAGCGCCGGCCACCTGCACCGAGTTCGGATCGGTGGGCGGGATGGGCGTTGGTTGCGATGTGGTCTCCGGCCGGTCAGGTAGTGGTTGCGCGCTAGCCGACAGATTGGACAGCGACGTGACGGCCACCAGGGCAGCCAGCAACGCCGCAACCCGTACCCGGCCCCGATACGAGAAACGCCGCCGGTGCTGACCGGTGGCAGAGCTGGAATGATCCACAGTTCCTCCTTGAACGTGTGTGCCCTGGGTGTTTCCAGAGCATTACCTGTGTAACTACACGCTGACAGTAGGCGCGTCGGTAGAATCGACGAAAGCCCCAGCGGTCGGTAATGTCGAACGCTAGAGGGCTAGAGTGTTGCGACGTCCAGGTCGTTCAGCGATCACCAGGGCACGAGAACACCTGCAGATCTTCTGGACGCCCGAGACCGAGCACGCGGTCCTGAGCAGTTTGCGGCGGAGCAGGAACAACAAGGATGCCGCCCTGCTGTCCAGCCGACGGGGACTGGCACCGGTTCCTTAACTGGTGACTCAGCAAGTGGAACCATTGAGCGCCGAACTATCGTTCGTAGCGTATGTCGCACGTGCAAAGGGGCTCGGGCGGATCGGTGAACGATGAGCGGGCCGCCATTGAACGAGGCATCCCGCCTGCACGGCCGGGTGCGCGCCGCCGGCGGTCGTGGAGTGGTCGTGCGGGGCAGGATGGGCCGGCCATGCATGCCATTCGGCCGTCCATGCATTGACGCGGATCCCCCCGAAAAGGACGTCGGCTGATGTGGTTCTCTAGCCGTTGCATGCCGCCGGGCAGAACGACCATTGGCCTGCCCCGGAGGTTGCCCACTCACGGATCCCTGTCGGGGTATTTTCGCCTGGCTTGATGTGCCCAGCGGGCTGGGGCGAACGTGTACATCGTCTCGGGCCGGACCAGCGTGCACGTGACCATACGAGGGCAACTTTCGCTGGGAGGATGACAGCGTGCCTATCGACCTGATGTACAGGCGAGACCCGTCTTCAGTCCGATCAATTCTCAAGTCGCTCCCCAACTGGTTCGGTGAGCCGGACGCGATCGACACCTATCAGCAGGATGCTGGATCGGAGATGTTCCAAAGCCTGTTGGCCGTTGACTCTGGAAGGACAGTCGGGGTGGCGCTGCTGCGACGGCATTTTCCGGAGGCGGCCGAACTCCATTTGATCGCCGTCGCGCCCGACGTTCGTGGCCGCGGTGTCGGCCGCGCACTCGTCGAGCGCATTGCCGCCGACCTCACCGACGATGAATGTCGACTGCTGTCCGTACACACGGTTGGACCGTCCTTTGACAGCGAGCCATACGCAGACACGCGACAGTTCTATAAGGCGACAGGCTTCTACCCATTGGAAGAGCACCACGGCCTGAACTGGCCGGGCCCTTCTCTGATCCTCGCGCGCGCACTCCCGGCCGCCGCGCTCCGATAGCGGATCGACGACCGGGCATTGATCGGCTGCGGTGGGCCTAGAGGGCTTGGTCCGACGAAGCCGGATTTTTGGAGGGCTTGGTCCGGCGAAGCCGGATTTTCGGGTCAAGTTTTGGACCTGCGTGGTGGGTGGGCTCGGTTATGCGGCGAAACCTGTTGTGCGGGTGAGTTCGTCGATCGCCTGCTGATAGTTACGGGCAGCGGCCCGGATCGGTGCAGGAAACTTGGTATGTAGCTCGGCCAGTCCGGTGGGTAGAAGCCGGTCGTGGACCGCTACTAGGAACATCGAGTCGGCCAGGCCTTGATCGGTGACCTGGTAGCGGTGACTGTGCGGGATTTTCTCGATCAGACCGTGCGCTTTCAGTCGCCGCAGGTCGTAGGTCATCTGCCCGGCGGTGACCGCGTCGGGGTGTAGGCCACGCAGCTGCGCGGTGATCAGGCGTAGGTCCCGGTTGTTGAATCCATTCGTCTGCAGCTTGAACATCGGGAGCGCCGCGAGCAGTGCGTGGCTGCGTTGGTCGCCGATCCGCAGTCCGGTGATCCGGGTGCCGGTAGTGGTGGTGACGGGATCGGTCACCGCGTGGAGGGCGTCGATACCGTGTCGGTCGCCACGCTAAATGGTTCTGGCTCAAGTTTCGTGAAGATCGCGGCTCGTTGATCGCGTCGAGGATCGCCGTCCGGTTCGTGCGGCAGGCCAGGTGCACGATGACGGTGCTGGGGAACAGCACACCCGACGCCGCCGGCCGGCTGTGCGGAGAACGTGCAGCCGCTGGGCCGCACGAGCGCAACTCGGCCAGCTTCACGCAACTTGAGCCAGAACCAAATAAATCGCCAATTCACACCTCTAGGTGTCGGTGACGACGCCGTTGATGAGAGGGCATCCTGTTTGGTCGCGGCGAGACCCAGGGCCACCCTCGCCACCAACCGTTCGGTCTCGCGGGCGGCAGAGAGGCCACAACGCGCCTGGTTGTGCAGGCATCCCGGTCCCTGATCGATAGGTGGGATTGGGGTCGGCCTCCATGTCAATTTTTGCTGGGAGGGGGTTTGGTGGACCCCCAGGCGACAGTTCGTACAGTTGGATCAGGTAGGGCGCGCCGGTGGCCCGCCAGAGGACCAGCTCGGCGTGTCCTTTTCCCAGAAGACGGACCTCACGACGTCCTCACCGCTGACGTCGCACACCAGCCACTCCCTTCACTCAAGCGGCGCCGGCCATAGGCCGTAAGAACAGCATTCCCCCGCCTGGCGCCCCCTTTTGCACAATGAAAGGACCAGGCTGGAGTTTGACTACCTCTGCTATCGGCCGATTTTGGTTGGATCAGTGGGTTGGGCGGCAACGTGGTCTCGAATCTTCTGGAATCGCTGACTTAGCCCCGGCCAGCCCGGCGGCAGGCGCAATCGGTGGGTGTCGATCGGCAGCGTTAATGCGGTGGCATTTTCATGCCAACGGCCGCGGTCTATTCTTTCGTGTCGGCCGGTGGGGTGCTGGCGACGGTCCGGTTCCGGCCGGTTGCCTTAGCCCTGTACAGGGCAGTGTCGACTCTCCTGACCAGCTCGTCAGGTTCGGCCGGGCCTACGGCCACCCCGGCGCTGACGGTGACGGAGACCTCGTGCCCGGCCGCGGAGATCGGGTGGGCGGCGGTGGCGATCCGGATTCGTTCGGCGACCTCCATCGCACCGCCCAGGTCGGTGCGCGGCAGGATGAGCAGAAACTCCTCGCCGCCCCAGCGTCCCGCGACGTCGGCCGCGCGCAGCTCGCGGGTCAGCCGCCGGGCGAATTCCTGGAGCACCAGGTCACCGGTCGGGTGGCCGTAGGTGTCGTTGACGTGTTTGAAGTGGTCGATGTCGAACAGGATCAGAGAAAGCTGCTCGTCGTGCCGTTGCGCGGTGCTGCCCTGCCGGCGGAGTTCGTCGTCCAGATGCCGGCGGTTGTAGAGCCCGGTCAACGCATCCGTCCGGCTCGTCCGGTCAAGCTCGGTGTTGCGTTCCAGCAGCTGATCCTGGAGTTGCTTGACGTGCACGGCCGAACCGACCCTGGCCAGCAGTTCGGCCGGTTCGAACGGCTTCTTGAGGTAGTCGTGGGCGCCCCCGCGGAGCCCGGCCAGGATGTCGTCCATGCCGGTTCGGCTGGTCAGGAAGACGACCGGAATATTTTCCAGATCGGCGTCGCCTTTGAGCTCCGCCAGTACCTGGTGACCGTCGAGCCCGGGCATCACGATTTCCAGCAGGACGACGTCCGGCCTTTGCGCCCGGCATTGCTCGACCGCGCTGAATCCGTCCTCGGCCTCGATCACCAGATAACCTTCTTCTTCGAGCTTGCTGCGGACAACCGCCCGGATGAGGAGCGAATCGTCGGCGATCAAAATAGTTGTGCGTTTCATTGCTCCCGCAAGCGCCGTGTGGGTGATCGAGTCTGGCCGGATGGCCTGGCAAGCTGGATTCGCCGAAGCGGATCTTCACTATGCGGTCGTCCACCCGGCGTCGAGCCTGCGCTGACGATCCGCCTGATCGGCCAGTAGGGCTCGGCGCCCACCGGTGGCAGGACCGCCTGCATTCCGGTCACCGCTGCCCGGCCCTGGTTGTTGGCGTCGGTGACATCTACCAGCAGGGCCAGTCCGAGCTGCATCTGCTTGGCGCCTTTCTCCATGGCGAATCGCCGGCGGGGGTTTTGGATCGTTCGGCCAGGCGGTGGACCTCGTCGGCGTTGAGGGCGAGCAGTCTGGTCTGGTCGGCGATGTCGTTGACCCGGCCGGCCAAGGCGAGGGTGCGGGTGCTGGAGGCAACGACCGGCTTCGGCGTATTGCAGGCTCTCTTGTGTTTCGTCGGTCTGTCGGGCGACGTCGTCGACGGTGTCAGCGATCGCTGCTGAGGCACGAGCCAGTTCCTCGGTGGTGGCGGTGGCCTGGTTGACGGCGGCGCTCTGCTCGCCGGGGGTCGCGGCCAACTCGTCCGAGGCCGTCGACAACTGCGCCGCCGCAGCGTTCACCTCCAATCCCGCGGTCGCGCTCTGATCGGCCGGGACCCGCATTCGCTTCGTCTCCCGACTGCCGAACAGCGACGCCACCCCGGTGGGGCCCTTCGAGCACGTTCCACTAGCGCCACTGTACGCTGAGTAACTGAGTAGTTACGCGACGTTAGGAAGGTCGTCAGGGTGCCGGGTCGGCTCCACTCGGACTGCCAATTCGACGGTGCCCGGCCGCACCTGCCACCAACCCCGTCGCCTGGCCGCGATCGAGCACCACCACGG
>JBBRDH010000198.1:0-8039 GCA_038204125.1 Mycobacteriales bacterium
CGGCCGCCCCACATTCCGCTTCCCAGGAGCATCCGGGCGAAGTTGGACCAGTCGTCAACGGTGGAAATTAGTCCGCCCGCGCCGGATGGGAAGGCCGGTGGGGCGCTCCATATTCCCTCGGGCCGGTCGACCAATTCGACGACTCCTTCCTGACCGAGCCGATACGCGGTGGTGAACCGGTCGAGCTTTGCGGCCGGAACCCAGAACCCGGTGTCCACCATGCGGAGGGGCTCGAAGACCCGTTCGGCGAGGAATTCGGGTAACGGCTGACCGGCGGCCCGGCTGATCAGGACTCCGAGGATGTCGGAACCGGTGTTGTAGAGCCACCTCTCGCCCGGCTGGCAGAGGAGCGGGATTCGGGACAGGGTCGCCATCCAGTCGTTCGGTGCCATCGTCGGTGCGACCGGACCCTGGCCCAGTTCACCGAACAGCGGCTGCACTGCGGGCAGGCCGAAATCCGACGGGAAACCGTGGCCCGATCGAAAGGTGAGCAGATCCAGCACGGTGATCGCTCTGGCGGCAGGCACCACGTCGTCGAGCGGGCTCTGTGGGGTGCGGACGACCACAGGCTTCGCAAGTTCGGGGAGCCAGCGCGCGACGGACTCAGCCAGGGCGAGCGATCCCTCCTCGACCAGCATCATCACTGCGGCCGCGATGATGGGTTTGGTGATCGAAGCGATCCGGAAGATGGATTCCCTGGACGTGGCTGCGTTGCCCTCGGCGTCCATCGAGCCAACCGCGGCCACTTCGACGTGATCGCCCCGTGCCACCAGGCCGACCGCCCCCGGCGCCATGCCGTGACCGACATGCCGCATCAATACATCCTGCAAATTGCGCATCGGTCCAGCCTTACCGATCCGCAATGGCCACCTACAGCCGGGTCCCGATGCAGAAGGGATGGCCGGCCGGATCGAGCATGACGATCAGCCCGTTCTGCCGGTGTGGTTGCCAGTCCGGCGTTGTCGCGCCGAAGCCGTGCGATACTCCTCCACCTCGTCAGGCGAATCGACGAAGCAGTCCAGGTGCCGCTGAGTTGGTACCCGGTTGCGGCGAGGTCGGCGGCTGGGAGTCGTCCGCCGCCGCGGAAAGAAAAAGAGAGTCCGATCAGCCGCCTGCAGTTCCGGGATGGAATTCAGAGACAACCGGGTCCGCAGGAGCGACCTCTATTGCGCTTTGCGGGGCTGACACGTTCAGGAGTCGGGCGGTCGGACCATTGCTGCAGAGCAGGGTCTGGGGTGGCCCGACCTCCACCACCCGGCCCGCCTCGAGGCACCAGACGACGTCGGCCCGTTCCACCAACTCCCGACGGTGGGTGACGACCAGGGCTGTCCCGGGATGGTCGGCAAGTACCCGGTCGACCATGTCCGCGGCCGCCTGGTCCAGGTGTGCCTCGGCTTCGTCGAGAATGAGCAACTTCGGTTTGCCAAGAGCGGCCCTGGCCACCATGATCCGGGCCCGCTGGCCGGCCGACAGCCGGCCGCCGGCTTCACCGACCTCGGTTTGCCAGCCGCCGGGAAATGCGGCGAGAAGTCCGTTCAGGCCACAGAGTTCTGTCACCCTGGCGATCTCCCGCTTCCCGGCTCGCGGCTTCCGGTACAGCACGTTGCGCTCCACCGTGCCGCGCAGCAGCGGCAGGTCGGGCCCGGCAACGCCGATCGCGGCCCGCACCGAAGCCACCGTTCGGGTCCGGAGGTCCTGGCCGTCCAGCAGGACGTTGCCGCTGTCCGGGTCGAGCAGTCGGGCGGCCACGGCGACCAGCGTGCTCTTGCCGGCGCCGTTGGCCCCGACTATGGCCACGATCTGGCCCGGTTCGGCGCACAAAGTCACGTCGGTGAGGGCGCCGGCCACCGTGACACCGTCGATTTCCAACCGTCCCCCGGTGATCGCCAGGTCGGGCAGGCCGGCCGGGTCGGGCAGCTCTGGCAGCGCCAGGAAACGCAACGCGGCAGCGCGGGCCACCCTGGCCCCGGCGGCGTATTCGACGACGCGACCGAGATCGCGCAGATGTCCGGTGAGCATGCCGACCACGGTGACGGCGGCAAGGACGGTCCCCGTCGACAGGTGGCCGGTGTGCGCTTGCGCGGCGCCCACCACGATGACCGCCGTTACCGCCAACCCCGACGTGCCTTCGGCCACGGCGCGGCACAGTCCGGCCGCGCGCGCCTGACGGATCATCGCCGCGGACACATCCGCACTGAGCCGACCGACCCGGCGTTGTTCACGCTGCTGCTGGCCGGAGGCCTGGAGAACGCCGATGTGGGTCAGGCGCTCGGCAACCTCGCCCATCAACTTGGCCCGGCGGGTGCGGGCGGTTCGATTCGAGGTCATCAGAGCTGGGCTCGTCGCCCAGATCGCGATGCCGCCGAACATCAGGACCGACGTGACGACGAGCCCAATGGGCCGGTTGATCACGATGAGAAAGGCGACTGCCAGTCCCACCGCGATCCCGGCCACCAGCAGTTTGGCCAGGCCGAGACTGACCCAGCTGCGCAGGGCCGAGAGGTCGCCGACGAAGCGCAGCAACATGTTTCCACGGTTTCGCCGGGTGAGGTGGCGAGCCGGCACCTTGGTGAGGTGCTCGAACAGGTCGGCGCGCACCTCAGTGACGTAATGCTGGCCGAGCCGCACGGCGGCGACTCGTTCGGCGGCCCGCGTTCCGGCGGACAGGCCAACAGCCCCCACCAATGCGACAGCCAGCACCGCGATGTGCCCGGTCGATCCGGCGGCGCCGGTGATGCCGTGATACGACGAGCGGATGAGCAGAGCGGCACCGATCGAGCCGGCCGCTTGCAGGATGCCGATAGCAACCAGCCGGGCGTACAGCGGCAGGCGGGCCCGGGTCAGCACTCGCTGCAGCTTGACAGCCGGCTCTGATTGCCCGGAAGGATCTGGCTGATCCGTTTTCACGCCGTCACTCCGATCCGCTGATTGGTCGGCTCGATTGAATTCAGGCAGTCTGGGCGAGTTCCTGCGGACCCGTGGAATCTCCGACGCGGTTGGTGAGCAGACCGTCGTACAGGGCGCGCGCCGCTCGCGGGTCGGAGAGCCGGGTCATGTTCCACACGTCGTGCCCGGTCGCGGCCTCGGCCTCCCTGGTCGCCAGCGGCGACGACGACAGCACACCTGACACGGCGACCGGGGTCAGGCCACGCTCGCCGAGCCAGCGGACTCCGGCGGTCGCGCCGAGCGCGTCGTAGGACGCGAATATGACGGCGTCAACCCGCTCCGCGAACACCGGATCCGCCAGCAGGGTGGCGGTCTCCTGCTGGAAGACGCCGTCGGCCACCTCGAGCACGATGGCCTCGCAGCCGTCCGCGGCGAGTCGATCGGTGAGGCCGGTGAAGATGTCGCGAATGGTCTCCGGCTCCAGCAGGTAGGTACTGGGGTACCCGGCGTTGGTGAAGTCGTATACCGGGAACCCGCCGGCATCCGACATCAGCCAGACATCGCCGCCCGCCCCCGTGCCGGTGGTCTTTGCAGCGCCGACGTTGATGCCGGCCTGCCGAAGCCCGCGGATCAGATGAGCGGCGGTGGTGGTCTTTCCGCTGTTCATGCTGGCGCCCACGACCGCGATGGTCAGCGGCCGCGGTGGCTTGATCCCGATGGGCGCGGGTAGCACGCCGGTCGACAGGTTGACCCGATCACCTTGAGCATCGATGAGCAGCCCGATCGGTTCGATGCAGGTCGGCTCGACCATTTTGCCGTGCGAACTGATCACCCTCGAGGCCAGCCCACCAGCGGCGGCCAGTTCGCAGCGGCCGAGATCCAGGGGCATTTCCGCCTCGAACTGATCTGGTGCGTAGCGATTTCCGTAGGCCACCACGATCTCGTCGTTCGGGAACAGCGACGCACGGCGACCATGGGGAAGTTCGATCTTCTGGTGTTGCCCGATCTGGATCACCCGGGCCAACACCAGGTCGCCGACGCAGGGGCTGACTCCGGTCAGCAGGGACACGGCGGCGTCCAGGTCGACGTTCCGGGTGGTGTAGGCGGCTTTGGCCGAACGGAGGCGACGCGGGCTCAGCGGCGTGATGACCGGGGTCGGCTCGACCTGGTGCACCATCTGGAGACGAGAATGTGTGGTGGTCACTGATGGCTCCAAGGAAGAGGCGGCCCGGCCGTCTGCCGGAATGACCTCACCGTCGTCGGCTGCACGGGCACTCTGCAATACAACGATGGTCCTACGACCAGTCGGGAAGCACTCGAAGTCCCACCGGCGCTGCTTGTTCCCTACCGGGCTAACCCTGGGCTAACCCCTATTTGTGCTGGTGAGGGCGCTGTAGCACCCGGCGAGTCCGAATTAGGCAGAACTGCACCGGGGCTGAGCTCACTGAGAGCGACAATGAATTCGCCCGAGAGTGCACATGACCGCTATAGGAGAGGATGACGGTGGCACCGGCCGTGTGTCAGGCCCACGGAATAGGTTGGCTACCGACGCGAGCAGGCTGCCCTTCAGCTTCCTGGTACCAGTTGTCCCGACTCCGCAAATCAGGGCGGACCCGGCCGGGACCTGGGCACCATTCGTCGGTGCACCATTGTTGCTGTCGATGGCATCCATGTGGACGGTCAATCCGACTGTCGCAGTGACATGCGGAATCCGGGTGAGTCGTTCGACGACGAGGCGGCAGGTCCGATCGAGTTCGGCGCGGCTCTCCGCGTGCACCCCGACGCTTCCGAAGCCGAAGAATTCCACTTGATGCGGCCGCGAGCAGGCACCAGGCTCGGCGCCGAAGCTCCTCGGGTCGGTTTCCGTCGAGCAGGCCCCCAGCTTGTCCCGTGCGTTACCGGTGAGCAGGGCGTGTAGTAGGGATCCGGAGGCCGCGTGGCACCGATTACCCGAGCTCGGTCCTAGGTGTCCATGGCGTTGCAAAGGACCGCACCAAAACGCTGGCCTAACGCCGGTCGCGGCGGCGGTCGGTCGCCCGCCAGCTATCACCCCAATAAGCACTGGCGACCGACGAGATCAGCGGGATCAGCAGGAACCACAACCACGAATTGGTGACGAAGAACAGGACGAGGGCGAGAACGCCGGAACACGCTGCCGCAGCCGCTACCAGTCTTTGGGCGCGGGTCCGGCTGTCCGCTGAGACGGGGAGGCCGCCGGCGCTCGGTTGGTAGATAGGCCGGGACCCGGTGACGGCCAGTGCGGAGGGCGACGATCCGGCGGACTCGCTGGGGTTGCTGCCGTCGGGCAGTCGCGGGTGCGGTGCGGGCAGGTCGGCGAAGAGCACCGTCAGCTCCGCCACCGTCCGGGCAGCACTCGCCGCGGCGCTGCGATTGCCGTACTCCTCGATGTCGAGCCGCCCGGTGGACAAGTGCTCACCGAGGGCCGCCACCGCCGAATTTCGCTCGGAATCACCGACCCGCACCGCGCCGGCGTCGAATGCGGCCGAGCCTGCCGCGTCGTTGATCGTCACCGGTGAATGTTAGCGAGCAAAAGCGCATCCGGCAGCCGAACCACTGCCGTCCCCAATTGCGGGCGCTGCTACTCGAGCTCCACCAGCACCAGCCCGGCCGTCACCGCCCCGCCCGGCTCGACGTGAACCTTGGCGACGGTGCCGGCCCGGGGTGCCACCACCGGGTTCTCCATCTTCATGGCCTCCACCACCACCAACAGATCGCCCAGCGCGACGCTGTCCCCGGCCTGTACGGCCACCTTGACGACGGTGCCCTGCATCGGCGCCCGGACGGAATCGTCCGACCCGGCCACCGGCCCCGAGCCGGCCCGTTTCGATCTCTTCGGCCGACCGCCGGCTGGTTGCGCCCCGCCGGACAGGGCCGAGCCGGCGAACAGATCGGCAGGCAGGCTGACCTCCACCCGCCGGCCGTTCACCTCGGCGACGACGGTCCGTCGCTCGGCGACGGTCGCTGCGCCATCAGACTCGTCCGTGCCGGCACCTGCGAACGGCGGAATGTCGTTGACAAAATCGGTTTCGATCCACCGGGTATGGACGGCGAACGGGCCGTCGGCGGCGGTGAATGCCGGGTCGTCGACCACGACGCGGTGAAATGGCAGCGCGGTGGCCATGCCCTCGACCTGCATCTCGGCGAGCGCACGCCGGGCCCGGGCCAGTGCCTGCGGCCGGTCCGCACCGGTGACGATCAGCTTCGCCAGCAGCGAGTCGAAGTTGCCGGAAACCACGGAGCCCGCCTCGACTCCCGCGTCCAGCCGGACTCCAGGCCCGCTCGGCGCGACGAAGGCGGTCACCCTGCCAGGAGCGGGAAGGAAGCCGCGGCCCGGATCCTCCCCATTGATGCGGAATTCGATCGAGTGGCCACGCGGCTCCGGATCCTCCATGCTGGTGAGCCTTTCGCCTTCGGCGATTCGAAACTGCTCCAGCACCAGGTCCATTCCGCTGGTCTCCTCCGAGACCGGATGCTCCACCTGCAGTCTGGTGTTGACCTCCAGGAAGGAGATCGACCCATCCATTCCGACCAGGAATTCGACCGTGCCCGCTCCGTGATACCCGGCCTGGCGGCAGATCGCCTTCGCTGCTTCATGAATGGTGGTCCGCTGCTCCTGGCTCAGAAACGGCGCCGGTGCCTCCTCGACCAGTTTCTGGAACCGGCGCTGCAACGAGCAGTCCCGGGTACCGACGACCACCACATTCCCGTGCGTATCGGCGAGTACCTGGGCCTCGACGTGCCGCGGCCGGTCCAGGTATTTCTCGACGAAGCATTCGCCGCGGCCGAAGGCGCTGACTGCTTCCCGGACCGCCGACTCGAACAGCTCGGGTATTTCCTCCCGGGTCCGGGCCACCTTGAGACCGCGCCCGCCGCCGCCGAAGGACGCCTTGATCGCCACCGGCAGGCCGTGCTCGTCGGCGAACGCCAATACCTCCTCTGGACCGGCGACCGGTCCGGACGTTCCCGGGGTCAGCGGCGCACCGGCGTCGAGGGCGATGTGCCGGGCGGTCACCTTGTCGCCGAGGCTGCGGATAGCTGCGGGGGAGGGGCCGATCCAGGTCAGTCCGGCGTCGATCACGGCCTGCGCGAAATCGGCGTTCTCCGAAAGGAACCCGTAACCCGGATGCACGGCGTCGGCTCCACTGCGGGCCGCGATGTCCAGCAGCTTGCCGATGTCGAGATAAGTCTGCGCGGAGGTTTCGCCCGCCAGCGAATACGCCTCGTCGGCCAGCCGCACGTGGGGGGCGTCGGAGTCCGAGTTGGCATAGACCGCAACGGATTTCAGCCCGGCATCCCGGCAGGCCCTGGCGACCCGGACGGCGATCTCGCCTCGGTTGGCAATCAGCACGGTGTGCATTGGGTACCCTCCACCGATATCTTTGTCTCGGAAATGGTGCGCCAGAGGTCCGTCACGACGATGCCGACCTCGGAGAGCAGTCGCCGGGTGAGCGGCAGCGAAATGCCGATCACCGAAGATGCGTCTCCATGCACACCGTCGACGAACCATCCGCCGTACCCGTCGATGGTGAGACCACCGGCCACCTTGAGCGGCTCGCCGGTCGCAAGGTAGGCAGTCATCTCCTCGGGGCTCGGCGTGCCGAATCTCAACACCGTCCGTTGGACGTCCGACGCCCGGGCGGTGAGTTGACCGTCGCTGACGGCTACTACTGCATGGCCGGTCAGCAATTCGCCGGTGCCGCCCGACATTTCCGACCATTCCCGCCGCGCCTGCGCTTCATCGGCCGGCTTGCCGTGCAGCCGGCCATTTCTCAGCAACATCGAGTCGCATCCGATGACGACCGAGTTCGGGTGTCGCTCCCGGACGACATCGACCACGGCGGTCGCCTTGGCAGAGGCGAGCGCGATCACGGTGGCCGCCGGCCCTTCGGCCGCATGCGCGGCCTCGACAGCGGGCTCGTCGACACCGGAGATGATGACCACGGGGTCGATGCCGGCGGCCCGCAGCACTGCGAGCCTGGCGGGCGATGCCGAGGCCAGCACCACGGTTCGGCGGGCGACTGTCGAACCTGTCGTCATCGGGGAAGCCCACTCGCCCACCACGTTTCGCGGCCGGGAATGGAGCGCCCCCGTCCCTGGCTGAAGTCCGCCCACACCGAGCGCGTCGCCGGGGG
>JBBRDH010000199.1:0-7794 GCA_038204125.1 Mycobacteriales bacterium
GATCACCGACCGAGAAATGCGAGACCTGGAAACCCAACACCTCACCAGGCACGACTTCCACGGCGAGTGGAACTACGCGGTGAGACCAGCACTTCAACCCTGAACTACGCGTGTTGTTGATTTACGAGCCCTTAGTCTCACGGATCCTCAGCATCAACCGCCTGAACGCGATCACCGCCGAAGTCATCGAAGCCGCTTGAGAGACCCTCGTCATCGGCAGCTGAACCACGCCACATAAATCCGTGAAACTACGCCAGATAATTCCGTGCTTTACAGTGTTAGGGGTTGACAAACGGCTCCGGCGGGCCGGGCTGACGGTCACGGCCCGTGAGCTGCTCGAGGATCAGGCGGGGCACCCGGGCCTGGAGGAGGTCCGACGCCTCGACGAGAGCGGCGCCTCCAGTCAACGTTTCGCTGGTCAGAGCTGCTCTGGCGCCGTCGTTCGCGGTCGGGTCTAGCGTGCGATGATGCGCTCGTGGATGACGAGAGCAGGGCCACCGGCTTGGTTCCTGAGCCGTTGCTGATGATGGGTGATCTTGCCCGGGCCGCTAAGGAGGTCAAGCGGGTCGAGGGCATTTTGCACGGGTTGGCGCAGGTGGCGGTTCAGGTGGTCCGCGGCGCTGAAGCCGCGAGCTTGACACTGCCCCGGGGCCGGTGCGGGATGGACAACTTCGGCGTTGACAGGGACTTAGCGCAGCGAATGGACGGCGCGCAGTACGCCGCGGGCCAGGGGCCGACCCGTCAGCCGTGACCCGCCGTGACCCTCCCTTTTCAGGCTCTTGGGACCTGAAGTGGGAGCGGTCACCGCACGAGGATCCTTGGGTTCGCCTTACGCACAACTCCCAATCTCCCGGCGATAGCAAGACCGACCGCGTCGACAATGACCCAGCCGGCTAAGAAATCGTTAGCGCCTCACGGCGCATATGGATCAGGCCCAGCCGTCAACGTGTCGGGTGAGCTCGGCCCGCACCGTCTGCGGTTCGTCGTGCGCAGCAAGCAACGCTGCGAGCAATACACGTGTCTGGGAGGGACGTAAGAGACCCGACGGCACGGCGCCGGCGCGGAGTAGGTCCTGGCCGCCGCCGTTGCCGTATATCGGCATTACCGGTCCGGACTCCACTCTGGTCGACGTGGCGACGACAATGCCACGCTCACTCACCTCATGCACGGCGGTGCACAAATCGGGGTTGGCGTTGCCCGCTCCGGTGGCTTCCAGTACCAGCCCTCGAGCGCCTGCCACGACGAAGGCGTGCAGCGCGGTGGCGTCCGCGCCGGGGTAGCAGGCGACCACGTCGACCCGAGCATCGTCGACCTGGAGATCGTCGAGGTCCAAGTGTGGGCGGGACCGCGGCTGTGTTCCGATGTGCACCATGTCGTCGCGGACCCACCCCAGCGGACCACCCGAAGGCGCAGTGAACGCGTCCGCAGCCAGCGTCCGGCTCTTGCGCACGCCGCGCGCGGCGAACACTAAACCGCCGAAGACCAGCAGGGTGCCGAGACCGCGTGCGGCGGGGTGGGCGGCCACCACGAGAGCGTCCGCCAGGTTACGGGGACCGTCACTGTCGGGAGCGTCCGCCGGGCGCTGGGCGCCGGTAACAACCACGGGCCGTTCGTCGTCGAGGACCAGGTCGAGGAAGAAGGCTGTCTCCTCCATCGTGTCGGTGCCATGCGTCACGACCAATCCGTCAACCCCGTCGTCCCGGAGGTGCTCGGTGGCGTGGACCGCGAGCTCGTGCATCAGCGGCAGCGTCATCAGATAGCCGCCGATCATGAAGACGTCGTCGACCCGCACGCGGAGCCCGATCCGCGGCGCCAATCCGGCCACGAGTTCGGCCCCGGTGGCGGTGGCCACGGCGTTCCCCCCGGCGTCGGTGCGGGTGGCGATGGTGCCGCCGGTTGTGAGTAGCGTCACGCACGACATCGACTGGGTTCACCTCTCAAAACGGTTGCGCAAATCTCCGCGCCCATGTGTGTGCTACCAGGGGCACCGGCAGGACGATGGCCAAGAAGTGAGGACTGCTCGCGCTGGTGGGAATATGCCGGCAGCTCGCCGGCAACACCTCGGTCATCGCCCACTGGAGCCAGAACGATCAACGGACGGATCCGGGCTAAGGAATCGCGGATTTGGACGGTCACCCGCTGCTGCCTCGTCCTGGGCGCCCTGGGCTCACGCCTTCGGCCATGGGAGAGAGCCCGACAGTCTTGTCGTGGGCGTCGTGGGCGTCGTGGAGCACGCTGGCGGCGAAGCGGAAGTGGTCGCTGCGGACGACGGATCGGAGGAACGCCAGCGGAATGTCTTCGACGTCGTAGACGACCGTGGTGACCAGGAAGGTGGTGGCGCCGCTGCGGATACAAAGGATCTTGCACTCAAATTCATTGGCCGTCGTGGCTTCGACGCTGAGCTCGGAACGATGGGGCCGTAGCCCCCACTCCCCAACTAGCTGAGCGAGGAGCTCAGGGCCTCCGACGGAGAGCGGCAGTTCGTCGCCTTTAGCGGCGGCGGCCAGTGCCTGTGAGGCATCGATGCGTACGTAGGCCTGGGTCAGCGAGACAGGTCGGTCCACGGCGGCTACGGCGGTGATCTCAAACAGCCGGCCCGACGGCGAGATTTGCAGCACGGTGCCGAGGTTGCCGCCCGCGACGACCTGCCGGACGTCGATCACCTCGGACAGCGCTGCGCGCTCGGTCAGGTCCCCGTGGCGCCACCCCTGGGCGGTGGCGACGGCGTGGTAGAGCAGCTTAGGTGGGGCGACGACGGTGCCACGGCCCTTCTGCCGGACGACCTGTCCGTCAGCGGCCAGGACGTCGAGTGCCTTGCGGATCACCGTCCGGCTGACTCCGAACTGGGTCTCCAGCTCGGCCTCGGACGGTAAAACCTCCCCCGGCTGCCAGTTGTCGGCGTCGATGTCCTCCTTGAGCACCTCCTGCAATTGGTAGTACAGGGGGACGGGGCTATCGCGGTCGAGTTGGCCGGCGCGCTCGAAGAAGCGTTCGGCTTTTTCGGGCCGGCGCGCTGTGGGAATCAGGGGATGCCTGGTCAAACGCGGGTCCCACCGCCCTCGCCGGCCACGAAAATCGAGAAGTGATCAAAGCAGGCCTCCCGGACCTGATACCCCAGACAGTCGGAGCTATCGCGGAAGGCGGTGGAGCCATCCAGCAGCTTTGCGAACCCCTCGGCGATCTCGGCGAGCAGTCCGGGTGAGTTGTCCACCCGCATGAAGTGACAGACGAACACGCGGTCGACGGCATCCCCGAGGCCAGCCAACCGGCGGGTCGACTGCGCGAAGGCCTCGATGTCGCTGTCCTCGAGCTGGGCATAGATAGGGCCGGTGTTGATCGTGTCGCCGCCGAAGAGCAGCCCGTTTCGTTCGTCGAACAGGCAGATGCTGTCCGGGGAGTGACCTGGGGTGTGCATCACCTGCAGCACCCGGCCGCCGAGGTCGATCTCGTCCCCATCGTCGAGCAGCGTGGTCGCAGTCGTGGGAACGATTCGGTAGCCGGCCGGGTCGAATCCCTCTGGGAGCGGGCGTACTAGGGTGTCGGCAGTAACAAGGTGGAAGTAGATGTCGTCGAGTTGCTTGTAGCCTTGCCAGGCATCGATCAGCCGCTGCGTGTAAGCCATGTAGCCCTCGGCGAGACCGTTCGGTGGCGACTGGGCGAGCAGGTCGGCGCCGGAGCGGTGAATGGCAATCTCGTCGAAGAGCCGGTTACCGCCGGAGTGGTCGAAGTGGTAGTGCGAGTTGACCACGGACAGCGGCTTGCCGGCCAGCCGCTCCGCGACCACGCGGATGTCGGACACACCCAGCCCGGTGTCCACGAGGACCGCACGGTCCTCCCCGACGACGAGGAAGTTGTTGACGTGACCGGGTTCGGCGATGAGAAAGACGCCGTCGGCCAGTGGCCGGACGTCGAACCAGGATTTCCTCGGATGATCTTCGGTCCAGTCGTCCTCGCCGGGGGGTCCGACCTCCATGAGCGCGCTCATGCCGTCGCCTTCTCGTCCGACGGGGACGCGGAGGTCCGCTCCTGCGGCACAACCGACGACCCGTCGGCGCCGCCGACGCGCTGACGCATGGTGACGTAGTAGCCGCCCAGCGATACGACGAACCCGACAAAGATGGAGATGTCCCCGCCGCCGACGAGGCGGGTCAAAGGACCGGAGTAGATCGCGCTGCTGGAGAATAACGCCGCGACCACGATGCCTGCGGCGAACCAGCCGAGTGCGACCGGATTGACGCCGCGCCGGTACCAGTACAGACCGCTGTGCCGGTGCAAGGCCACGACGTCGTAGTTGCCGCGTCGCAGAGCCATGTCCGCCAAGTAAATGCCACACCAGGGGGCGATCCACAACACCATCAGCGACAGGAACGAGATGAACGAGTTAGTGAAGTCGAAGACGAATAGGGCGTAGGCCGACAATGCCGTGCCAATGACCGCATCGACCATCACCGCCTGCCACCGCTTCATTTTCAGGCCCAGAGACAGCAGGCTCATGCCAGACGAGTAGCTATTCAGGAAATTGTTGGTGATGGTGCCGCCGACGATGACGGCGAGATAGGTGACGAAGAACCAAGTCGGCAGGATCGCTTTGAGTCCGGCGACCGGATCGGACATGTCAGTCGCTGTGGCCGCGGAGACGCCGAGAACGGTGATGAGCACACCGGGAACCGCGCCACCCAGAGCCGTCCAGACCGTGATCCGCGCGCCCGAGGTACTTCGCGGCAGGTAACGGGAGTAGTCCGCGCCGGTATTCACCCAGGAGAACGGTGCCGCAGCCATTACCACCAGCGCCAGCAGCCACGCCCCGGCCTGGGTGGGCGCGCCCAGAGCCGGATGTGCGTTCAAGTTCGTCTGCGGCAGCACAAAGATGCCCAGCATTAGCGTGCCGATGCCCAACAGGTAACTGAAGATCTTGTTCAGCAGGGTGATGGTCGCGAGGCCCAGCACGGCGACGCCGAAGGTGAGCACGACGATCGCTGCCAGCGCGACGACCTTCCAGCCGGGGCCGCTGCCAGTGCCCATCTCCTGGAATATCTCATACAGCGACAAGGCGCCGATGACGATATTGACCGCCTCCCAGCCGACCGCGGTCAGCCAACTGAGGAACGCGGCGGGTGCGTTGCCGAGGATTCCGAAGGCGCTTCGCGAGACAACCAGCGTCGCCGTCCCGGCTCGGGCCCCGGGAATCGAGCACAGTCCAACCAGCACGTAGAAGACGTTTCCGACGAGGATGACCGAGAGCGCCGGCCAGAAGCTGAGTCCGAAGCCGACGATGATCGCGCCGTCGATTACGTACGTGAAGATCACATTGGCGCCGAACCAGATCCAAAAGAGGTCGGACGGCCGCCCGCGCCGGTCCTGTTCGGGGATGTGGTCGATGCCGTGCTGCTCAACCTCGAAGGCTCGGTCGCCCGGGTCTTGGGTGGCGACGAACTCGTCCCCGACAAACTGGCCAGTGCCTTCTCCCATGAGGGGCACTCCCCGACCGGTGGTGTCCATGTCTCTCCCTCTGTCACAACTTAGTATCCCAACACCCTAGGATCCTTCCATTGCTTTGGCAAGGGTCCGCGTTGACTCATCCCTGATCCACCGACTGGTGCTTGGGACCTGGTCAAGAAGATCCAGAAGGCGGGCGGTGAGGTGGAACCTGCCGGGCACAGGCAAGATGAAGGTCTTTGGGGCACGGTGACCATCGCGGAGCCGTTGTCTGACTCAAGCAAGGACGTGGCCGGAACAGCGCCGCCCGGTTGGTCCTGGAGAAGACCGGCCTCAAGATCTAACGGTGACGTCGGCGCTCGAGCTGCTCACTGCACCGCCTATTTCATCGTCTGGGCCGGCGACGAGCACCGACGACCGCAGATGCGCTTGTCAGTGACACCAGTTTGTCATAATAATAATTATCGGCGTTTGCTGCAGATTTCTGGAGTACGACAGTTGATACCTGCTCTTGACGCACACTACCGCCGTAGGTGACAGTGCTCACATGTTGGAGTGGAGGTTGCAGGTCTGCATGGCGAACGCGGGCATCCGATTCGCCTCGGATTTGCACCGCCGCTTGGTGGACCTGCTTGGTGAGGACGAGGCGCCCTCAGAGGCGCAGGTGTCGCGGCTGGTTCGGACCCCACCCGAGCGGCTGAATCTGCGCACCCTGGACGCGTTGTGCCACGTACTCGACTGCGGCCCGGGCGACCTGTTGCGGCGCGACACGTCGCCCAGGGCGAGCCACGCGGGGGGCTCGCGATGACCGGCCACGAGCTGGAACCGGCCCAGTACGGCGAGGTCCTGAGCAGGCTCAAGGCCGAGGTCCGCACCGCGCAGCTGCGTGCCCAGCGCACCGTGAACACCGCGCTGCTCGAGTTGTTCTGGACGATCGGCAGCGAGATCCTGACCCAGCAGCAGGCGCTCGGTTGGGGCGCCAAGGTGATTGACCAGCTCGCCCGCGACCTGCACGCCGAGTTCCCCGACATGCGGGGTTTGACCCGCTCGAACCTCTACTACATGCGATCTTTAGCAGCGGCATGGCCGGACCGCGCAATCGTCCCGACACTGTTGGGACGATTGTCCTGGAGCCACGTCCGGTGCCTGCTCGACAAGCTCGACGACCCCGAGGCGCGTACCTGGTACGCGGCCGAGGCGACCCGCCGAGGGTGGACCCTCAGCGTCCTCGAACACCAGCTCGCCACCAACCTGCGCGGCCGTGTCGCGGCCGCACCGTCCAACTTCGCCGGGCAGCTGCCCGCCGGAGACGGCGCCTTGGCCCAGCAGCTGACCAAAGACCCGTACGTCTTCGACTTCCTGGCCCTCACCGGTGCCGCGCACGAGCGCGACATCGAACAGGCCCTGATGGACCGCCTGCAGGACACGCTGCTGGAGTTCGGCCGCGGGTTCGCCTTCGTCGGCCGCCAGGTCCACTTCGACATCAACGGCGACGACTTCTACGCCGACCTGATCCTGTTCCATCTCGAGCAGCTGCGCTACGTCGTCGTCGAGCTCAAGATCGGCCGCTTCAAGCCCGACTACACCGGCCAGCTCGGCTTCTACGTCGCCGTCGTCGACGAGCAGCTGCGCACGCCCGCCATCCACTCCCCGACCGTCGGCATCCTGCTGTGCGCCAGCCGCAATGACGCCGTCGTGAAGTACGCCCTCGCGAACACTAGTGCGCCCATGGCGGTGGCCAACTACATCGCCCCACCGGTCGACCCCGCCGCGCTGCACATGCCCGTCCCCGCCGACTTCGAGGCCATCCTGGCCACCCCGGTCACCGGCTACGGCGGCGCCACCCTGGCCGACGCCCTTCCCGACACAGACGACGAGACCTAGCCTGCCGTGCGACTCACCTCGCGGAACTGTCACACCGTCGGCCCACACTGGCCGGGCTCGCCGCCCCGGGCTGGTAGTGGTTTCGAAGCGGATCACGCCGACTGTGAGCGTCTGCTCGATCGGCTCGTGCACACACCATCGGGATCCTGCATGCGCCACCGCAACGACAACGTCGTGCGCTACCTCTCGCCGCCGCCGGCGCCCCCATGGCCGTCACCAGAAACCCCTACGACACCCTTTCCCTGACGCCGCGCGAGCCTCCCCACCGACGCCGCCCTCGTCACCGCCACCACCGATACACCACTCACCCCGGTGGGATGACGGAGAAAGGCGCGCTGCCAGCGTGACTGAGCGAGAGAGCACCAATTATTGGCGTAGTGAATCTCGTTGTTTCGCAACAGGATGCAGCATTTCGGAGGTGCAGTTAGGCACTCGTCTTGCCCGTTGTTGCTGCCGTCGCCGCAACGCGCAACG
>JBBRDH010000200.1:0-7782 GCA_038204125.1 Mycobacteriales bacterium
GCGCGCAGCGGTGGTCAACGCATCGGGAATGGATCAGATGAACCCCTTTTCGGGCCGGCCCGCACTTCTGAAGGCGGCTGTACTCGTAGCGGCGCTGGTCGGGTCGGTGTTGGTCGCGGCTCCGGAGCCGATCGCCGGTGCGGCTGCCCCCGCCCGGACTGCGGCCGGTATCTCATTGGCGGTGCCTGCCGGTGCTGCGGCGACTGGTGTCAATGCGGTTTTTTCGTGGGGGGAAGGGGTCGCCTTGGGCACCGGCAACCTGGGGTCACCGTCGGAGCCCGGTCCGGTGTTGGCCAACGGCGCCCTGGCGGGTCTGCATATCAGCGCCGTCGCCGCCGGCCCGGCTGTGAGCTGCGTGATCGGCTCCGGCCGTCCGTACTGCTGGGGCAATCCGGCCCTGGTCGGCAGCGTGTCCACGGTCGCTGTCGCCGCGCGTCCCTCCGCAGTCGACACCAACGGAGCGCTCAAGGGCCGGACCGCCACCGCGATCGCCGCCGGTGATCAGCATGTCTGTGTGCTCGCCGACGGCAGGCCGTTCTGCTGGGGGGCGAATTCGCACGGCCAACTCGGGTCTTTGACCGCCGGGGCCAGCTCTTCGGTGCCGGTGGCCGTCGATGTCGGCGGAGTGCTGGCCGGCAAGGTCATCACCTCGATGGACGCCGGCGCCGAGCACACCTGCGTGATCGCCGGCGGCCGCCCCTACTGTTGGGGGGCGAACCGGGACGAACAGTTGGGTGATGGGACGCTCGCTGACTCCCGGGTTCCGGTCGCTGTCGACGTGCGGGGCGCCCTGGCCGGGTTGACGATCACTGCCCTGGCCGTCGGTGGCCCGCAGAGCTGCGTAGTGGCATCCGGGTGGCCGTACTGCTGGGGTCACGGGCCGCTGCAGCTGATGGGTTCGCTGCCTGCGGCGACCCATCCGGTGCCGGTATCCCGGCGCGGCCCGATGGCCGGTAAAACCGTCCAAAAGTTGACCGTTGGCCAAGCCACTGCCTGCGCTCTCGTCTCCGACGGTTCGCTGTACTGCTGGGGATCCAACGGCTCCTTCATGCTCGGCGATGGCACCCGCAACGGCATCACCGAGGTTCCGGTCGCCGTGGTCACCACCGGTGCGCTCGCCGGGAAAGTGGTCACCGATATCAGCGCCGGCTGGACCCACATCTGCGTCATCGCCTCCGGCGCCGCCTACTGCTGGGGATCGAATGTGTCCGGGGAATTGGGCATCGGCTACGTCGGCGGCTCCTACTTGCCGGTGCCGGTATCCCGCATCGGAGCCTTCGCCGGACGGACAGTCACCGCGATCTCTGCCAGCTTCGACATGACATTGGCTGTCACCGCACAACCGCCCGGTTTCACGGCGGCACCCGGCGCCTTCGTGCCAGTCACCCCGACCAGGGTGGCGGATACCCGATCAGGGCTTGGCATTCCGCGAGCTGCCGTACCGGCCGGCGGTTCGATCCGGGTCGCGGTCGCCGGTGTTGCCGGCATCCCCCGAAACGCCGGCGCCGTGGTCGTCAATCTGACAGCCGTCGCACCGCAGAACGGCGGCTACCTGGTCGCCTATCCGACCGGGTCCGCCAGACCGAAAACCTCGAACCTCAACTTCGCCGCGCACCAAACGGTTTCGAATACCGTCATCAGCACCGTCGGAGTCGATGGAACCCTGACAATCGTCAATGCATCGGCCGGCCCTGGCAACCTCCTGGTCGACGTCACCGGCTACTTCCTGGCGGGCGCAGCCGTCACGGCTGGAGCTTTCACCCCGCGGCCGGCCTCCCGCCTGGTCGACACCCGCAGCACCGGCAAGATCGGTCCCGGAAGGGATTTGACGGTCCAGGTCACCGGGCGGGCGGGCGTCCCCGCGGCCCGGGTCTCGACCGTCGTGGTGAACCTGACCGCCACCGACGGCACCGCGGCCGGGTCGTTGCAGGCCCGCCCGACCCAGGTCATCCAGAACTGGATGTCCAACCTGAGCTATCGACCCGGTCAATCAGTCGCGAACCTGATCACCGTCGATGCCGGCCCGAGCGGCGCCATCCGATTGACGAACCAGTCCCCCGGTTCGGTACACATGATCGTCGATGTCGTCGGCTACTACCTGGCCGGCACACCCACCGCCGCAGGCGCCTACGTGTCGATCCAACCCGTCTGGGACGACACCCGGCAGCTCTACACCACCATTCGCCCGCTCGGCCCCAACGCCGCCAAATCGATCCTGCAAATATCCGCCGACTGGCCGAAAGCTCCCGTCGGTGGAGCACGCGCGGAATGGGTGAACATCACCATCGACCGGCCTCAGGCGGCCGGATTCCTGAGCGTCGAATCCAGCGTCGCAACATCATCGACAACATCGACAGTCAATTTTCCCGCCAGCCAGGTCATTGCCCACGGCCTCGTCGCGCCCATTCCGGGTTTTCTCGTCAACCGCTCCGGCGGATCCACCAATCTCGTCATCCAAATCTCCGGCTACTTCCGCAATTAGCCTTCGCGCCCCCAGCGCCGGTCCTACTTTGCCGTTGCGCCGGCCGGTTTGTCGACGGCCGGCGACGGCATGGAGAGGCCGAGCAGGGCGGCAGCATTCTCGCCGGCCAGTCGGCGCCGGTCCGCCGGCGCCAGCGGAACGGTCTCGAGGAACCGGCGGGCAGGCATTCCAGGGACATAGGGATAGTCGGTGGAGAACATCAGCCGGTCGATGCCGAAAGTCTGGACGGCGGCGGCGAACGCCGGCGGACTGTAGACCCCGGCGATCGTGAGGTGGACATGCCCGGTCAAATAGTCACGCACGGATCTGGGCAGTTCGGAGATCGGATCGAGAAGGCCGGTGGCCCGGTCGATCATGACGGGCAGCACCTCCCCCATGTGACCGATGATCACCTGCAGGCCGGGATGCCGGTCGAACACTCCGGCCAGCACCAGCCGTAGGACGTGGACAGCGGTTTCGGCGTGCCAGCCGCAGGCCGAGGTGGAGAGCGTCCTCGAGACGTCATCGGAGAAGCCCGCGTAGTACGCCTCGCGCACCGCGATGGGCGGCACGCCGGGGTGGAGGTAGAGCGGGACGCGAAGGTCCTCGGCGACCGTCAGCAGGTCGTCGAACATCGGGTCGTCGAAAAAGCGCCCGTCCACCGTTCCGTTGACCAGGGCGCCGCGCATGCCGAGCGCGACGCAGCGCTCGTACGCCGCAGGGGTCCCGCGACGTGCGAGCGGGCACCATGAGCAGCGCGGTGAACCACCGCCCCCGGGCAGCAGAAAGCAGCTGTGTCGTCGTCACCATCCGACAGCGGGGCGGTCGTTGACCGGTCGGCCAACGTCAACGGCTTCCGCGGCTGTGACCAGACCGAGATGGACCTAAGGTCGCTTCGAGATCGGACTGAGCCGGCTCACCGTTGCTTTCGCTGCCGCTATCACCCTTGATATCCACAGCATGCCGACCACCTCGGGAAACGGCCGCGGAAGTGATCGTCGACGCCTCCCTTGTCATCGACGCCCATCGCCGACCCCGGGCCCCGTGGAACCGCTGCCCGAGAGGCACTGGCCATCCAACCGGTCAGTGAGCCCCTAACGCCCCGGGACACTTCGCATTCGAGCTGACGTCCGGGCTGCGAGCTGCGGCGAATCGACCCACGCATCCTTTGCCCGAGGCCGATGTGGATCGGGCCCCCGCTGACTCCGAGGCTCTCCAATTGACATCGAAGCCACACCCTGGGTCGACGTCCACCGCGCCTGGGTGCTCGCTGCGGCATCCCTGCGCTACGCCGACGCGATCTATGTGGCTGCCGCCGAACGTGACCACACGCCGCTACTGACCGCCGACTCACGCATCGGACGCTCCGGCGCCCCGATCACCTGCCAAATCATCACGGTCGGTGCAACGCCGAATGCATCAGGACTGAACCGACCGTGAAGCCGTTCCGGCGATCGCCGGAAGCCCGGGAACGGATCGCTGACCGGGCAGCCTTCCGTCAGAGGTCCAGGACGAAACGCAGTGCTCGATCAATCGCCCTCGTCTGGTCGGGACCGACCATCCCCTGGCGAGCCAAGAGTCGCTCGACCGAGACCACTCGCAGCTGGTCACAGCGGGCGTACGAGGTGTGATCCAACCCGCTGCCGGCGGGTTCCAGCTCGACGTGGCTCCGCAGCCCGTAACCGGTGGTCGTGATCGGTACGACGACCACCAGCCCGCCCGGGCCGTTGTTGACAATGTCCACGGACACCACGACGGCCGGTCGGCGAAAGGCCGGTTCGTGACCAACCGGCCTATTCAGGTCGACCTGGTAGATCTCGCCGCGCCAGATCAAGCCAGTGCATCCCACTCGCGGCGCTCGAGCATGTGTTTCTCCCACAGTGCGGGGTCATGACGCAGGCGCTGATAGTCCCCGCTGAGGCCGCGGAGAAACTCCTGCCGTTCCAGTGCGTCGACGGCGTCGTGCACCACGTCGACGATGGGGCTCTGTCGGGCCTTGGCCAGTGATCGGAGGCGTTCGGAATCGGGCCGGCGGACTCGGACGGTGGTGGTATCTGCCATTCACTCATTGTAGACGCAATGTAGACACCGTCGATAGACGCGTCCACCCGCCGGTTTCGCGCTGAACGCGGTGATATGACGCGCCCCAAATTCCGCGCTCCGACTGGCCGCCGGAACTATCCCCCAGGGCGGATGCCTGTTTGGACGCCAAACACCGGCACCCCTTGACGAAACGTGTCACGCATGATGGATTGGGTGGATGTGAGTCCTCTCACAGGGTGGGGAGACAAGATGACGCAGCCGATGATCGACGACGCCCCGCGTCTCGATGACCAACTCTGCTTCGCGCTCTATGCCGCCACCCATGCGATCACCCGCCGCTACCGTCCTCTGCTCGAAGAGATCGGCCTGACGTACCCCCAATACCTGCTGATGCTCATCGTGTGGCAGGACGGCACCGCCACGATCGGGCGGATTGCGCGTCGGCTGGAGCTCGACTCGCACGCGGTGACGCCCTTGGTGGCCCGTCTCGAGGCCGCTGGCCTACTGCGCCGTACCCGTGGCGCCGACCGCCGCCGGGTGGTGGTCGCCGCGACCGAGCGCGGCCTCGACCTGCAGCGAGTGGCCGCCCGCGCCCAGGCTCAGGTTGCCGGCGCAACCGGACTCGCCCCCTCCGAGCTCGCCGACCTGCGTCGCAGACTCCGCCTGCTGACCGACCAGTTGACTCCGCAGACCCCATGCTCCCCGCAGCCCGCGAGCGAGCCGAGAACGACCGAAAGGAACCTGACATGACCCAGATCATCGAAGCCGATGCCGAGGTCGGTGACATCGCCGAGGCGGCCGCGCAAGTACCGGCTGACGCGACGCTGTACGAACGTCTCGGTGGCGCCTACGCCATCGCCGGGGCCGTCGACGTGCTCGTCGACCGGCTGTTCGCCAACGTCCTGGTCAACGCCAACGCCGGGGTACACGCCCACCACGGTGACGCCGCCAACGCCCCCGGCTACAAATTCCTCGTCACCGCCTGGTCCATCGAAGCCGCCGGGGGGCCGAAGTGCTACCTCGGCCGCGACATGGTCGCGGCCCACGACGGCCTGTCGATCGACGCGCCCGGCTTCGACGCGGTGGCGATGGAGATCGCGGCCACTCTGATGTTCCTGGGCGTGCCCGTACGAGAGCGCGCCGAGTTCAACGCCATCATCGAGAGCTACCGTCACCAGGTGGTCCAGGCGACCACGGCTTAGGTCCCGACGAGGACTCGTCGAACCACCGTTCAGCGCTGATGACGTCCAGGTTGCGACTGGGGGAGCACGCGAAGCGCGCGGCTGCGACCTATGGTGCTGCCGCCGACCACTCCACCGCGCCCGCTGTCGGCTTCTGGGACCGGCTCGGCAACGAGACCGTCCGCTTTTGCAGATCGCTCGGCGCCGCGCTACCGCCGAAGGTCATCGTGCCACGGTCGACGCCCACTCCCCCACTGGCCGGACGCTGTTCGGACGTCGGTGGTTGAGTCGCTGCGCGCTCAAGCGGTGCTCAGCGTCCGAACGGATGTCGTGGTGGGCTTGGGCGCCGACCGACCCAGTAGTGGTGCGGCGGCGCGGCCAACAAGCAAACAGCCCTTCGGCCAAGGGCGTCAATCGTCCCCGGTGCAGTGTCCGAACCGGATCCATTTACGGTGACGGCGGGCCGTCGGCCGGGAGGCCTGCCGTCCGGATGAGTTCCTCAAGCGGTAGTTCGAGTCGCGTTGCCTGACCAGCGTCCAGGCGGTTCGCCTCGATGAGCAGAGCACGAGTGACGGCGGCGAACGATCGATTCAGTTCTGTTGGAACGAGTCGTCGCGGGACCGTGCTGGCGAGCACCCGTTTGACGTTGTCGGGCAGGTCGTCGGCTCCGCGACCCTGGTCAGGGGGCAGCTCGTGTCGAAGGCAGGCGAGCGAGACGACCTGGTCGCGGATGCCGTTGATCATGTGGAGGGCTTGTAGCGCCCGGCCGCGAGCAATGCTCGACCGGGCGTGCAGGGCATACAGCCAACCCATGCCGACAAAGGAGTCCGCGGACCTCGAAGGTGAACGCGCAGGCTCGTTGGTGTGACCGAAAGCAGCCGGAAGGGCCCGCCAGATTCAGCGAACACATCCGACGGCCAAAATGACAAGTCGATCTGCAGCGAGCTCGCCAGCAGGAACACCCGGAAGAGCGTCGGTCCTGACCAGATGTCGAGATAAGCGACCGCGCCATGGATCTCGTACAAACGGGCAGTCCACTCCGCCGCAACTTCCTCCGGGGAGAGCCCTGGAGCCAGGCGCAGCGCAAGATCGATATCGGACCACTGATCTTCGCTATCCCGAGCTGCTGAGCCGACCAGCGCCGCAGCATCTATCCGCTCGTCTGACCGGGCGGCGGCAACGAGCTGGGCGCGGAGGTCCCGCCTCTCACTTTCGGTGAACACCGCTCGATCGTAGAAGTAGCTTGCTGTTCTGGAGTCCCAATCGACGAGGGCGCAGAGGATGTCCACGAGTGGAGCTCCGCGCTCGAGGGTCGCGTGCTGCCCGATAACGCAAACCTCACCGGTGACAGCAGCAGGGCTCTGTGGCGCCGATGTCCAGGATCGCGGTTCTCGATGCAGGATCGCTATCGACCACCCCCCTCGATCTTCTGCCGGCCAAACATGGGCGCGCGGTCTTGCATTTGGCTGGCTTGGTTTGCTACTGACCCAGGCGTCCGTCGATCCGCTCGCGCAACAGGTCGGCGTGCCCCATGTGGCGGGCGTACTCCTCGATCATTCCCAGCATTAGCTCACGCAGCGACATCGGCCCTCCGCCACTGCCGTGCTGATTCAGCAGATCGCTGGCGGTGATGTCCAGACTGGGGGCCTCGGTCACGAATCGCGTACCGAAGTCCACCTCCGCCTTCCATGCCTGCCATGCGTGGGCAACCACCTGAGGGTCGGCAACAGCACCATTGAAGTCCCCGTCGCTGTCGGTGTCGGACATGAACAGCCGAGGCACATCGTGCCCGGCCTTCAACTTCCGGAATGTCGCCCGTTCCATCTCGGCGAGGTGTCGTACCAGCCCCAGGAGCGACATCGTCGACGGCTCGACGGAACGCCGCGCCATGTCCTCCGCGTCAAGACCTGCACACTTGATTTCCAAGGTGAGGCGTTGACAGCGCAAGGCTTCGACCAGCGCGGTGCGCTCGTCGACCAATCGTGGTCGCTGCTCACGCGGGTCGTCGTCGGACGGCTTGCCGTCCGTGGTGAACATGTCGGCGCGTCGTGTGGTGGTCACGACCGTGATCATCGGCGATGCTCAAGGGTGGCTGCC
>JBBRDH010000201.1:0-7778 GCA_038204125.1 Mycobacteriales bacterium
AACGGGAGCGACGGGACTCGAACCCGCGACCTCCGGCGTGACAGGCCGCGCCGGGCTCCACGCGACGGGCTCGGAGCGGACGCTTAGCCCCCATTCTCCAAGGATCTCGGTTGAACCTCTGCCTGATCTCCCGGCGCCCTCACGAATGGGCACTATTTGCCCGCCCCATCCACGCCCCATCCACGCCGCATCAGCGGGGTCGGCGGTGTCCGGCCCGCCCGCGGGGGCGTGGCTGGCGGCGGGGCGTCAAGTGTCGCCCCGCGAGGCGGCGTCTTGGGAGCGACCAGCGGTTGGAACGTGGCGACGTCGTCGACCACACGCAGCGCCGAACGTTTCGCCACCGACGCCCTGAACCGCGGGATGCCTTCGAGCTGCGGCACTCGGACTCCAACGACCGGCCAGTTTCTACGCGCAGCTGGCCGACCGCTCGGTGGCGAAGCGATGTTCGACGCGTTTCTGTCGACGGCCAATCGGCCCACCTCACATCTTACGGAAACGGGAGGGTGTCGCCGAACCCATTCGTATCGTCGTAGGGTCGGAGCGTGTCGGAAATCCACCCTGAGCCGTGAGCCGCACGAGCTGCGTACGCCGAAACGTACTCTGGATCCCCCTGCGCGTCATCCACCTCCAGGTATGTCCCTTCGTAACCGTTGATGTCGCCAAACACTCGCGACACGGCATCGTTTCCGAACTTTACTCCCCAGCCGGCCACATCACCTGTGCGAGCCGTAACGGAAACGGCAACTCCGCTATCCATTTGAGCCACTTGGAAACTGACCAGTTGGAGACCCATATCGTCGAGCGCACTTGAAACCACGCCCTTGGACACTGCTGTCTCGGTAATCTTGGGGTGGTCGATGCCGGTGAGGTTCACTGTCGTCCCGTTACTCAGGGTAATCCCAACAATCGGCGTCGAGCCCGCAACCGCCGCCTGGTCGCGGAGCACGCCGGTAGCGACGAACGCTTCCCATTCGCTTTTGATAAGCGGCTGACCGCTCGAGGCGTCAAACGTAAAGGACACCTGATCGCCCTTCTCGCCGGCCAGGTGGTCGCTAGCCGGTCCGATATCGATCGACGTAATATCGGTGATGCCCAGCTGTTGGGAAATGTGCTGCATGGCACTCCCCAAGGCTACGTCCGAGCTGGTGATCGTAGGCTCGACAGCAGCAGTGGCACCAGAAGTAGCGCCCGATCCCGCGGCCAGCGACCCACAAGCGCTATCAAGCAGCAGGACCAGCGCTAGTGCGGCAAATCTGCGCATGAAATCTCAGCCTCCATTTCATTATGGGTGCGACACAGTGAATGGTGTCGGAAGACTTCCTCGACTCCAGAGTCCGTCCGTGTTGCAACCGGCTGGTAGAACGCTGCAGGAGTCGTTAGAGATCGTGTACCAACCACCACCGCCGAGCGTGGATGTCCGTTGCCAATCCGTGCTGCCGGAGGCGCCGAATGCTACGGAAACTTGGCGCGCAAACGATGAACTCACCCCATTGTTGAACTCATCGCCAGCGACCAGATAGTTGGCCGACGAGAAATTCATTAAGCTTACGACTTTGAGACTGCCGTTTATGTTAAACTGCCAGTAGTCAGACCCGTTCTGGACAACTGAATAAGCGTCGTTCTCTCCGGGCGCCGGGGGGCCAAACCACTGGCACTCGTAGTTTACGGTCGAAGTCGTGAAGTTCTTCTGTTCGTGGAAGCGGTGCCACGTGTCGCGATACCCGCAGTGACCGGCCATTCCACCGTCTAATTCTGTCTGGTTCCCGGTTTCGCCAATCCCTCCTTGATACAAGCCGCCGCTGCCCCCACCGTCCAACTCGGCGTCAACACGGGCGATGAAGATCGCATGCCCGCTACCCCAGTTGATATCGGTCGTTGGCGTCTTGATCGACGCCCGAGTCCCATAGAGGATTCCGGGAGTGTTGTCGCGGATGTACCCGCCGAAATTGGAAGTGTTGGCCGCAGCTGGAGTAGAACTTAGACCGGCCGCGATCAGAACCCACACCCAGAGAACTCTCCTCACCATGAACCTCCCCAATCTGGCTTTGCTCGTGTTGGACCGGCGGCGGTCGCAAATGGTTCCTGAAGTGACCAACGTTACCAAAAATCGACGCGTGGCGGCGTCGCGCCAGGCTCGACCGTCGACGAGGCCACCCGGTCCTGCTGGTAGCAAAGCGGCTCGCGGACACGGCGACCGCCACCGTTTCCGGCCAGCTGGCTGCGAGAGTCGCCCCGCTGTCCCTCGAGAAGTACCAAGCGGAGCGTGGACGCGGAAGGGGAGCTAACCGAGCGAGGACCGCAGGACGTCCAGACAGTGCGATCTCAGGACGTGGTGAGGCCAGCGAGTGACGTGTCTCCACCGCCACCGTCTACCGCACCAGCTACCCTGGATAGCCAGCGAGACACAGATGCACTTTCAGTGCGAGACCCCAGGACACGGCCTCGATGGGCTCTCTCGGTGGCGTCCGAATCGGCCGGTTATCGGGGTGGCGCTGGCACGCCGAGTTGACGGCAGATCGCGCGGGCCGTCCCCAATGGGATCTCGCGGTGCCGCGGCACCGTCACCGGTCGCGCCGCCAGGGAACTGCGCCGCACGTCATGCCGCGCACCGTGCCGGACGCGCTCACAGCAATGGGCGATCAAGTGCTGCTCGAGCACACGGAGCGGGGTCATCGTTGCGCAGTATCGCGCGGCGCCCGGAGGCGGTACGCTTCGAGCATGGAGTTGCACGCTGTGTTTGAGCCTGACGAGAACGGCTGGGTCCGCGCCACGATCGAGGAGCTGCCCAGCGTGATCACCTGCGCGCCGACGATCGACGAGGCCCGCCTGCTCGTCCGCGACGCGCTCGCCGAGTGGCTGCTGGCGCTCACCACCACCGAGCGCGGTGCGATCCCGGGCGACGCGACCCGCGAGACGCTGACCCTCAACGTCGCCTGACCCGCTCTACAGCTCGAGCCCGAAGTCGAGCTCGCGGCCCAGTTCGATCATCCGGCGGAGGCGTAGGAGCTTGGCCTGGTCGTCAGGGCGGTCGAGGGCGCCGAGCATGCGGGCGAGGTCGCCGGGTGACGCTATCTGGGTGCGCAGCCCGCGGCCGATCGCCTCGTGAGTGGCGTGGCGGCGAAGGTCGTCATAGCCGCGAGTTCCCTCAGGCACCGGCACAACGGTCAGCCTCCCGCCACGGGTTCGCAACGTCGTGATGGCGCTGGCGAGGCTGGCCGCCTGGCCGTCGGTGGTCCGCGCTTCGAGTTCCGCTAGGGCGTGGTTGGCGTGGGCGACGTTTTCGCGGCGCAGCGAGGGGGTGATATCGAGGCCGTGGGTGATCTCGCCGGTTCCCTGGACGACGCGGGCGAAGCCGCCGATGACGACGTAGCTGACGCGGTGTCGCTCCAGTGCGGAGAGGATCAGGTAGGGGTCGAACCGCTCCGCCGCCGCTCCGTTCGGCCCGCGATTACCCGGGGCTTCCACGATCCGCCCCGGGCGTGAGTGTGTCGAGCATTCTTGTGACGCGCTCGGACGGGGTGAGTCGCAGCGACTCGCCGAGCTCGGCGTCGATACTGCGATCGAGCGCCACCAGCATCAGCGGGATGTCGAACCCGCATGCGTGGACGCTGGCGAGCAGGCTCTCGACTGGTGGCGAGACGGCGCCATGTTCCCAACGCGCGATCACTGACCGATCACGGCCGGTCCGCTGGGCGAGGTCGGCCTGGGTCAAGCCGGCTCGCGTGCGCGCTTCACGGATCAGCTCGCCCCCTCGCATCCAAACAGTCTAGTGCCTGAAGCGCCGCAGAACTTGAAAACACAGTGTGATGCGTATACGCTACGGAACGTTCTTGAGCACAGGGTGTGCCGAGGGTGAAGGAGGCAGGTCATGGATGATTTGATGAACGCCCGCCAGGTCGCACGGCTGTTGGGGCTGCACGAGAACTGGGTGTATGACCAGGCAGCGGCCGGCAACCTGCCCAGTTACAAGTTTGGAGGCACGCGCCGGTTCCGGCGGGACGACATCGACGCGTGGCTGGCTGCGCACCGCGAGGGCGGCCAGCACGCCGCCGGGGCCAGCGAGCCCCCTCTGCCTGCTGCCGCTCCGCGGCGACCTCGCGCGGCCACGCAAGCCGCGCTGTTCGCCGAGTAGGCGATGGCGCACGTCGAGCCGTATCGGCTGAAGGGCGGTGCCCGTCGGTACCGCGCCCGCTGGGAAGGCCCCGACGGTCGCGACCGCTCACGCACGTTCCTGGTCAAACGCGACGCAGAACGATTCGTCCTCGAGCTGCACCGCCAAGCCGCGTTGGGTGGCCTCTACCAGGCCCCCACACAGCCACTGGGCGAGTTCCTGGACGGATGGCTCGTCCGCTACGAGCGCCGGGTCAGACAGTCCTCCGCCGACCGCGTCCGCGACGTCCTGCCCCACCTGAGCCCATTCCGGCGCACCACCCTGGATGCCCTGCGGCCGGCAGACGTCGAGGATCACATATCAGCCCTCTCGGCGCGTGCGCCACGCCAGGCCGAGCTGGCACTGAGAGTTCTCAAGCAGGTTCTGTCCGACGCCAAGGTGCGCGGCCTCACAGCGAACGAGGCGCTGTTTCGGATTCGCGCCCCCCACCACGAGCCCCGCGAAATGCGCTTCCTCTCCTGGGGCGAAGTCGACCAGCTCGCCACCAACACGATCGAGCCCTACGGCAACCTGGTGCGGCTTGCAGCGCTCACTGGACTGCGCCAAGGGGAGCTGTTCGCGCTGCTCGACCGCAACCTCGATCTGGGAGCACGGACACTGACTGTCGAGGCCGGTGTCTACGCCGGCCAGCTGGTGCCGGTCAAGACCCGCGCCTCACGCCGCCGCGTCGACCTTGCGGAAGCCGCGATCAGCGCCCTGCGCGCCCAGCTCGCCGCGCGCCGACCGAGCCCGTTGGGGCTGGTGTTCGCCTCGCCGCAGGGTGAGATTCTGAATGACGACAACTTCCGCCACCGCATCTTCGCTCCCGCCGTCCGCCGAAGCCGAGTCGGCCCCGTGCGATTCCACGACCTGCGGCACACCTACGCCACGCTGATGGTCGCCGCCGGCGCCCACGCCAAGTACCTGCAGGCCCAGATGGGCCACGCATCGATCCGGGTCACCCTGGATCTCTACGGCCACCTCTACCCGGACGCGAACCGCACCGTCCTGCGCGAACTCGACCGCCTGATCGACCCACCCGGGCTCGAACTCTGACCAGGTCGCCCCATCCACACCCCATCGCCCACGGACACCGCGAGCGGCTGACCTACCACTGGGTACGAGGAACCAGCGTGACCATGCGGCGTTGAGAGAAACGGGAGCGACGGGACTCGAACCCGCGACCTCCGGCGTGACAGGCCGCGCGGACCCCCGCTGGTTGACCCAGTTCTGGTAGCGAAGTCCCAGTTCTCCAGGATTACTGCGCGGGCGTCCACCGATTTCCCGTTGCAGCCCATGATCGGGCCCGATCCGCCACCCCATCCACACCCCATCGGCTTCGTGGCGAGAACTCGTCGACATTACCCCCCTTTGGCCGACGGCCCCCACACAAGAGCTCTGATCCGGAGTTCCCACGAGGTAGCTCTTAACCCCAAGGTCGCAGGTTCGATCCCTGCGGCCCATGAGATTGTAGGCTCTTGGTTGAGCGATCTAGTCGCGAGGGCGGCGCGGTCCATCAGGCTGGGTGTCAACGGAGGTGTCACCGCGCGGTTGGTCTCGCGGACTCCACCACACCAACGCCTGGGCTCGGTTGCCGGCGTGAAAGGCTGGGCCGACGTTCGCGGGATGACCCGTTCCGGTCGCGAGGTTCTGTTCCTCGGCTGGGTGTCCTCGACTTTCCGCCGGTCCCATGGTCTCGCCCACCAGACCCACGCCATGCGTCCCGTAGGCAGAGCCTCGCTGTTCATGGCGGGCTGGTCCGGTCGGAGATCTCGGATGACCGGCGCGATCGGTCGACGGACGCGGATAGCGCCGACCTTATCGTGAGGCGGGGCGCCTCCGGCCCATGGGTCACCCAGGACTCGTCGCCGGCGATCAGCTAAAGACCGGCGGCGGGCAGAAAAAGGTTTGTTGGGATTTCCTTCCATTGACCCTGGCTCGTGTCGGGTGTAACGTTCGCTACTAGACGGGGGCGAGAATCCGGTCGCCCGGAATCCACTGACGGAGGGTCGCGCAGACGTGTCTAGCTGTTGGCGAACCGACCACGTGCGGTGGATTTGGCGGTGGGGGTTTGGGGCAGTGGTGCTGCTCTCGACCGTTGTGGCATCCGGAACGTCCACTCCAGTCGCAGCCGCCAGCACTTGTGGTGAGGAATCAATCTTCGTTTACATCAACAACGGTGCGAACGGTTCCTACGGAACGACCAACACCTTTGCGCGCCGAAACCGTGACCTTGACGCCAACTGCTCTAATAGGACTGCCGTGAGCACTGCCCAAGTTGGCAGCGCAACAGAAACGAAGCAGGAAGAAGTCGGATGGGTTGAGTACGTTGACAGCGGAGTTCGGAAGTGGTCGATCTTCTGGGAGACGCAGCGTAGTGCCACGGACGCCACCGTCGGATACGCGACCACGTGGACCGCTTGCAGTTCTTGCCCCACTGACTTGAGGTTCCGCGTCGAGTACAGCACTGACATCGCGGGTTGGCAGACTTTTTGGAACGACGGTTCATGGCACCGTGTGGGCCCAACCGACTCAAGCGGAAACTTCCTGCCCGAGCACCCTGGGTTTGCGAATGGCTGGCCCAAGGGGGAAACCACCCGGAACGGCGATCCCGGTACGGGAGCGACCGACTACCAGTTCAACCTCGACCACCGCAGTTGCCCGGCCAGCAGCAACCCCTCCTGTGTTTATTTCAACTGGGCCGAAACAAACACGCAACAGGACACAATGCCGGGATGGAAACACTGCGATGCGACCTCCGATTCGTACGTCATTCAGAAGGACTCTGATCCATGTTGAACCGGCGTTGCCTACTGCTGTTGGGAGTGATCTTGGTGGCAAGCCCGGCGTGCGGTTCCGCCGCTGGGGGCGGTTCAGAGTTTTCCGATTTCAGTACGGCAACAGAAACATCCTCGCAGCCAGAGTCAACCCCGCCGGTGAACATCCCGCCAGTGAATTGGGACAATCCGACCGGCGATCCGGCAGTATCATCGGCGGCGGCGGCGGAGCAGCAGATGCCGATTTCGATCATCGTTCCAGCCGATCTTGGTTCGCCGGCAGAAATATTCGCATCCGGGGACGACCGCGCCGTCGAAAACCGAGTCGTGACTTTCATGTTCGATAGCGATAAATACGGCCGTGTGGCCGTGATCGAATCGTCAGCCCAACTCGATAAGAGCGAGTGGGCCGCCTTCCTGCAATCTGCCGTCGCAGCGAACGATGATCCGGGAACCTCTGGAACGGCCAAGATCGTTCAAATCCGAGGCGGCATCAATGGATTGGCGACGACGACTGAGGATGGCTCTTGGAGCCAGCTGGATTGGTACGAAGGCAGCGATCTTGAAGTCAACATCTTGGGGCCAACCCTGAGCGCAGACCAGGCTGTCGAGCTAGCCAATGGTCTTGGCTCTCGAAGCGCTCAGTAGGCGCGACTGCGGGACCCGCCCCCTCGTTTATGACCGACGCCCAGAGGACCGTCGGTCGGCTGAACATGAGTCCGATGGCGCCCGGGTGCAGCACGCAGGGGTCACTGAGGGTCTGACTTCACGCCCCTACGACTCCGATCTTCGACATGCCCGAGCTTTTGGTCGATGGAACTTCTGGTGCGCTTGGTCCTGCGTCCCGGTGA
>JBBRDH010000202.1:0-7757 GCA_038204125.1 Mycobacteriales bacterium
AAGGGTGTCGGAAAGACTCCGGCAACCGTTGACCTTGCCGATCAAGTCGGGCAACCGGCGCAGCACAGACAGATCGTGGGAGTCAGCGTCCGCTGTCATCTGCGTCCTCAAAGCGGCAGGCGTGTCCGTCTTGCCCGATAAGCCATCTTACGTGGACCAGGCCCCCCAACATCAGGCATCGGAATCAGAGGTCCTTCGAGCAGGCCGGTGGTCTAGTGGAGGTTTCGCTCAACGCAAACCTGCGGGTCGCACTGGGCTCGCGGGGGCGTTGCGGTCGTCGGTTGACGATGTCGAGCAGGCCGACGGCGCTTGACCGCCGGCGTTGCACTCTCTCCCTTTGCTGTGTTAATGGGCGAGACCCCCCATCGGTCCCGCCGACGTGGAGCGAGCGTTGGCAGGTGCCGTCCACCGGCCTGGGTCTTCGCACTAACTGGCCGGAGCGAGCAGTCTCGGTCATGCACCTGGTTGGCCCCGACGAGCCCCGCAAGTGTGTCCTGGATGGTGGCGAGGCGACTGGTCAGTGCGGCGATGTCACCCTTGGTGGCACTCTGCTCGTCGTCCTTCAAGGTGAGGACCAACTGACCGCCCGGCTCTAGACGGCCATCCTGAATCTCGCTGACAGCGTCGCCGTTCTGCAGCCTGACCGCCTGGTCGAGTTCATGCGGCCGAACCGCTAACCGCCTGAGGGCACCGTCAATCAGACGTTGGAGTTGACCCGCTTTCGCGGACACTGGTGTGTCCCTGGTTCGGCGGCGTCTGTGCTTCTTGGATTCTGGTGTCTGACACCAGGAGGTTCAGATGGGACAGCCGGGCTACTCCGCGGAGTTTCGCCGCAAGGTTCTTGACTTACTCGCGGCGGGTCGCAGCGTCGCTGGTGTCGCGCATGATCTCGACGTGAGCGATCAGACGATCTACAACTGGCGTCGCCAGGACCGTGTCGACCGTGGCCTTCAGTCCGGCTTGACGACCGCGGAGACGGCCGAGCTTGCGACAGCGAAGAAGCGGATCGCCGAGCTCGAGACTGAGCTCGCCCTCGCGCAGAAGGCGGTCGACCTGCTCAAGGAGGAGACCAGCCCAAAAGGCGGTACGCGGCGGTCCCAAGTGATCGCCGCGCAGAACCGTCCTGTGCAGGTCGCCTGCCGGGTCCTCGGAGTCTCAGAGTCGGGGTTCTACGAGCAGCGCAAACGGCCTCCGTCCGAGCGTGCGGTTCGGCACGCGCTGCTCACCGACCTGATCACCCGGGTGCACGCTAGGTCGCACGGCACCTACGGCTGCCTGCGGGTCCACGCCGAGTTGACCATGGGCCAAGGTGTCCAGGTTGGTCACGACCAGGTCGGGCTGCTGATGCGCCGGGCCGGGCTGCAGGGCGCCACCGGTCGCCGGAAGTTCAAACGGATCCGACCCGACACCATCGCAACCGATCTGGTCGAGCGGACCTTCGCCCGCAGCGGCCCGAACCAGCTCTGGGTCACCGACCTGGTGCGCCACGTGGCGCTGTTTGACCGAGTGGAGGTGAAAGACCTGCACGGCCGTGTTGTCGCAGCAGGACGGTGGCCGCGTGGCTGGTCCCTACCCGCTGAGAGTCGGTTCGCCGTGACCAGCTACTCCCCGAACCCGAGCATCTACGAGCTCTACGACGAGTTGGGTGCGGAGATTACGAACATTCTCGCCTCGGTGAGCCGCCGCACCGCGGCCGAGCGGCTGGAGACAGCGGCGGCGATGCTGCGTATCGACCTCGCCCGGTCAGGTGTGGAAGCAAACCTGGAATGGTGCTGCCGCGCCCTTGAGACGATCCGCCGTGGCGAAGAGCTCACGGTCGACCTGGTCTGACCTCGACTATTCCTGGGTAGTCGGCTGCGTGGCCGCTGAACTCTCACCGCTCCGGGCCACGTGGTACAGGAGACGGTCAGCTGCTGCGGCGATCCGGTCGCCGGCGGCTTCTTTGCGGTCCTGTCTTGAGAGCCGGCGGGCATGGAAGGGTCGGGCGTCGTCCATGTTGTAATCGACTCCCCAGGTGATGGCATCGTGTTCGGCTTCGATGTCGCGGGCGTCGGCGTCGCGATCTCTTTCGTCGGCGAGCTCGTCGCGACGCTCAGCGGCGACGCGGATCATCGCGAGCGTGGTCTCGGTGATCGGGTCAAGACACATGCGTCCCCCTCGGGCCGGTTTCGACCCCTGTCACCCCGCGAGAAGTGACGGTGGACTCAGGGCCGCAGTCGGCGCTGCGCTGTTGAACGCCGAGATGCAGTCGATTGGCGCATCCACCGAAAACGTATCACCGTTCACTGAGAGTAACAGGGTTCAGGGTGGGAGGGCAGCGGCACATCAGCAACGTTCGGCGCGGGCGGGCGGCTCACTCCTCATCGGACCACGTATCCGATCGGAATGGCCGGTGACATGCGAACCCCCCGCCCTCGGATCGCGGCTGAGGACGGGGGGTCTGCTGTGTATCTCGCTTCGACGGCTTCTCGCCGTTGCGCGATGGTGTGGTCAGAACATTTTGAGTTCGAAGATGCGGTTGCCCCAGTTGCTGTAACCGGTTCCTGTGTTCGGAATGTACTGAGTGGCTAGCCACACCTTGTTGGTGCCGGGCACGATCTGCCCGTTGGAGTAGTCGCCCCAACGAGCCACCGGACCATACAGGTCGGTGCCGGTGAATCCGTTGTCGGGACCGGTTCCCGCGGCCGCCCGCCTGATGGTGTGGAAGCCAGACCCGCGTGCAGCCACCGAGTACCCCGCGGACGGGTACGTCTGCGGCCCACCCACGCCGAAGGTCATCGCCATCGAGCCGTTGGGGGTCATGTTCACGTGCGGGTAGAGCAGGTACAGACCCTGCCCTGCCAGGTAACCCTGGCGTCCCACCTGGGTGTGGCGGTCCACCATCGAATGGGTCAGGCTCGGACGCACAACGAACCACGCGACACCGGAACGCTCAGCGGTGTCCCCCGGGATCGTGACGCCGGTGTCCAACGCACCGACGAGCCTGCCGTTGATGTACTGCACCTCCTGCATCGCGTCCCAGTCGTTGGCGATCACTCCGCTAGTCGGAGCAGCACACGAGCTGCAGTACCCGGCCGGAGTTTGGGCGTTGGGCGGGAACGAGTATGACTCAGACTGGATGACCCGCACCGATAGTCTCGGGGTGCCACCTCTGGTCACCGCCCGGCGATGGGTCAGCGCCCAGACGGCCAGCCGGTGGTCATAGGTGGAGTTCGGGTCCAGCGAGCTCATCATCCACTCGGCCGATGAGGCGCCGTAGGTGTTCGCCGGCTGCACGTGAAAGGCCGGTGCCCCTGCCACCGAGAGATTCTCGAAGTTGGCGATGTTGACCGAGGTCCGACCGGCGACCAGCTGCGACTTCGACACCGCGTACAGCTGCGCACCGTTGAAAGTGCTCTCGTCCGAGGTGAACTCGTTCGTGCTGATGTAGACGTTGTACTTGTCGATCCCCATGATCGGGTAGTCCGCGAGACAGGGGCATCCCGCATGGGTTGTGTTGCTGGCTGGGATCTTATAGACCTTCCACCCGCGGGTGGGGTCCGCCCTCCTGCTGACGGCGAGATCGATGTGAGACTCGGTGATGGCCGTGAAGTCACTGTTGAACTTGTACTCCAAGATGGTGGCGAACCATCTCCTACTGCCAGCGTCGTAGAACACGCGAGGATCACTCGTGTTGGTCGCAGCAGGCTCTCGGAAGAACGTGTTGAGGTAGAACGGGCCCGCCACCATGCGCCCGCCCGGCCGATAGATGGCGCCGGTCACGTTGACGAAGTTGGCCACGAAACCGTTGCCGGCACCAAGACCCTCGTCGGGCGGCTCCAAGTTGAACCCCGCAGCGGCCCGGTTCTGAATGGCGTCTACCCCGGCAAAGTTCTGAACGACCCGACTTACCCGTGCTGAGGACGCCATCCCCGCCGCCCTAGACACGCGAGGCACAACCGGCGCGACCACACGATGCGGCGATCCGGTGGAAGGAAGCAGCAGCGGCACAGCCCGAACCTTGTGGCCTCCCGTCGCGGTCGCCATCGGGAGGGCGGCCGGGTGGGTCACACCTTTCAGCGTGATCGTGCCGTGGGACACAACGCCGGACCCATCGTGCCTGGCGGATCCGACCAAAGCAGACGCAGAGGTTCCGGAGCGGGCCAAAGCCACCGAAGGCGGCGCCGCGGACAATGCGCCGGCCACAGCACACGTGGCGACAACGGCTATCCCCGTACGGGCCAGCTGCCGACGCCGCAGTACATGTCGTCTAGATGTCATGCAATCTCCTACGTAAGGTGACAACAAATGTTGAGGCTCGCACCCTACTCTTGCCGTCCCACACCCACAGAGGTCCGCGACGACGCCAGCCCACGGTGGTCGGGACAGCCAGACACGTCGGCAGCCCGCGCGTTGGCGAGCAGGCATCGCCCCGCATCGACGTAGCGCGTAGCCGCTCACAGCGCGGTCTCCTCTGCATCGGATCAGCTCCCCGACAGACGGCGTACATGCCGAGCACGGGCACGGGCACGGGCACGGGCACGGGCAAGCCTGACAGGCTTGCGCCGGGCCGGCGCAGCGCCACCTTCTCGTGCAGAAAGTGCCGCGCGGGCGGCGCCGGGCGGCTGTCATCGCGGATCCCTGCTGTGGCAGTGAGCCCCCTGCAAGGGCGCTGACGGGCTCCAGGGTGGGTACTGGCACAGCCAAGATCGCTCCGCTCAACGACGGGGTACGGCACGACGTGAAGTGCGTGAACACCGCTCCCAGCATGGCGGAGTACGTCGATGGTGTGTCGGTGATGACCAGGAGGGCCGAAACGCATGCAGATCAAGAGACTGGTCATCACTGCCATCGTCGGCAGCATCATCTACGAGAGCGTGGCACGCGCCTACGGAGGCAGGCCGCGACTCATCGTGCAAGACGGAGAGACGCGATGGCTCTACTCGATGCCACCGAAGATCACCGACCTGTTCAGCGTGCCAACAATGACGACGATGGCTCGCTCTCAGAGAAGTAGATCCGACCTGCATCAGGGATGTACGCCATCAGAGAACCCATCCGATGGGGGAGCGCGGTCGTCGGGACCAGACACCTTGCGTGACGTGGCCCAGTTCTGTACACCAGAGCCAAAGCTGGCGACCTCGATCGCCAATGTCGCAGTGTGACAGCGCGGCTGGTAGGTCTAGCGATTCATCCGGACACGGTGCGGTCCGTTAGCAGGCCACGTTTGCTTGGGGCTGTTTGGCGTGAGTTGGTGCCATCGGCGTAGGCAATGCGGTCGAGGTTTCCCTGGAACTGGTCCTGCACACCTGATGTGGGCGTTCTGTTGGCGATCGCCGTCTGGATCCCCCATTGACGCCCCTGCCGCCTGTCTCGCGGTCGTCAATCCCATCCCAGCCTTCTTAGGAGACACTCCCCGTCACCGGCTCAACCGCGGCGGCGGCAGGCGCAGGGACTTGACCCCACCAGGAAAACCGAAGGTGCCCATCCCCTGAGCACTGGCTGGCACCGGCCCTGGAGGGATCACCGAACGGGGCTGGGGCGACCCGCGAGACCGGGTGGCTGTCTGGGACCTCGATGCGGGTGACCGCGGCGTCCGCCCGTGGTAGTGAGCCGTGGATGATGTGGTTGTACCTGCCTGATGCGTGAAGAGAACTCGGCGTTCGGCCCCTGAGTGGCGGTGCTGGCGTAGAGCCGTCACCAGGCGCTCGTGGAAGCTGATCGGCCGAGGACGAGCCCGAGTGCGATCATTGCGATGCCCAGCACCAGGTGTAGCCAGTTGTCGGCATTGTTGAGTGGGACGAAGTTGGCGTTGCTTCCCATTTCGATTACCAGTCCGTAGACCCAGAGCACTAGGTAGATCACTCCGCCGACCATGAGGTAGCTGCGCGCTGCTGAGGCAGATGCACGACTCGCCGCGAGCCCGGCCACGCCAAACAAGATGTGCACGAGGTTGTGCAGGATCGACACTTCGAACAGCCCGAGCAGCTTGGCACCGGAGTTGTGGCCCATGAACTGCAGGTCGCTGTAGTGGGTCGTGATACCGGGGATGAAGCCAAGGATGCCCACGAGCAGGAAAACCACTCCGACCAAGGCGGCAACGGGAGAGATAGCGGACTGGGTCCGCTGCGTTGAGACAGATGACGCTGACATGTGGAGCTCCACTTCTGTGAGTATGAACAAGTTGGTTGATACCCACAGCCCGACGACATTATGCGTACCGACCCGGACCTACATGCGGAGGCTTCCACGTCGGTCTGACACTGGTTACCCCGCCGGCGAGGCGTCAGACCGCTCGATGCATAAGTTTGAACGTTGCCTCCGGCGATCATTGTGTTGCAACATGGGCAGACCACTCCGCTTTCGGTTTGCTGCCCGCGCCGATGCGGACAACCACCGGGTCCCCCATCCCGAGGGCGTGAACAACACCGCCCCAGGATGGGGGCCTTCCAAATTTGCCGACTACCGGCCGGTAGTCCCCCCATCACTGCAAGGCGACAATCCTCGTGCCGACCGAGCTGGCTCGATGCTCTCCTATGGATGGTCAAGCCGCGTCGGCCAGGTCTTTCGGCGTGTTGGCGGGTTGCAGGGCGTTGTAGAGCTCGCGGGCGGCGTAGCGCTTCAAGCAGCGGATGATCTCGGGCTTGGACAGCCCTTCGGTGGTGCGCCGGGCGGCGTAGGCCCTGGTGCGCTGGTCGTAGCGCAGGCGTCCGAGTACGACGACGTAGAGGGCGTTGTTGGCGGCGCGGTCACCGCCGCGGTTGAGTCGATGTCGTCGGGTTCGGCCGCTGCTGGCCGGGATGGGGGCGACTCCGCACAGATGCGCGAACGCCGCCTCGGAATGCAGCCGGTCGGGGTTGTCGCCGATGGTGGTCAGGAGTTGTCCGGCGACCTCAGTGCCGACACCTGACAGCGCAAGCAGGCGTGGTGCTGCGGCGGTGACCAGGGTGCGGAGCTCGGCGTCGGCGTCGGCGATCTCGTCGGAGAGGAACTGGTGACGTCGGGCCAAGCGGCGCAGCGCAGTCTTGGTGGCGTGCTCGGGGTTGGCGACGTCTTTGGCTGGCCGCAGCCGGGCGCAGGCCTTGATCAGGGCAGTGGTGCTCAGAGCGCGTAGCTGCTCGCGCAGGTCGGCCGGTGCGGTGACCAGCAGCGCCTTGAGCTGGTTGGTGCTCTGGCTACGCGCCTTGACCGCGCTGCTTCGCGCCACGCGCAATGCCCGGATCGCCTCGACCCGGCCGTCTCGAGCCTTGGGTGCACCGCTCGCGCGGCCGGCGAGCGTGGCCCGGGCAGCGGAGTAGGCATCCAATGGATCGGACTTCCCCCTCGCCCGCCGTGCCTTGCGGTCGGGCCGGTCGACCTCCACGACCTCGACGCCGGCGGTGCGCAGGTGCCGGCTCAGCCCAGCGCCGTACGTTCCGGTCCCCTCGACGCCGACGCGTTCGAGCTGGCCATGCTCACGCAGCCAGGCCAGCAGCTCGCGGTAACCACTCGGTGTCGTCGGGAACTCACGATCACCGAGCTCGCGGCCCACGTGGTCAAGCACGGCCGCATGGTGAGTCTCGCCGTGAGTGTCGACACCGCCCGTGACAGCAGCCGTCAGGTTCGCCATTGTTGTCATTGCCGTCCTTCGCTTGCATCGGATAGGTCGGCACACGGCGGTCGGGCGGACGGACAGGCCAGTGATGGGCGCCTCTCGCACAGGCTCCTATGAGGTCACGTTCCCCGGCCGCTCGCGTGCACTACGACGGCACCGGCAAGGACGACGAATCGAACCAAAG
>JBBRDH010000203.1:0-7751 GCA_038204125.1 Mycobacteriales bacterium
GCCGTCCCCCCGAACACCACCACCAAGCAGTTGCCGCCCTGACCCGCGCGTCGACGTTGATCCGGACCATCGCCAAACTCCTCGGCGTCGGCGTCGGCACCGTCCACCGCGAAATCACCGGCAAGGCAGGTGTTGCGGCAGGAACACCTGACCGAGAGGACCCGCCGCCGTCGACGATAGGTCGGGACGGCAAGCACTACCCACGCCGCCGCACCCTAACCTCCGTGTGAGCTCTACGCCCAAGGCACCGGCCCACAACCGAGCATTCCACTCCCGGGCGGTTCGGAAACGACCGCGATCCGCACCCGACGCGAAGCCGGCAGATCGGAAAAAACCCCGCGCGGCCACTTCCAGAGCCACCGACAGGAAGCTGATTCAGCCGCCGAACCCTGCCGCTCCCATCAAGAAGGGCGGCATGGTGGGCCTGCTGGGCACCATCGAGCGGGCAGAATGGGCTGCTCGACCAGATGCCCGACTTCGAGCCCCTCGAGGCCAACCTTAACGCGGCGGCCAAACGACTGTCCTCAGGCCGCTGAGGGCGACCGGACAGAGCTGACGAGTCGGGTGCGGGCGCTCGAACAGTCCCTCCGCGAACCGACAGCCGTGTTCACCAGCCTCCTCGAGCGGCTCGACGAGATCGCCGCCGACCTCGAGACACACTGACGGCGCGCGCCATGGAAACCCTGGATACCGCGGCGGATGGGCTGATCGTCCGGAGCCGGCCACAGGGGTGCTGCGCGTTCTGGTAACGAATGTAACTTCTGAGCCGGCACAGTCGTCGCGTTTGCTTGATCTCCTCGCGGCCTTCCGCTATCACCTGCTCGCCGAGCGTGGTCTGGTGGGGGAGCACGGCGGACGCATACCTGCTGCTGGCAAGTCGGTTCCTGGCCTGATCGGACACGTCCTCGCTATTCCTGGACTAAATTTGATTAGGCCGAGCCGGAAGTCTCGCTCGGTGCGCGGGGTAGCGCCATTGTCGGGCCTTGGCCGGATACCTACATCTGGTGGGAAGGGCGTAGCTTCGTCTCCTGACAGTCCAGCGTGTCTGCGAATGGCATGGCCGTCGTGGTCACGGTGGCGATCGATGGCCGCAACCTGACCAGGGGAGCCGCTTGATGCATGAGTTGGCCGTCATCCAGGGTGTGGTCGAGCAGGTCACCGAACGGCTCGGCGACACCCGTGTCACCGCCATTCATCTGACGATCGGCAAGCTGAGCGGCGTGGTCCCGGACGCGCTCCGATTCTGCTTCGAACTCGCCGTCGCCGACACCACTATGGACGGCGCAATTCTGGAAATCGACGAGCCGGAGGGCCGGGCGAGTTGCCGTTCCTGTAGACGGGATTTCGTCCTGCAGCACCCCATCCTGCTCTGCCCGTGCGGAAGCGCGGACGTGAGCGTCATCAGCGGCCGGGAAATGCTGATTCGATCCGTAAAGGTGGCCTGAAATGTGCGCAACATGCGGCTGTGGTGACGAAGCCGGAACGCGGGTGACGCTGCTGCCCGACCCTGGGGTGGCCGAACACGGTCATCACCTTGACGGCCACCCACCGCACGAGCACGACCACGAGCACGACCACCGGCACGACCACCGGCACGAGCACAAGGCAGAAGCCAAGACAGACCGCACCATTGTTCTGGAACAACAAATCCTGGCAAAGAACGCCTCACTCGCCGACCGCAACCGCCAATGGCTCGCGGACCGGGGAGTTTTCGCGGTCAATCTGATGAGCTCCCCCGGATCGGGCAAGACGACCCTGCTCGAACGGACCATCGCCACTATGCGTCGCCCTACACCCATCGCCGTCATCGAAGGTGATCAAGAAACTCCGCTCGACGCCGAGCGGATACGTACGGCGGGGTGTCCCGTCGTACAGATCAACACCGGGGCCGGGTGTCACCTCGACGCCGACATGGTCATGCGCGCATTGCTGGCGCTCAACCCACAACGTGGCACGTTGCTGTTCATCGAGAATGTCGGAAACCTTGTGTGTCCTGCACTTTTTGATCTTGGCGAGGCTACTCGCGTGGTCCTGGCCTCGGTCACCGAAGGCTCGGACAAGCCGCTGAAGTACCCGCACATGTTTGCGGCGGCAGATCTCGTGTTGATCAACAAAATGGATCTGCTGCCGTACGTCGACTTCGATGTGCACCGATTCAGCGCAGACGTACATCGCCTGAATGGCCGCACCGAGATACTAAAAATAATCGCTACGGCGAATGACAGCCTGATCCATTGGGTCGAATGGCTGACACTCGCTCTTGACAGGAGTGGGTTCGTCGATGATCACCTTGACAGGGTCCACAGCTCGGGTTAGGAATGTGATGCGCCGCACACACCGACTCTGTCGGCGACGACGATGTGATTGGGTCTCCTGCCGCAGACCCGACGCACCGGGGTGATGCATGCTCACAGCAGAAGCGAAGCGCGCCGAGGAGACATTGATCCATGTCCTGTGGATCAATGCGGGATTGAGCTGTGACGGCGACTCCGTCGCGCTCACCGCCGCCACCCAACCGAGCATCGAGGAGATCGCGCTCGGCGCCCTGCCGGGCCTACCGAATATCGCTGTGCACTGGCCGCTGATCGACTTCGAATGCGGTCCGGCGGGTGGTGCGGACGATTTCCTGGAGTGGTTCTGGAAGGCCGATCGTGGCGAACTGGAACCCTTCGTCCTCGTTGTTGAGGGCTCGATTCCCAACGAGAAATTGCACGCTGAAGGCTACTGGTGCGGGTTCGGCAACAACCCCGCCACCGGCCAACCAGTGACCACCAGCGAGTGGCTGGATCGCCTGGCGCCCAAGGCACTGGCAGTGCTGGCTGTCGGTACCTGCGCCACCTACGGCGGAATCCATGCGATGGCCGGCAATCCCACCGGGGCGATGGGCGTGCCGGACTATCTCGGTTGGAAGTGGAAGTCCAAGGCCGGAATTCCGATTGTCTGCGTACCGGGGTGCCCCGTGCAGCCGGACAATCTCTCGGAGACGATCACCTACCTGCTCTACCAGGCCACCGGCCAGGCGCCGATGATCCCGCTCGACGACGAGCTGCGTCCCACCTGGTTGTTCGGCCAGACCGTGCACGAGGGCTGCGACCGCGCCGGCTACTACGAGCAGGGCGACTTCGCCACCGAGTACGGGTCGCACAAGTGCATCGTCAAGCTGGGCTGCTGGGGTCCGGTGGTGAAATGCAATGTGCCCAAACGCGGCTGGATCAACGGAGTCGGTGGCTGCCCGAACGTCGGCGGGATCTGCATCGGCTGCACCATGCCCGGCTTCCCCGACAAATTCATGCCGTTCATGGACGAGCCACCGGGCGGCAAACTCTCGACGACGGCCGTCGGGCTGTACGGCTCGGCAATCCGCACCCTGCGCAAGGTCACCGTGAAGACCCTGAACAAGGAACCGAAGTGGCGCCACCCCGGTTCCACTCTGACGACCGGTGCCCAAAGAACCTGGTAGTCCACGCCAGCGAGTCACGACGGTCGGCACCTGCGGCCAGCGTGCCGCCCGTCCAGCATTCACGCTCGCCGCCGAGTTCCGCAGAAAGTCAGGACGATGACCTCCACGAAGCCAGCAGCACAACGCAGCGAGACCGATCCCGCCGACCTGGTGGAGATGTCGTGGGATCCGATCACCCGGATCGTCGGGTCGCTCGGCATCTACACCAAGATCGACTTCAAGCAGAAGGTCGTCGCCGAGTGTCCCAGCACCTCGTCGATCTTCCGCGGCTATTCGATCTTCATGAAGGGCAAGGACCCCCGGGACGCGCACTTCATCACCAGCCGCATCTGCGGTATCTGCGGCGACAACCACGCCACCTGCTCCTGTTACGCGCAGAACATGGCCTACGGGGTGAAGCCGCCGCATCTCGCCGAATGGATCGTCAATCTCGGCGAGGCCGCCGAATACATGTTCGACCACAACATCTTTCAGGAGAACCTGGTCGGCGTCGACTACTGCGAACGGATGGTGTCCGAGACCAATCCGGCCGTGCTGGAGAAGGCGAACCGCACCGAGGCGCCGCACTGGGGCGAGCACGGATACAAGACCATCGGCGACATCATGCGGTCGCTCAACCCGTTCACCGGCGAGTTCTACCGCGAGGCCCTGCAGGTCAGCCGGTCGACCAGGGAGATGTTCTGCCTGATGGAGGGCCGGCACGTGCACCCCTCCACGCTGTATCCCGGCGGCGTCGGCACGGTCGCGACCATCCAGCTGATGACCGACTACATCACCCGGCTCATGCGCTACGTGGAATTCATGAAAAAGGTCGTGCCGATGCATGACGACCTCTTCGATTTCTTCTACGACGCGCTGCCCGGCTACGAACAGGTGGGCATCCGGCGCACTCTGCTGGGCTGCTGGGGCTCGGTCCAGGATCCGGAGGTCTGCAATTTCGCGTACAAGGACATGACCAAATGGGGCCGGGCGATGTTCGTCACACCCGGCATCGTCGTCGACGGCAAGCTGATCACCACCGATCTGGTGGAGATCAATCTGGGCATTCGCATCCTGCTCGGCAGCTCCTATTACGACGACTGGGAGGGCCAGGAGATGTTCGTCGCGCGCGATCCGCTGGGCAACCCGGTGGACCGGCGACATCCCTGGAACCAGCACACCAATCCGCACCCGCAGAAGCGGGACCTGGACGACAAGTACTCCTGGGTGATGTCGCCGCGCTGGTTCGACGGCACAGACCATCTCGCTCTGGACACAGGTGGGGGCCCGCTGGCCAGGCTGTGGTCGACGGCGCTGGCCGGACTGGTTGACATCGGCTACGTGCAGTCCACCGGGCACAGCGTAAAGATCAACCTGCCGAAGACCGCGCTCAAGGGACCGGTCGAACTCGAGTGGAAGATCCCGCAGTGGAGCAACACCATCGAGCGGAACCGCGCTCGGACGTACTTCCAGGCGTACGCCGCCGCCGCCGCCCTGCATTTCGCCGAGAAGGCCCTGGTGGAGATCCGCGCGGGCCGTACCAAGACCTGGGAGCCGTTCGAGGTGCCGGACGAGGCCGTCGGCTGCGGATTCACCGAGGCGGTGCGCGGCGTTCTCAGCCATCACATGGTGATCCGGGACGGCAAGATCGCCAACTACCATCCGTACCCGCCAACGCCGTGGAACGCCAACCCGCGGGACTCCTTCGGTACCCCAGGGCCCTACGAGGACGCCGTACAGGGCCAGCCGATCTTCGAGGAGAACGACCGGGATCATTTCAAGGGCATCGACATCATGCGCACGGTACGGAGTTTCGATCCGTGTCTGCCCTGCGGCGTGCATATGTACCTCGGTGAGGGGAAGACCATCGAAACGGTGCATTCACCGACGCAATCCGCCGGAACCGCTTGAAGGGTAAGACGTTTGCCTGCACCAGGGTAGTTCGCAGATCGCGAAGGGAGGGACCGTGCCGGTTCCGTCAGCGGCGTCGCCGACTGCCGAGATTTCGGGCGGCGCCGAGCCAAGCCTGGACCTGCGGCAGGTAGGCGACCGCATCGAGACCCTTCTGGAGGCAAGCTCTTCCGGCGGGACAGTCGCCAGGGAACGGGCCGAAGAGTTGGTCCGACTGCTGTCCGAGCTCTACGGCGCCGGCCTGCTGCGGATGATGGAGATCCTGGACGAGCGGGGCGCGCTGACCGACGATGTGCTCAGTGCCCTGGCCGATGACGATCTGGTCGCCAGTCTGCTGCTCATTCATGACCTGCATCCGGAGGACGTCACGGCGCGGGTGGAACGGGCGTTGGGCTCGGTGCGGCCCTATCTGGGCTCGCACGGCGGCGACGTCGAATTGCTCGGCATCACCGACGAGGGCGTCGTCCGGTTGCGGCTGCTCGGCAGTTGCGACGGGTGCTCCTCATCGGCCGCGACCATGTCGTTGGCCGTCGAGGACGCGATCTCGCAGGCAGCGCCAGAAATCACCGGATTCGACGTGCAGTCCCCCACCGCGCCGCCCGCCGCACCGCCCGGCCGCGAGCTGCTCCCGCTGGCCGTCAAAACGCACGGATCCGCCGGCGCCGCGATGGCTCCGGCGACTCCCGTCGATCCGCCGCTGTCCGCGGGATGGGTGCCGCTACCGGTCATCGATGATCTTGCCCCGGGCGAAGTCCGGGGGCTACTGATGGACGGATTGCCGATCATTGTCTGCCGCAACGGCGGCGACCTGCTGGCGTTCCGCGATCACTGCGCCTCCTGCGGTGGCGGACTCGGGTCCGCGCGGCTCGAGCGCAGGTTGGGTGCCGCGACCGGCAGTGCCCTGCTGACCTGCCCGAAGTGCCGCACGCATTACGACGTTCGGGCGGCCGGCGCCGCAGTCGACGCTCCCGGACTCCACCTCGACCCGCTGCCGCTGCTGGTTCGGGCAGGGCGCATTGAAGTGGCTGTTCCACAACATCTTTCGTTGCAGGTTCAGCCCGTGGGGGCTCGGTGACCGCGGGCCCGCCACGGGGCAATCCGCTCGACGTCATCGCGCGGATCAGCAAGGGCCGACGGCCCCCACCGATCGGTCCGCGCTGTGAGATGTGCGGCGAGCCGATCGCCGACGAACACCAGCACGTCGTCAACACCGAACAGCGGAGTCTGCTGTGCGCGTGCCGGCCGTGTTACCTGCTGTTCACCGCGGAACGCGCAACGCTGAAATTTCGCGCCGTGCCGGACCGGTACCTGAGCTTCCCGGACTTCCGCCTCGGACCGGGCCAGTGGGATGACCTGGAAATCCCGGTCGGGCTGGTGTTCGTCTTTCAGAACTCCGCCATGGACGGCATCTCCGCGTTCTACCCGGGACCCGCAGGGGCCACCGAATCCACCCTGCCGCTGACCGCCTGGGACCGGGTGGTGGCCGAAAACCCTGCACTGCAAGCGTTGCTGCCAGACATCGAGGCGCTGCTGCTCCGCGCGCCGGCGCGTTCCGGCGAGGTCTACCAGTGTTATCTGGTGCCGATCGACAGCTGCTACGAGCTGATCGGCCGGCTCCGTCAGGTGTGGCGCGGCTTCGACGGCGGGACCGAGGCAAGGGCGGAGATCGACGACTACTTCGGCGCCGTTCGGAAGCGCAGCCGGGTCGCACCGGAAGTCATCAGCACTCCGGCGGCGAGCCGATGATCGGATTCGCGGTCAGCGGCATCGAGGTCGAGCGATACACGGCGACCCCGACCCTTTCGCTGCGCGTCCGGATCACCGAAACCAGCGGCGACCCGGTGAGCGCCATCGCGCTGCGCTGCCAGGTGCGGATCGACCCGCAGCGCCGCGGCTACGACCCGACCGAGGCCGCCGGCCTGCTGGACCTGTTCGGTGAACGCATCCGCTGGAACAACACCCTGCGCCCGTTGCTCTGGATGCACACCTCCACCATGGTCCAGGGCTTCACCGGCGACGCCGAGGCAATCCTGCCGCTGGCCCTCACCTACGACTTCGAGGTGGCGGCGGCGAAATACCTCCACGCCGTTCGGGACGGCGACATTCACCTCTCGCTGATGTTCTCCGGAACCGCCTTCCTCCGGGGTACGAACGGTTTTCAGATCGAGCAGATCCACTGGGACACCGACCAGACCTACCGGCTGCCGATCGGGGTCTGGCGGGATGCGATGGATCTGTACTTCCCCGATGCCGGGTGGATCCGGGTGCGGCGCGACACGTTGGATGCGCTGGTCAGGGTCCGGTCGGACCTCGGCCTGACCAGCTGGGAAGAGACGTTCGCGACTGTGCTGTCAAAGGCGGGGCTCGATGCGGCCGAGTTGTCACCATGAGCCTGGATCTG
>JBBRDH010000204.1:0-7733 GCA_038204125.1 Mycobacteriales bacterium
CGGCGGGAGCAACGCCGATCCGGTCGCAAACCCGGCAAACAGCCCGGCGGGCAAGGTTTCGCATTGCGCCGCACCGAGGCCCCCGACCGTGTGGTGGACCATGTCCCAGCCGCATGCGAAGGCTGCGGCGCCGGCCTGGCCTGTGAATCGTCAAATTATCTGGTTCTGGCCCAGGTTTCGTGATCCTGGCTGTGCGCCGTGCCGGCCCTCCGGGCGACCGCTCTGCGGACGTCATCGAGCTGGTCGTTGGATTGCGTTCGACCCGTTGGCTTCAAAGCCCCCCTGGGCTCCATCCAAGCGGTGATAGCTCCCGAGCCCCCGCGGTGGCCCATCGAGGGCGTCGGAGACGCGTTCACGGAACCTGTGCCAGAACCAATTAATTCGACAAGTGACATTCTTGTACCGCAAGGCGTTGGTGATGCTTCAGCAGGTCTCGGCGATCTGCTTGATCGCCGCAAGTGTCCGAGGAATGCCGTCGTGAGCCTGCTGGGTGCGCGCGTCGATCTCTGCCGCCGCCTGGTCGCCGTACTTCTCCTGGAACATGGCGATTCCTGCGGGCAGGAAATTCCCAGTTCTCCGTCAGCTTCGTCGCCTCACCGTCGGGCTCGAAGGTGAAGCTCCACCGGACGAAACTGCCTCCGACGATCCAGGTGAACTCCCGGCGACGGTCGGCCGCAGTGATCTGGGACCGGGTCTCCCAGGTGCGCTCGGGCAATTCGTTACGGCCGGTGAACCACGCGCCGACCCGGCCCGCCTGGCCGGCGTCGTCCCACCAACACGCCGTACAGACCGGGCTCCACTGGCCGGTGCGGGTGATGTCACTGACCAGGTCGTACAGGGTCTGGGCGGTAGCGTCGATGAGGATCGACTGCTGATGGGTGCGCAGGGGGGTTTGCGTCATTTTCCGGTCCTCACTTCTTCTGGCGGCGACTGCCGGCGTGCCAGTCCTCCTGCTGACCCGTGGCGCCAGCGGGCACGCCGAAGCCGACCAGTTGGGGCTGTTCCCGCAGGCTGCGCTTCAATTCGGCGAACCCGGGGACCCGAGCCAAGCCCACGACGTGGTCCCACAACTCGCCGGCGGTCTCCCGATCGGGAAGCCGACTGATCACTGGGCCGAAGAATGCGACTCCCTCCGGTGGGTCGAAGTGGATGATCGGAGTGCCCACGTCTGTCCCGGTCAACAGCAATGCCTCCTGGCCGTCGGCCCGGATGTCGGCGTCCCAGGACTCGTCGTCTAGGGCATCGGCCAGCTCGGTGGGCAGGCCGGCATCGAGCAGGATCGGCTCGACGAACTCTCGGGTCCCGCGTCGCTCGCGGCGGGCCTGCTCGTCGGTGACGGCGGCCGGTGGGGTTGTGTCGAAGATGTGCGCACCCAAGGCTGCCTGTAGCGGGTCCAATACCTGCCGGCCGTGCTCGGCCCGCGCCCGGGCGGCGACCCGCAGCAGCCGCAGGCCGGCCGTGTGCCCGGCTTCGTACTCAGGTGGGAAGTGCGCGTCGTAGTCGATGTGCGAGTTAATCAACCGCAGCGAGATGAACCGCCAGTCCACGGTGAACCCACGCTCGGCCTGCACCATTCGGATCCATTTGCTCGTTAACCAGCAGAACGGGCAGACCGGGTCGAAGTAAAATCGGATGTCAACAGAGTCCATACCCAACCGTAAAGGACCCCACGCCGACAGCCCAACCGCCGCCCGCCCCCAATCCGTCGCCGCTGCAGAATCCGGCAGCCTGGGATGCCCTCGTGCAGCGGGCCAGGCGCGACGCGGCGGATTTGGTGCTGGCCGCGGCAGCGTTCCGGGCTGAGGACGACATGACCGATGAGCGCGCCGCGGGTGACGAGCCGGACTCATCGGACGTTCATACCGGGCGGTGCCAAATAAGTCGAGCATTCACATCCCACCGCCGCCGGCAGAAGCCGAAGCACCGCGGGCCGGCGGCTGGACCGCGTCGGGATCGACTGAACGCCGCAGCGGTCACTGATGCTTGGCCACGGTTAGCAGCACAGCCGCATCTTCCAGCGCCTGCAACGAGTGCGGCGCCTGCGGAACGATGATCAAATCTCCGGCTCTGCCCGGCCACGACTGATCACCGGCCTGCAGCACGACCCGGCCCTGCAGCACCTGAACTGTCGCCTCACCCGGGTTTTCATGCTCGGCGAGTACCTCACCACCCCGCAGCGCGATCACCGTTTGGCGCAGAACGTGCTCGTGGCCGCCATACACCGTTTTCGCGCTACGGCCGCTGGATGCTGCCAGCGCCGCTCGGAGTTGCGTCCTGGCCGAAGCCGTCAGCGAAGTCTTCCGCACAGCGCCACCTTCCCCGGCTCGAAGAACTTGTCTGCAGGATCATTCCGGGTGGAGTGTGTCACCGAACTGAACGCCCTACCAACGCGGTCACCGTCCACTGATGGCTGCCATCGAAAATGACTACGGGCGACCACGAAGGTGACCACTGATGGTCAGGGTTTTGCCCTGTAGCGGCCACGGATCTGACCGCCTCACCGAAAGTTCAGTTGAGGTTTCATAGTCCCTCGGTGGTGCCTGAAGCCCGACACCCACCGGCGCGACGGACGGCACGCGGCGGTGGGGGTCGTTGGCGCCGGGCTTCGGCGGGGTCGGGTCTGAGGCCGGCACCGATGGTGGTGCTTGTGTGTCAGGGCCGGTTGCATAGTCATCCTGTTGCGGTGACTGCTCGCAGGACCAGCCCGGCGGCCAGGCCCAGGATCAGGATGGCGGCGGCGCCGACGATCGGCGCAGTGGCCTTGGCTGCCGGTTTCGGCGGGGGGTCGGGGCGGGTGTGGCCCGTGGTGAAGGTCGGGCCGATCCAGCGTAGGTAGTAGAACAGGCTGGCTACGGAGTTGAGCACGGCGAGCAGGACGAGCCAGGCGTAGCCGGCTTGCCAGCCGGCGGTGAAGACGGTGAGCTTGCCGACGAATACTGCGGTGGGCGGGGTGCCGGCGAGGCTGAGCAGCGCCACCAGCAAGGCGCCGGCCAGCCAGGGCCGGTGCGCGGATAGGCCGCGGTAGTCGGTGAGGGTGCGGCGTTCGGGTTCGGCGGCGATGACCGCGAATGCGGTGATGTTGCTGGCCGCGTAGCCGGCCAGGTAGAGCAGCAGCGCCGGCTCGGCCAGGGCGCTGTGGCCTAGGGCGGCGATCGGGATGAGCAGGTACCCGACCTGGCTGACGGTGGACCAGCCCAGCAGCCGGCGTGGGTCGGTTTGGAAGAATGCGGCCAGGTTTCCCAGGGTCATGCTCGCGCCGGCGAGGATCGCGACCAGCAGCCGCATGTGTGCGTCGTCGGGTAACGCTTCGACGAGCCGGTAGATAGCCACCAGGGCACCGATTTTCGGGATGGTGGTGACGAATGCGGCGGCCGGGGTGCCGGCGCCCTGCGCGGCGTCGGGTACCCAGAAGTGCCCGGGGACCCCGCCGGCTTTGAACAGCAGACCGGCCAGGACGGCCAGACCTCCGGCGGCAACCAGCCCGGCGGGTGCGGTGGGCAGCCGGGCGGCCAGGTCGGTGTAGCGGCTTTCGCCCGACGCCGACGTCAGGATGGTCACCCCCACCAGCATGACGATGCCCAGCAGCGCGCCGAGCAGGTAGGTCTTCAGGGTGGCCTCGGCGGCGGCCCGGGTACGGGTCATCCCGATCAGCGCATACAGCGGGATGCTGGCCAGCAGGAATCCGACCGCCAGGACGAGTAGGTCGCTGGCTCCGGCGACCACATCAGCGCCCAACCCGCCCAGCAGCAGCAGCGTGTAGGTCTCGGACTCCCGGGGTGTCCCGGCCAGTTCGGCCCGGCCAAGACCGATGACGAGCAGGGTCGCGATGATGACGGTAAGCCGGACTGCTCCGGTCGCAGCGTCCGGCGTGAAGGTGCCGGTGAAAACGGATTTCCCGGGGTGGATCAGCCCGGCCGGACCGGCCAGGGCGAACCCTCCGGAGATCAGCAGCACCCCGATAGCCGCGCTCCGGACGATCCACTGCCGGTCCCGGGCCACGAACGATCCGGCCAGCAGGGTTCCCACCGCCCCGCCGAGTAGCACCATCTCCGGCAGTACCGGCGGAAGGCTCGCGCCCATGTCCATGGCGGCCGTTACCGATCGACCTGGGCAAGAACCACTCGGGCCGCCGGCTCGATGACGTCGTTCAGCGGGCGCGGGACGACCCCGAGGATCAGCGACAGCGCCATGAGCAGGCCCACGGCGGTGATCTCCGGGCGCCGCAGATCGGTGAAGCCCACCGAACGTCCCGACGCCGGCCCGACGAGCATCCGTTGCAGGGCCCGCAGGAACAGTGCTGCGGTGATCAGGATGCCCAGCAGCGCCACCGCGCTCACCGCCGCGGTTCCGATACTGCCGGTGAAGATCTGGAACTCGGCGATGAAACCGGAGAAGCCGGGGATACCCAGGGAGGCGAACGCGGCCACCGCCATCAGTCCGGCCAGGCGGGGCGCCGGCTCCGCCAGCCCGCCGTAGTCCTCCAGTGAATAGGAGCCTTTCCGGTCGTGCAGTACCCCGGCGAGCAGGAACAACGCGGCGGTGATCAGGCCGTGGCTGACCATCTGGACCACGGCGCCGGTGACCGCGATCTGCCGGCCGGTGGTGCTGCCGGACAGCAACCCGGCGGCGCCCAACGCCATCAGCACATAGCCCATGTGGTTGACCGAGGTGTAGGCGATCATCCGTTTCAGGTTGTTCTGGGCCAGCGCGACCAGCGCTCCATACAGCGCCGACACGATGCCGACGGCCAGCAGGATCCACGCCCAATCGCGCCAGGCCTGCGGCAGCATCGGCATGGCGATCCGAACGAATCCGTAGGTGCCCATCTTCAGCATCACCCCGGCCAGCACCGCCGATCCGACCGCGGGGGCATCGGTGTGGGCCGGGGGCAGCCAGGTGTGGAACGGCACCGTCGGGGTCTTGATGGCCAGCCCGATCACGATGGCGGCCAGCACCGCTCCGCCGGTCCACCCCGATCCGTTCAGCGGGGCCTGGCGGACCAGCTGGGCCATGTCGAAGGTGTGCGGCGCGGCGGCGACGTACAGGCCGATGAACCCGGCCAGCATGACCAGAGACCCGAGAAATGTGTACAGAAAGAATTTCAGCGCCGACCGGGCGGCCTGGCCATGACCCCAGCGCAGGATCGAAAAATACATGCCGACGATGGACAGGTCGAAGAAGACGAAGAAGATGATCAGGTCGCCGGCGGCGAAGATGCCCAGGCACATCGACTGCAGGAAGCAGAACAACGCGGCCTGAGCCCGCGGTCGGTGTTGCTCCCGCCACGCGTAGGCGGCGCAGGCGGTAAAGATCACCGCAGTCAGCGCGATCAGCGGCAGGGACAGACCGTCGACCCCCACGGTGTAGCTGACGCCGACACCCGGCAGCCAGGCCACGTGTTGCCCTGCGGCCAGTTGCCCGGCCGGCGGGGCAGAGTAGCCGGCCCACAGCAGCCCGACCAGCACCACCTCGGCCAGGGTGAGCACCAGCCACGCCCAGCGGGCGACCCGATCCGACGTCGCCGTGTTCGGCAGCAGCGCCAGCACCGCGGCGACCAGCAGCGGCAGGAAGATGATGACGGTCAGCACTTCATGCCACCCAGACCAGGAATACCGCAGCGGCCAACAGGACCAGCACGGCCTGCAGGTAGTACTGGTAGATCTGCCCGGTCTCCGGGCGCCGCGCCAGTCGGCCCAGCCGCGCCGCGCCGCGGGCCACCCCGGTCACTGCGCCGTCCACACCGGAGCGGTCCACCCGGTCGGCGAGTCGACCCAGCCGCGCCGCGCCGCGGGCCACCCCGGTCACCGCGCCGTCCACACCGGAGCGGTCCACCCGGTCGGCGAGCCGGGCCGCCGCCAACGCGGCCCGGCCGGTGGCGGAAACTGTCCCGTCGACGATGGCGTCGTCGAACCGGGCCAACGCGGCCGCCACAGCCAGGGTCGGTCTGACGATCATCGTGTGGGCGGCGCCTTCGAGGCCGAGCCAGCCGGCGGCCCATCCGGGTGTGGGCGGTGGCCGCCACATCACCAGGGCGATGACCACCAGGACCAGCACCGCCGATCCGGCCAACTCCACCGGACCCGGCTGCGGCCGTCCCGGGTCGCCGACGGTGATGGCCCACCGGCCCGCCAGCGGCGGGAACACCAAAACCCCCAGGGTCTCGGCGGCCACCGCCAACGGCACCAGCACCGACTGCGCCGCGGCCGGCACCCGCCGGGTGCCGGCTTCCTCCTCGTCGAAGTGGGCCTTGATTTCCGGCCCGGCGTCGGGGGTCGGTCGCGCCCAGATGATCCGCAAGACCACCGCGGCGTAGGCGGCGGACATCGCCGCGGCGGCCAGCGTGATGACCGCCAACACCGGGGACCGTTCCAACACCGCGGCCAGGATGCCGTCCTTCGTGGCCCACAACGACAGCGGCGGCGCTCCGGCCAACGCCAGGAGTCCGACCGTGGCGGTGACGCCGACGACGGGCCAGCGCCGCGCCACACCGGTCAGCGCGGGTAGCGCCTTGGTGCCCAATGCGCCGAGCCACGCCCCGGCAACCAGGAACAGCAGCGCCTTCGTCGTGGCGTGGGCGATCAGCTGCGCCGACCCGGCGGCGGTGGCCGATACCCCGGCGGCCAGCACCACGAAACCCAGTTGCGCGGCGGTGGAGGCGGCCAGTAGCTGCTTGAGATCGCGTTGGGCCACCGCGACGACGCCGAGCACCAACGCGGTCGACGCCCCGACCCACGCGGCGACGTTGCCGGCCCACCCGGTGGCGGCCAGCAGCGGCGAGGTCCGCAGCAGCAGATACCCGCCCATCGCGACCATCGCCGCGGAGTGCAGCAGCGCGCTGACCGGGCTGGGCCCGGACATGGCCCGGGACAGCCACAAGGAGAACGGCAGTTGCGCCGCCTTGCCCAGGCCGGCTACCAGCACTCCGGCGGCGGCGACATCCCGCCACGGCCCGGTCAGCTCTGGCAGCCGGTTCAGGTCCATGGACCCGCCGGCCAGCGCCGCACCGGCCGCCACATACAGGCCTAGATCCGCGGTGCGCGTGGTCAGGAATGCGACCATCCCGCCGGCCACCCGGTCGGCTTGTTGCCACCGGAACCCGATCAGCGCATAGGAGGTGGCGCCCATGATTTCCCAGCTGAACAGCAGCGCCGGCAGTGCCGTCGCCGTCGCGGTCACCAGCACCGCGGCCAGAAACAGCAACATCAACCCGAAGAACCGGGCCGGCGCCGCGGCGATCCCGCCCTCCGGATTGGCTGCCGCGAACACCAGCACCAGCAGAGCCACCACCGCCACGCTCGGCACGATCACCGCCGACAGGCCGGTCACCGCCAGAGCGAACCGGGCGTCGGCTACGAACGGGGCGCTCACCGCCGGCCCGCCCGCGGCCAGCGCGAACGCGTCGATGACCACCCCTGCGCCGACCACCATCCCGACGGCCGGGGCCACGCGATCCGCGCGGCGGCCCAACACAACCAGCAGCATCCCGGCCGCACCGGGAACGCCCACCAGCAGCCACAACCATGCTCCGTTCATCCGGACAGGTCCGTGGCCATGTCGGTCATGTCGGAGTCCCGCGAGCGGTGCAGCAGGGTGGCCACCGCGAAACCCATTGCCATTTCCACGGTCATCGCTGCGATGACCACCAGCAGCACCACCTGCGCGGAGGGGCCGGGGGACAGGAACCAGTAGAAGGCGACAGCGGCCAGGATGACGCCGTTGATCATCAGTTCCAG
>JBBRDH010000205.1:0-7488 GCA_038204125.1 Mycobacteriales bacterium
GTAGAACGCTCTGGTCAGATCGGCATAGCCGAGGTTCTTGCCGCTCTCGGGTGCGTTGAACATTTGGGTAGGAACTCCGTTGCTGACGGCGGAGACCAGCCCGATGTGGGTCCAGTCGGTTGGTCCGCCGCCGTTGACGTCGTCGAACTTGAAGGCGATGAGGTCTCCCGGTTGAACCTGGTTGAGAGGAACCTGGTCGACGTTGGTACCTGCTTCGCCTTGGTCGCGAGAGACACGGGGCAGCTCCACTTTGCCTCCGGTGCCCTGGTAGACGGCGTAGCGGACAAGGCCGGAGCAGTCGAACCCGGGTCCGCGGCCGTCGTACGGGTCGGTGACGGACGGCCCGGTGAGGCTGCCGCCGGCGTAGACGTAGGGCAGTCCGATCTGCGCTTCGGCGGCGGCGAGGATGGCGGCATTGACTGGGCCGGCGGTGCCGACCGCTACGGGCCCGCTCGGCCCAGGGGTTGGTGAGCCACCGGCCGACGTGCCGGTCACGGAGTACTTGGTGATGGCCAACTGCGAGATGGACGGAACGTAATTCTGTGTCTCTTGGAACGGTGGGATGCCGCCGTACTTCTGAACGTTGTTCAGGCCGGCGTTGTAAGCGGCCAGTGCGAACGCGACGACGTCGGCACCTGCCAGCGCAGGGTCGGTCTTGATGTCCTCGACCAGGGCGCACATGTAGCGGCCTTGCGCCATGATCGCGTCGATCGGATTGAACGGCGACATGTTGCTGTCGCCGGCGTCGTCTTGCCCCCAGTCAGGCCAGGTGCCGGGCATGAACTGAGCAAGCCCCTGCGCACCGCCGGTGTGCAGTCCTGGAACGGTGCCAGATACCGCATCTGGGTTCCAGCTGCTTTCCTGCTCGATCTGCGCCGCCAACAGCGCCGCGGGAATCTCTGGGCAGAGGGCGCCGGCTTTGGCCAGCCACGGGACCCACTCCTGGTTGGGCACGGCGGCGCCATTGAGCTGGCCGAACCCATCGACCGATTGGGTGGGGTCCTGCGGGATGGTGATCGGGGTCTGTGTGTCGGAGCAGCTGGCGAACGCCATCAGGGGTGTCAGGACAATGGCGATGACGAACAGCATCGCCCCGCCGATTGAGCTCTTCATGGTGATGCCTGCTCGGGGGCTAACTGGCCATGGCCGGCGAGCCGGCCCTGGCGGAGGACTGTCGGGGTGATTCCACTTCGAGGCGGACATGGCGGACCTGGCCTCGCTTGCCGGCCATCACCCGGCGGTGCAGGCGGGCGACGGCTCTGGCGGTCTTGAGGGTCACGCTAGGGCGGCGCATCGTGCGGCGAACGTTCGGGACGGTACGGCCGAGTTCCAGGGCGATGTCGGGCCACTGCAACCCGGCGGTCAGCAGCTGCTGAAGTTGCGATCGGGTTTTTGTTGAGTCGATCGTGGATCGGCGCGCCCGAGCGGTGTCGGTGACGCGGACGCTGGCGAGCCGAGTGGCGGTCACGGTCTTGAGACGGGCCACCGGCCGTCCGTTGCGCCCGTACAGCAACGTTCGGACAGTGCTGCCCGGAACGCCGGAAAGTCGGGCTATCTGGTCGACTCCGACGCCACTCGCGCGTAGCCGCTCGAGGTGTTGGCGTACCGGCTCGGCGTCGCTGAAGGGATCCCAGAAGCCGGTGAGCACAGCTTGAGCGTGATGTCGCCGGGCAGCCACCCGCGCCAGCGTGCAGGCGGGGCAGCGGCATCCGTCGGCGCGCCAGGCGGCCAGGGTTCCGTGCTGGTGACGGGCTTTGGGGTGGTGGCAGTCTTGCGGCTGGCCGACACACGGAAGCGGAGTCACTCGTCTGACTCCGTCGAGCGTGGGGGGTAGAGCCAGGCGTGGAGAGCGTGAGCTTTCGCCGAGATGAAGCCGGAAGTGATCACGAGTAGCTGTCCTCCCTTGTGAGTGTACTGATCGGCTACTGTACTGTCAGTACACGGTACTGATGGACACTTCCGCTGTCGATAAGGTCTTCGGCATGTCCTCGCCGACGGCCAACGACGCGCTGCCGCCGGTGCTCGCCTTCAAGGAGTTGATGGAGGTGTTGGGCGTCAGTCGGACGCGAACCGTCCACCTGCTGCGGCAGGCAAACTTTCCGGCGCCGATCGCCGTACTCGGGGTCGGCAAGATTTGGTTGACCACAGACGTTGTTGCGTACTGCAAAACGACCGGTCGGCAGGTGCACTGGATCACCCGGCCAGGCGGCGCCAAGTAAGCGCAGCAGCCCTGGTGTGCAGCATCTGCAGTTGTTCACGCCGTTGCTCCTCCAGAGGGTTGGAACCTGGTTCTCATCCCTCCAGGGACTGGGCCGACTCAAATCCGGCCAGTTTCGGACCTTCGACTTCGAAGCGACGTCGGCGCACACCGCTCCAAGATTGAGAAGTTCCTCGAACGGCGGCAGCTACCGCCGTTAACGCGGGTCGTGGGGTGCCACATGGAGCACTTTTTTCCGCGACCGGAACCTGAGTAACTTGCTCCGCCGCCGTCAGCCAGGCACCGTTTGGGAGGCACCCCCAGATGCCGTCATGATCATGGTCCCTGCCACCCCGAGCGAGGGAGGACACCAAGTGCTACGCACGATGAACATCACGCCGCGGCACCCTCAGCCTCGACGCACGGCCGCCGCCCTGCTGGCTGCGCTGCTCTTCGGCTCGCTTGCCGCTTGCACCTCGAGCAGCAGCCCGGCGATCAACACTGAGCCCACCTTGTCAACAAGCACAGCGCTCACCAGCGCACCCGCCTTGATGACCACCAGCACACCGTCTGGCGCTCTGCCGAATTCTCATCCGGCCATCACGTCTACATCACCTACTACGACCGCATTGACGACAACGACCAGCAAAGCGCCGGCTACGTTGACGACCCCACCAACCTCCGGGTCCGCTTCTATCTCTGATAAGCGATTTGGCTGGACGGTTGATCGCACAGCCGCGCAGACCACAGCAGCGAAAGCGGCCGTCAAAGCTGCGGCACCCATCTACCTCGGTTACATGACGACGTACGACGACTCTCTCCGTGCTCCCAACGCCAAGGACTGGGAGGTCGTGATGAAGAACTACGCCGCGGAGCGGGCGCTATCGGACTGGCGTGCGGCGTGGCAGGGGCAGGTGAAATACGGCCTCGTTCAAAAAGGCACTACGTCTGCAGTAGGACGGGTACGCGCAGCCGGACTAACCAGCGACGGCGTTGAAGCAGTTACGGTTCGTGCTTGTATGGATTTCAGCCACGTCAATGTTGTTGATCAGGCTGGCAACACAATTCCGATGCAAGACGGTCTACCCGTCAAGGACTTTGGCTGGCTGATGACCATCGAACAGTCGAGTGGCAAAATGCTGGTAACCAACATCGCTTCGAGAACCCAATCCGGCAAAACGTTCCCATGCTGAGAAGATTGGCCTTGCTGCTTGTAGTGATGATGGGTTCCTTCGCAATTTCTCTTGCCGTAACCACGCCTGTTCTCGCGGCCGTACCGCCGGGATGTCATGTCGAATTTGATGACAAGCACACGCCGCATGTCGTCTGCGAGTCGGGCGATACCCAGCCCGGGTCGACGACTCCTCCCACGTCTGGGCCGGGCGCAAGCGAGAACTCGGGGTCGGATCCAGGTTCCGCAGCTGGTGGCGTCTCGGGAGCAAGTGGCGATGGAAGCACCTCCGGCGAGGCTGTTGGCTTCACCGGGTACCCGACGGATACCGGGGTGTCTTGCGCATCACAGCCGGTTGTCAAGGCGGCAGCAAACCCAGGGACAGTGCAAGGTGTCAGGGCAGCCACATCTGTCTCGATGTACTGCGATTCTGACATCAACGGCAGTCCTGGCTTCTACTACTGGACCACGCCGGCTGTGGCCGCGGCGGCGCCGCCACCGGTCGACTTGGCGGCGTTGTCACGGAAAGCGCGGGCGGAGATACAAATTCCGCAGTTCGCTTTGAAGTTCGGCCCTGATTCGAAGCGGCTTGCGGTCAATATGCAGACGTCGTTCACGGCGGTCCCGGATCGGTCGATGAATCTGTCGGCGACGGCTCTTGATCGGGGGATCACGGTGACGGTGTCGGGCCGGTTATCTGGGATGGCGTGGTCGCCAGGTGAGCCGGTGCAGTGCACTGCGGGCAATCGCACGGAACCGTGTTCTGGCGGTCAGGTCGGTGCGGTGGATTGCGGCGGGACGTCGTGTCAGTACACGTACCAGTGGGTGTCAAGTGCGGCGCGGACAGGTGGTGTGTCCGCGTGGACGGTCACAGCGGTCGCGAGTTGGCAGTTCACCTACACAACTGCGGGTGCGGGCGCGACGGCCGGCCCGGCGACTGCGACGTGGACGGAGCCGATGCCGGCCGGCACGGGCACTGCGTCGATAGGCGAGTGGAACACCGTCGGCGGATTCGCAAATTGACGGCACCGATTGTCGGGTATGTGGCGGGTAGGGCAGTGAGGGGGACGCGATGAGGTCATTGACCGGGAGAAGGTCGGACGAGTCGTCTGCGGCGGTGAACGGCGGTCCGGTGGCGCCGGACCTGGGTGCTCGGCCGGTATTGCCACCGGCCCCGGCATTGATGACTCCGAAGCGTCGGCCGAAGCGGTTGATGATCGCGGCGGGTGTCCTGGTGGTCATCATCGGCGCTTTGGCGACGTACTGGGTGTCGCAGAGTTCGACGCAGCGAGTCGCGGTTGTTGCGATGGCCAAGACAGTTCAGTGGGGCCAGCAGATCCAGGCCGGCGATCTGCAGCGGGCGGAGATCGTCGCAGATCCTGGTGTGACGCCGGTGTCGTGGTCTGCGGCGCAGTCGTTGGTGGGTATGTATGCCACGTCCAAGTTGTGGGCCGGTTCGTTGATGTCCGCGCAGGCGGCGACCGGGCAACGGATGCTGTCGTCGGGGCAGGCACTGGTGGGGCTGTCGGTGAAGGCCGGGCAGATGCCGACCAGTCCGCTGCAGCCGGGTGATGCGGTGCAGTTGGTGACCGTTCCGCAGCAGAACTCGACGCAGGCGGTGCCAGCTCCGGTGGTGGCGACGGTCTACCGGACTGCGTCGACGATCAGTGGCGGGTTTGTGCCGGTCGATGTGGTCGTTCCGCAGGGTGAAGCGGCGCGGTTGGCCACTGATTCGGCTGCGGGCCGCATCGTGGTCGTGCTGTTGCCGAGGGGGTGAGCAGATGCTGATCGCGCTGGTGTCGGGCAAGGGGTCGCCGGGGACGTCGACGACGGCGTTGGGTTTGGCGTTGGCGTGGCCGCGGCAGGTGTTGCTGGCTGATTGTGACCCGCGTGGCGGTGATCTGCTGTGGGGTTATGGGCAGGGCAAGTTCGCCCCTGGTACAGGTTTGCTGGCGTTGCAGGTGAATTCGCGGCGTTCCTCCTCGATTTTCGAGGCGTTGTGGTCGGCGACGGTGCAGTTGGGCGAGGACCGGTGGGCCTTGCCGGGCTTGGATGAGTCGCGTCAGGCCGGTTCGGTGGAGTGGCCGTCGGTGGCGCGGGCGCTGCGGGCGGTACCGCCGGGTGTGGACGTGATCGCGGATTGCGGCGTCGTTCCGGCGCACCGGCCACCGACGCCGATTTGGACTGCCGCCGATCTGGTCGTGGTGGTGAATCGATCGTCGTTGAAGTCGACGAGGGCGGCGTTGAACGCCGGCGGGCTGGTGCGTTCGGACCTGATGAGTTCAGGTTTCGGCGCGGACCGGTTGGTGTCGGTGGTGGTGGGCGCGGGGATGCCGTACTCGCTGGGAGAGGTCACCGAGGCGATGGCGCCGGTGGCTCCGGTGGTGGGTGAGGTGCCGTGGGAGGTTCAGGCGGCTTCGACGCTCTCGGATGGTGCGCTCGCCAAGCGGCGCCATCTCCGGCGGTTCACCAGCGCCGCCGGTCAGCTGGCCGGGTTGCTGCAGACCCGCGCCGTAGAGGTCGCAGGGCCCGAGGTTGTTGCGCCGCCGGCTGTTTCTTCACCGTTTGCGTCCAGCGTCAACGGGTGGCACCACAACGGGTCTAGTGATGGAGGGGTGTCCGGTGAGTGATGCGATGTTGACGATGGCGCGGAGTGCGCAGCCGCCCCGCGATGAGAACTGGTCATCGCTGCCGACGCCCGGTGCGCAGGTTGACTACACGCTGGTGGGTCGTATTCGCAAGACGGTCAACCAGCAGCTGGGTGAGTGGACCCGAGACCTGGACCGGGTCCCTGCGAAGTCGGAGCAGCGTCGCCGGGCAGAGGACTTGATCACTTCCTGGCTGGAGCAGCAGATGCTGTCCAGCGTCGGGTCGGGTGTGGCGCTGTTGACCGCACCCGAGGAGCAGGCGCTGCGGGCTGCGACGTTGGCCGACATGTTCGGCTTGGGGCGTTTGGAGGCGCTGTTGGCCGAGCCGGGCATCGAGGACATCTACATCTGCGGGACAAGACCGGTGATCGTGAAACTGTCTGACGGTCGACGGGAGTTGCGGGAGCCGTTGGCCGCGACGGTGCCGGACTTGATGGCGCAGCTGGAAGCGTTCGCCACGCACCACGGGCAGACAGCGAGGTCGGTCAGTTCGGCGCGGCCGTGGCTGAACCTGCGGTTGCCGGGTCAGGCCCGGTTGGCGGCGATGTGGGACGTCACGCCGATGCCGTATGTGACGATCCGTCGGCACCGGTTCGTCGACATCACGTTGGAGCAGCTGGTGGCGATGGGCATGCTGTCGCCGGCGATGGCGGTGTTCTTGAAGGCGGCGGTGCTGGGCCGCCGGTCGATGCTGGTGGTCGGGGTGCAGGCGTCGGGTAAGACGACGTTGTTGCGTGCGTTGTGCCGCGCCATCCCGGACACGGAACGCTTCGTCACGCTGGAGTCGGAGTTCGAGTTGCTGTTGCACGAGCTGCCCACGCAGCTTCCGGGCCTGATGGCGGCCGAGGAACGCGAGGGGATGGGGGAGCGGGGCCCCGACGGCCGGCCGGCCGGCGAGGTGTCCATCGAGGATTTGTTCCCGCATACGTTGCGGCACAGTCTGGATCGCTGCATCGTCGGTGAGATCCGCGGCCGGGAAGTCGGCGCGGTGCTGAAGGCGATGACGCGTGGCTACAAGGGCAGCATGGCCACCTTCCACGCCGATTCCGCGGCGGACACCGTGCAGTCGATGGCGTCGCTGATGTCGGAGAGCCGGTCGAACTGGTCACCGGAGGCGGCGCGGTATCAGATCGCGGCCGCGGTCGACCTGGTGGTCTACGTCGACCGGGAGGTGATCCGAGGCCGTGGGGATCACCGGTTCGTCTCACACATCGTGGAGATCAACGGCGTGTCCGAGCAGGGCCGGGTCATCGAGACACCGATCTTCGAGCCGCTGGAGGAGTACGAAGGGGTGGACCCGCGCGGCTATCTGGTCGGCCAGCCGGCCAGTCAGAAGTGGTGGCGCCGAGCCGGTTTGGACCCAAACTGGTTGACCGCGGCGGCCAGCGGCTGGCCTGAGGCGTTTCCGCTGGCGGGTTGGTGACCTGGTGCAAACCTTTTCTCTGTTGACCGCTGTGTGCGTCGCGGTGGCG
>JBBRDH010000206.1:0-7476 GCA_038204125.1 Mycobacteriales bacterium
CTGGTTCGCCCGAATTCGAGCTGTTCGTCAAGTCCCTGACCACCGAGATGACGGTGAAGGCCGGGCAGAAGTGCACCGCCATCCGGCGGGCCATCGTGCCGAACGAGCTGCTGGATGCGGTCGGCGAGGCTGCATCGGCCCGGCTGGCCAAGGTGGTGGTCGGCAATCCGGCCGATCCGTCGGTGCGGATGGGCGCGCTGGCCGGTCTGGAACAGCGGGAAGAGGTTCGCCGTTCGCTCAAGGCGCTGCTGGACGTTTGCACGGTGGTGTTCGGCGATCCCGATCATGTCGACGTCGTCGGCGCGGATGCCGACCGCGGCGCGTTCATGTCACCGATCCTCCTTCGCGCCAACGGCGATCGGGCCGAGCCGCACGAGGTCGAAGCCTTCGGTCCGGTCAGCACCCTCATCGGCTACTCGAGCGTCGCCGACGCCGTGGCGCTGGCGATCCGCGGTCAGGGCAGCCTGGTCGGCTCGGTGGTCACCCACGATCCCGACGTGGCCAGGGAGATAGTCCTGGGCGTCGCACCCTGGCACGGCCGGCTGCTGTTGCTGGACCGCGACGACGCCGCGGAATCAACCGGGCACGGTTCGCCGCTGCCCTCCCTGGTGCACGGCGGCCCCGGGCGGGCCGGCGGCGGCGAGGAAATGGGTGGCCTGCGCGCGGTGCAGCACCACATGCAGCGCACCGCCGTGCAGGGTTCGCCGCGGACGCTCACCGCGGTGACCGGGCGGTGGACGACAGGCGCCGAGCGCGTGGTCACCGGGGTGCATCCGTTCCGGAAGTCGTTGGCGGAGTTGCGGATCGGTGACACCGTGATTGCCGGTCCGCGGACCGTGACGCTGGCCGATATCGACCACTTCGCCGAATTCACCGGCGACAAGTTCTATGCCCACACCGACGAGAAGGCCGCCGCGGCGAACCCGTTCTTCGACGGTCGGGTCGCGCACGGCTATCTGGTCATCTCGCTGGCCGCGGGCCTGTTCGTCGACCCGGCCCCCGGCCCGGTGTTGGCGAACTACGGTATCGACAACCTGCGGTTCCTCACCCCCACCTACCCGGGCGATGAGCTGACCATCACCCTGACCGCGAAGGCGATCACGCCGCGGGACGGCGACTACGGGGAAGTTCGCTGGGACGCCGACCTCACGAAACAGGATGGAACCTCGGTGGCGAAGTACGACGTGTTGACGATGGTGGCCGTCAAGTGGCCGATGGTGTTCGCTTCGAAAGGAGGTGCCGGCTCGTGACCGCGATCGTCGACCGGGCCGAGGCGAACGACAATGCTGACCTGCAAGCGCATTTCGACCGAACCATCGCCCATGAGAGGCGGATAGAGCCGCGGGACTGGATGCCGGACGCCTACCGGTTGACGCTGATCCGGCAGATCGCCCAGCACGCCCACTCGGAGATCATCGGGATGCAGCCGGAGGGCAACTGGATCACCAGGGCGCCGTCGCTGCGGCGCAAGGCGATCCTGCTGGCCAAGGTCCAGGACGAGGCCGGCCACGGTCTGTATCTGTATTCCGCGGCCGAGACTCTCGGCGCGGATCGGGCCGACCTGACCGAGAAGCTGATCAGCGGAAAGCAGAAGTATTCGTCGATCTTCAATTACCCGACCCTGTCCTATGCGGATGTCGGGGTGATCGGCTGGCTCGTCGACGGCGCCGCGATCTGCAATCAGGTTCCGTTGTGCCGTAGCAGTTATGGGCCCTACGGCCGGGCGATGGTGCGCATCTGCAAGGAGGAGTCGTTCCATCAGCGGCAGGGTTACGAGCTGTTGTTGACGATGATGGCCGGCACCCAGGCGCAGCGCGCGATGGTGCAGGAATCCGTCGACCGGTTCTGGTGGCCGGCGCTGATGATGTTCGGTCCCCCTGACGACGAATCGCCCAATACCGCGCAGTCGCTGGCTTGGGGCGTCAAGCGTCATACGAACGACGAATTGCGCCAGCGGTTCGTCGACATGTCGGTGCCACAGGCGCAGAAGCTCGGCGTCACCTTTCCCGACCCGGACCTGCAGTGGAATGCCGAGCGCGATCACCACGACTTCGGGCCGGTCGACTGGACGGAGTTCTGGGCGGTGGTCAAGGGGAACGGGCCCTGCAATGCGCAGCGCGTCGCCCAGCGCAAGGCCGCGCACGACGAGGGTGCCTGGGTCCGCGAGGCCGCGTCGGTGCACGCGGCAAAAATGGCGGAACGGGTGGGATCACCCGCATGACAGGGGGTTTCATGGGCCAGGATCGGACCGCACCGGGTGTGACGGCCCAAGCTGGGACGGTCGAGGGCGGCCACCGCGCAGTCCCGCTCGCTGACGTTCCGGTCACCTCCAGCCCGTCGGCGGTCCGGTCGGACTGGCCGTTGTACGAGGTCTTTCTCCGCGGGAAAAGGGGCCTCAACCACGTGCACGTCGGTTCACTGCACGCCGCCGATCCGCAGATGGCACTGCACCACGCCCGCGACCTGTACACCCGCCGGAACGAGGGCGTGAGCATCTGGGTAGTGCCCGCCGCGGCGATCACCGCCAGCAGCCCCGACGAGAAGGACCCGTTCTTCGCGCCGTCGGGCGACAAGGTCTACCGGCACCCCACCTTCTACGAGATCCCCGACGATGTCCCACACATGTGAGCCCCGGGCCGATGACAGCTGACGACATCGACGCCTACCACTCGCTTTCCGAGGAGACCGAGGATCACCGTTGGGCGTTCGGCACCGGCTTCACGGCCGCTCTGGACGGCGTCGACACCAACGTGCCCACCGGTATCGATACGGCAGCGCTGGCGGCCTACTGCCTGATGCTCGGCGACGACGCGCTGATCTACAGCCACCGTCTGCAGGAGTGGATGACCAGGGCGCCGGAGTTGGAGGAAGAGACGGCGCTGGGCAACATCGCGCTGGATCTGCTCGGCCAGGCGAGGATGCTGCTGGCCAGGGTCGGGACGGCTGAGGGCACCGGGCGGACCGAGGACGACCTGGCGTTCTTCCGGGGTGAACGGGAGTTCCGCAATGTCCGGCTGGTGGAGCGGGCCGATTCCGACTTCGCCGAGTTGCTCGCCCGGCTGTTGGTGTTTTCCACCTGGCGGCTGGCGCAGTTCGTGGCCTTGCGCTCGTCGAAGGACCCGGTGCTGGCGGCGATCGCGGCCAAGGGGTCGAAAGAGCTGACCTACCATCGCGACTACGCCGCGCGGTGGGTGGTGCGTCTCGGTGACGGTACGACGGAGTCGCACCGCCGGATGCAGGCCGGGTTCACCGTCAGCTGGCCGCTGGTGGACGAACTGTTCACCTCCTCGGCGATGGAAGCCGCCTTGCCCGGCGTCGCAGTGGACCCGTCCGGGCTGCGGGAGGAGTTCGACGCCGTGCTCGACACGGTGCTGGCCACCGCGACCCTGGACCGGCCGACCGCGTCGCCGCTGGCCGGGGTCCGCGGGGGATACGGCCGCGACGGAGTGCATACCGAGGCGATGGGCTACCTCCTGGCCGAGCTGCAGAGTGTGGCCAGGGCCCACCCGGGCGCGACCTGGTGACGGTCACCGCCGCGGTTCAGGGCTCGCACGACGGGGCGTGGGCGGTGGCCGCCGGCGTCCCTGACCCCGAACTGCCCATGGTGACCCTGGCCGACCTCGGCATTCTCCGGGACGTCCACCAGGACGGCGACGCCGTGACAGTGACCGTCACCCCGACCTATTCCGGTTGCCCGGCCATGCGCGAAATTCGCCACGACCTTCGACATCGGCTGCGGGCAGCCGGGTTCTCCTCGGTGACCGTGAAGACCGCCCTGCTGCCGCCGTGGAGCAGCGACTGGATCACCGAGGCGGGCCGGGCCAAGCTGAGCGCCGCCGGAATCGCCCCGCCGAACCCGGCAGTTGCGCCCGTGAGGGGTCCGGTGCCGTTGACCCTCACCGCTTCGACCCGCCGCGTTCCCTGCCCCCGCTGCGGATCGCCGCGAACCCAGGAGAGCTCCCCGTTCAGCGGGACGGCCTGCAAGGCGCTCTACCGGTGCGAAGCCTGCCGCGAACCCTTCGAATATGTCAAAGAATTCTGACCCCATGGCCCGCAACGACTTTCATCCACTGAGGATTGCCGACATCGAACGCCTCACCGACGATTCGGCGGCGGTGAGATTCGACGTCCCCGCGGAGTTGCGCGAGACTTTCCGCTTCGCGCCCGGCCAGTCGCTGACCCTGCGGCGGGGCGCGGAACGACGGTCCTACTCGATCTGCGCTCCCGTCGGCGACGCTCCCCGGATCGGGGTGCGCGAGGTGGCCGGAGGGGCGATCTCCGGCTGGCTGGTCCGTCGGGTCCGCGTCGGCGACGTCATCGAGGTGCAACCACCCGCCGGCTCGTTCAGCCCCGACCTCTCCGCCGCAGCCCGGCATGTGCTGGTCGCGGCCGGCTCGGGAATCACCCCAGTGCTCTCGATCGCGGCGTCCGTGCTGCGCGCGCACGCCGATTCGACCGTCACCTTGATCTATGGCAATCGGCGCAGTGATTCGGTGATGTTCGCCGACGAGGTCGCCGATCTCAAGGACGGCCACCCGACCAGGATGCGCCTGGTCCATGTGCTCTCCCGGGAGCCGCAGGAAGTGGAACTGTTCAGCGGCCGCCTCGACTCCGGCCGGCTGCGCCGGATGCTGCCGGAGACCGTCGAGGTGGCCGAGGTCGACCACTGGTGGCTGTGCGGGCCGTACGGCATGGTCACCGATGCCATGGATGTTCTGGCCGAACTGGGCGTCGAGCGCGGGAGGATTCACCGGGAACTGTTCTACGTCGAGGAAGAACCTCCCGCCGAGGCACGGCACGTGGAGCCCCCGCCGGGTCCCGGGGCCGAGGTGACGGTGGTGCTCGACGGCCGGGCTACCACGACCACGGTCCCGTGGGACGTGCCGATACTTGATGGGGGACAGCGGGTCCGCCCCGACCTTCCGTTCGCCTGCAAGGGCGGGGTGTGTGGCACCTGCCGGGCTCTGGTCAAGAACGGGGAGGTCAGAATGAGGCGCAACTTCGCCCTGGAGCAGGCCGAGGTGGCCGCCGGGTATGTGCTGACCTGCCAGTCGCTTCCGGTCACCGACACCGTCACCGTCGACTACGACTCCTGACGGCCCGCACGGCACAGCACCGCACAGCACACTGATCAGTGGGTGACCGGCTCGCCGCTGACGTACCGGATCGTCAGGGTCACGGTGGCGAACCGCCATCCCTGTTCCGTCCGGGTCAGGGTCGTGTCGTACCAGCCGGCCCGTCGGCGTGCCGGTCCGGCCGGTCCAGTACGTGGGCGGCGATCAGACAGGCGCGGGCAGTGGCGTGGTCGCCGTCGATGTGCGTGGCGTGGTTGGTGCTCAGGTGATGGGGTGCCGCCGGCATAGCCCGACAGACTGCCGGCGACAATTTCGGCGAGACCGGCACGGCCGTGATGGGTGATGTGCGGCGCGATGGACAACACCCCGTCTTCGGCGTATGTCTGGGCATAGGCGTCCCAGTGGCGCTCGTCCAGCGCCCTGGCGAATTCGATCAGCAGATCGCTGATCGCCGCCCGGTCCAAGTCTTCGTCGCGCCGCCCGTGTGAGCCTCGCGACAGACACTGTCCAGGGATGCCCAAGAGTCAATGAACGACGGGTTCCTCGTCCGGAACCTGCGCGGCCCAGAGATCCGGACCGAAGACCTCGTAACGGATGCGCGAGGCGGGCACCCCCCTGGCCAGCAGGGTGGAGCGGATGTGCCGCATGAATGGCAGTGGTCCGCAGGTGAAGACTGCAACGTCTGCTGGCAGCGGGATCTGGCTCAGATCCATGAAGCCCTGAGCAGACTTCTCATCGTTCGCATCGACGCTCTCGTACCAGGTGTAGGCGGTGAAGTCGTCCAGTTGCCGACCGACATGTAGCACCGTTTCCCGCAGCGCGTGATCCTGGGCGGTGCGGTCGGCGTGCGCGACGATGACGGTGCGGTCGGGCTGGGTGCGGGCGATGTGCTCGACGATAGGCAGCACGGTGGTGATGCCGGCGCCGGCGCTGGCCAGCAGCAGCGGCCCGTCGGAGGATTGGACGACGAAATCGCCGGCCGGTGCGCTGACCTGTAGGACGTCACCGACCTCGGTCTCATCGTGCAGATAGCTCGACACCTGGCCGTCGGGTGCACCGTTGAGGCCGCGGACCCGGCGAACGGTGATCTGCAGGCGGTTGCCCAGGCCCGTGGAGGAAACCGTGTACTGACGCGGCTGCCGCCGACCGTTCGGCAGGTCGAGAAAGACCGATACATACTGCCCGGGGCTGACTTCCGGGAGCCCACCGCCATCGACAGGTTCCAAAACCAGCGAAATGACGTCGCGGGTCTCCTCGATCCGTCGGACCACCCGGTAAGGCCGCAGCGGCTCGGCCGGGTCGACCCCTGCCTGCTGGTAGAGCCGGGCCTCCTCAGCGACGAGTTGGGTGGCGAACAACCAGTACACCTCGTTCCAGGCCTCGGCGATCTCCTGCGTGACCGCATCGCCGAGAACCTCGCCGATTGCGGCCAGCAGATGGTGCCCGACAATGGTGTACTGCTCCGGCCGTATTCCGAGAGAGACATGTTTGTAGGCAATACGTTCCAGCACGTGGGCGAAAGGTGGCGCTGACGGGTCGATCAACTGCACTGCGTAAGCGACGACCGAGGCGGCAAGCGCCCGGCTCTGCTCACCGGTGGCCTGATTCCCCTGGTTGAACACCCTCAGCAATTCGGGATGCTCTTCGAACATTCGCGGGTAGAACCTCGCGGTTATCTGCTCGGCATTCCCGGCAACGACGACTGCGGTTGCCCGGACGACGGCTGCCGATCGCTCCGAAAGCAGCGATCCGCGGTTCTCCACCAGAGTGGACGACGACATTGTGGTCTCTCCTTTTCGTGCTTGATCTAGGGTTGTGTGTGATCAGCCTCATTTACCAGCCGCGGCGGCGCGGCCGCGACCCGATCGATTCGCCGGGCCGGGCAACGTCGCGGGAGCGGTAGACGATGTAGGGCCGGAACAGGTAGGCGACCGGTGCGCTGAAGGCGTGCACCAGGCGGGTGAACGGCCACAGCGCGAAGAGTGCCATCCCTATCAACGCATGGATCCGGAAAGAAATGGGCGCCAACGTCATTGCCTCACCGTCGGGCTGGAGAATGAAGATCGACCGGAACCAGACCGAGACCGTTTCCCGGTAGTTGTGTTCCTCCCCGATCACACCCGAGCCGAGCAGAGTCGTGGCCAGCCCGGCCACAATGGCCAGAATCAGGACGACGTACATCAATTTGTCGTTACGGGTGGTGGCCATGAAGACCGGGCCTGTGGTGCGGCGGCGGTACACCAGAATGGCCGCCCCGGACAGCGTCGTCAGCCCGGCGATCGTCCCCAGGATCACGGCCTGGATGTGGTAACCCCGCTGGCTCAGCCCGAGCGCGGCTGTCCACGACTGCGGAATCAGCAGCCCGATCACGTGGCCGGCGATGACCACCAGGATGCCGAAG
>JBBRDH010000207.1:0-7459 GCA_038204125.1 Mycobacteriales bacterium
TTCGGGATAGACCGTCAGATCGGCCGGACCGAACAGTTCGGCGACTGGCAGGCCGAGCCACGTCCTGGCCTGGCCCGTGGTGGCGCGCAAGAGCGCCCGGCGGTCCGGGAAGATCCGGTCCAACTCGTCGATCTCGTCGACGATCCGGCCGTGTTCGATGAAGCCACCGGCGTCGGTGCCGGCATGGACAGCCACCCCGGCCTCCACCGCGGCCGCGAAGGTGGCATCACTGCGCCGGTGCAGTGTGCGCATGTGGGAGGCATATGCCGGGAACCGCTCGGCCGCGTGGGCGAACGCCGGGAAATTGGCGATGTTGATCATCGTCGGCACCAGGTGGACGCCCCGGTCGGCCATCAGCGCGATGGTGTCGTCCGTCAGGCCGGTGCCGTGCTCGATGCAGTCGACGCCCGCCGCCAGCAGGCCGGGCAGGGCATCTTCACCGAAGACATGGGCGGTCACCCTGGCACCGCCGGCGTGGGCGACCGCAACCGCGTCCACCAACACGTCATCCGGCCACAACGGAGCGAGATCACCGATCCCCCGGTCGATCCAGTCCCCCACCAGCTTGATCCAGCCACCGCCGTAAATCAGCTGCCGGCCGACCTCCGCCGGTAGGTCGGCGGGTTCGGCGAGGTCGACCCCGAGATCGCGGATGTACCGCTTCGGCCGGGCGATGTGCCGACCGGCCCTGATCAGGTGGGGCAGGTCGCCCCGCCCGACCAGCGATCTGGTGTCGACCGGTGATCCGCAGTCCCGGACGGCCAGCGCGCTGTTCCGCAAATCGGTCCTGGCCTGGTCCTCTGCCTCGTCCAACGAGACCGGCCCCTGCGTCGAATAGCCGACGTGGCAGTGCGCGTCGACGAACCCCGGGAGGGTCCAACCGGTGATGTGCGCAGCGCCCGCGACCGGACCGGGCACGAACACGCCGCCGGAGATCCAGTGGTCGACGGGCTCCGAGGTCCCGGCATCGATCCCGGTGACGCGCAGCGCGCCGGCGGTGGGCACCGCTACTTCTTCGGAAACTTCAGCTTCGACAGGTCGAAGCCGGGCGGCAGTTGGTCAAGGCCGAAATCTGCCGGCAGCTGGCCGCTTCCGGCGCCGGCCGGCAGGCCCTTCCCCGGCGCCCCGGCGGGCCCCATCCCGGGCATCGCTGGCATGCCCATCCCGGGCATCCCCATCCCGGCCATCCCCATCCCGGCCATCCCCGGCGGCAGGCCCTTGATTTTGGGCTGCGTCGGCCCGCGGCCGGAAACCTTGCCCTTCTTGCCCTTTCGGCCCTTGACGACCTTTTTGCCACCCCGGCCGCCGAACCCGAATCGGCCGGCCATCGCCGACATCATCTTGCGGGCCTCGCCGAACCGCTCGACCAGCGCGTTCACCTGGGCGACTGTGGAGCCGGATCCGTTGGCGATCCGCTTGCGCCGGGACGCGTTGAGAATCGTCGGCTCCCGCCGTTCCTGCGGCGTCATCGACTGGATGATCGCCGCGGTCCGGTCGAGGTCCCGGTCGTCCACATTGGCGAGCGCGTCCTTCATCTGGCCGGCGCCGGGGAGCATCCCCAGCAGACCGCCGATCGGACCCATCTTCTTGAGCATCATCATCTGCTGCAGGAAGTCGTCGAGGGTGAAGTCGTTGCCCGCGAGTTTCGCCGCCATCTCCTCGGCCTGGTCGGCCTCGAAATGCTGCTCGGCCTGCTCGATCAGGCTCAGGATGTCGCCCATCCCCAGGATGCGGGACGCCATCCGCTCGGGGTGGAACGTGTCGAAGTCGGTCAGCTTCTCGCCGGTGGAGGCGAACATGATGGGTGTTCCGGTGACCTGCCGCACGCTCAGCGCCGCGCCGCCCCGGGCGTCGCCGTCGAGTTTGGTCAGCACCACACCGGTGAAGCCGACGCCGTCGGCGAACGCCTGCGCGGTGTTGACGGCGTCCTGACCGACCATCGCGTCGAGTACGAACAGGATCTCGTCGGGGTCGACGGCGTCCCGGATGTCGGCAGCCTGCTGCATCATCTGGGCGTCGACGCCCAGTCGACCGGCGGTGTCGACCAGGACGATGTCGTGCATCTTGGTCTTGGCGTATCCAATGCTCGCCCTGGCGACCGCAACCGGATCCCCGACCCCGTTGCCGGCTTCCGGCGCGAACACCTGCACCCCTGCCTGCCCGCCGACGATCTGCAACTGGTTGACGGCGTTGGGCCGCTGCAGATCACACGCCACCAGCAGCGGAGTGTGACCCTGGTTGCGCAACCACAGGGAGAGCTTCCCGGCTAGGGTCGTCTTGCCGGCACCCTGCAGGCCGGCCAGCAGGATCACCGTCGGCGGGTTCTTCGCGAACGTCAGCCGGCGGGTCTCGCCGCCGAGGATGGCGATCATTTCCTCGTTCACGATCTTGATGACCTGCTCGGCCGGGTTCAGTGCCGCGGAGACGGCCACCCCGGTAGCCCTCTCCTTGATGGCGGCGACGAACGCGCGCACCACCGGCAGGGCGACATCGGCCTCCAGCAGGGCGATCCGGATCTCCCTGGCGGTGGCGTCGATGTCGGCGGGCGAGAGCCGGCCCTTGCCCCGCAGGTTCGAGAAGACGCTCGACAGGCGGTCGGAGAGGGTATCGAACACGGCGGTGTGGCCTCACAGGTTGGAGTCTTGTGGCGGATTGGGCGGAAGGACGTGCTTCGGGGCCGTCGGGCGGTCCGTCGGGACGGGGTTGGTGACGGCTGTTCTAACCCGCGACTGTTCGACAGCCAGGCTATCCGGCGAGCGCCGCGGCCACTGCGTCGGCAATCGCGATGCCCTCCGCCGCGCCCGGCAACCGGCCACCGGGTGCCACCAGATAGAACACGTCGACCGCCTCGGCGCCCCTGGTGTTCGCCCGTGCGGCGATCACATCGAAGCCGAGTGCCGTCACGGTCGCTGCCACGCTGTGCAGCAACCCGGGCGTGTCGTGGGCTCGCACCTCCAGCACAAGGGCGCGGTCGGACGCCTGGGGGATGGCCCGGACAGCGGGCGGCGCCGACGCCACCGTGCGCCGGGTCTTGCCCCTTTTCGCCAACCGGGCGGCGACATCGAGCGAGCCGTCCAGAGCCCGGACCAGATCCGCCCGCAGGGTCGATTCCTCCGGGGGGTCCCCGAATTCCGGGGTAACGGCCCAGATCTGCAGGGCCATGGCGTCGACCGTCCGAACCGTGGCCGCCCGCACCGTCAGCCGGTGGACGGTGAGCACGCCGGCGGCAGCTGCCAGCAGACCGTGCCGGTCTGGGGACGCGATGGTCACCTCCAGTCCGGACTCGGACTGCCGGATGACGATGCCCGAAGATCCGGTCGCCAGGAGTTGCTGTGCCTGATCGGTCAATTCGGCGACGTCCGGGAAGGTGTCCCCGGCGAGCACGGACCGGGTCCGGTCCACCAGTTGCCGCACCTGGCCGGCTTTCCACTTCGACCAGGCCACCGGACCGGCCGCCGTTGCGTCGGCTTCGGTCAGTGCGTGCAGCAGGTCCAGCAGCCGGGCCGAATTGTCAGTGGTTGCCGCTCCGCCGGGTGCGTCGGAGGAATCGGCCGGCGCTGGATCGGCAGCGTCGTCGATGGCGGCGAGCGCCGCGACGATCGTGGCCACCGTTGCCGGGTCGTCGGGATCGCGGTGGGTCGCGGTCTCGGACAGCAGCAGGTGATGCCGCACCAGCCCTGCGACGATGGCGATGTCGGTCGGGGGAACGCCCAACCTGGACAGCCAGTCAGGGATCATCTCGGCGCCGACCGTCGAGTGGTCGCCGGGCAGTCCTTTTCCGATGTCGTGGAAGATCGCCGCCAGCAGCAGCAGATCAGGGCGGTCGGTCCGGCGGACGAGCGCCGCGGCGTTGACCGCCGTCTGCATGAGATGCCGGTCCACTGTGTACAGGTGGATCGGGTCGCGTTGTGGCAGCGACCGCAGCCGCTCCCAGCCGGGCAGGATCTCGGCGATCAGGCCGGCCTGATCCAGTCCCTCCCACACGGTGATCATGGGTTCGCCGGAGCCCAGCAGCGCGAGGAATGCATCGAGGGCGACCGCTGGCCACGGCTCCGGCAGCCCCGGATTCACCCTGGCCAGCCGAACCACGGTGGCCGGCGATACCGGCAACCCGGCCTGGGCGGCGGCGGCGGCCGCCCGCAGCGCCAGGCCGGGTTCTGTCGCCGGGTTCACCGAGCGCGCCAGAACGGCCTCACCGTCCTGCTCGACGATGCCGTCGGCCAGCGGCGTCCGCTCCGGTCGGCGGATGAACCGACCCCCGGCGTCGGACAGGGGTCCTCTGCCCGGTCCCTCGAGGGCCCTCGCCACCCGGTGCCAAGTCAGATCGCTGGCATGGACCACCGTGCGGCCGATGGCGGACACGTGGCGCAGCAGCATGTCCCGGTCATCCACCCCCAGCGCGGTGGCGACCCCGTCCTGATCCTGCTGCTGCAGTCGGTCGGTCGCCCGTCCGGTCACCAGATGGACGGCATCCCGGACGTCGAGCAACGCCGACCGGGCTTCCTCCAGGCCCTGGTGCGGGCAGTCGGCGAGCCAGGATGCCGCCACCGCCCGCATCACGACCAGGTCCCGCAGGCCGCCCTTCGACTCCTTCAGGTCAGGCGTGGTGGCGAAGGCCAACTCACCGCTGCGCTCGGCTCGTTCCCGGCAGGAGGCCAGCAGCAGAGGCAGCCGCTCCTTGGCGTCGGCGCGCCAGTCGGCGAGCACCCGGCGGTGCAGGGTGCCGGCCAGTTCCGGGTCCCCGGCGATGTGCCGGAGGTCGAGCATGCCCAGGACAGCGGGCAGGTCCGACTTCGCGATCTGCCGGGCACCGCCCACCGAGCGCACCGAATGGTCCAGCCGGATCCCGGAATCCCAGATCGGGTACCACAGCCGCTCGGCCAGCATCTCCGCGTAGGAGGCCGGTGTCTCGGTGGAATGCAGGAGCACCAGGTCGAGGTCGGAGAACGGAGACAACTCCCCGCGGCCGAAACCGCCGACCGCCACTAGTGCGACGCCACCGACGTTGACGCCGGCCCCGGACGCGAGATCGCCGAGCCAGCCGTCGGTGAGCCGGGCCAGCGCCCGCCGCCGGGCCGGACCGGGAACTCCGGACCGGCCCAGCAACTGTCCCCGCAATTCGGTGAAGCTACCCGTGCGTCCCAACGGGATTGCCATCGATCAGATGGCTTCCTGGCCGCGCTCGCCGGTGCGAACCCGGACCACGTTCTCGACCGTGGTCGCCCACACCTTGCCGTCCCCGATCTTGCCGGTGCGAGCAGCCCGGACCACGACGTCGATCACGTCGTCGGCGTCTGCGGCATCCACCAGGATTTCAACCCTGACCTTGGGCAACAATTCCACGGTGTACTCCGCGCCCCGGTAAACCTCGGTATGGCCGCGCTGGCGGCCGTATCCCGAGGATTCCGACACCGTCATTCCCTGCACGCCGAAGGCCAGCAGCGCCGCCCGCACCTCGTCCAGTTTGAACGGTTTGATCACTGCCGTGACCAGTTTCATGCGTTGACCCCCGTCGTATTAGAGATAGCACTCGTCAGATGCCCTGATGGAATGTTGCCGCTACTGGCCTGGGTGTCGAATTCGTAGGCGGACTCGGCGTGTTCGGTGACGTCGATCCCCTCGACCTCTGCATCCGCGGATACCCGGAAGCCGATCGTCTTGTTGATGATGAACCCGAGAACGAATGCGACCACGAATGAATAGGCAAGTACGGATGCGGCCCCGACCGCCTGCCGGCCCAGTTGGCCCAGACCGCCGCCGTAGAACAGTCCGTCATTGGCGAATGAATTGACGGCGCTGGAGGAGAAGAATCCGATGAAGAGCGTGCCCAGAATTCCGCCCACGAGGTGCACCCCGACGACGTCGAGCGAGTCGTCATAGCCCAGCTTGTATTTGAGGCCGACAGCGAATGCGCACACCGCACCGGCCAGCAGGCCCAGGATGACCGAGGCCCAGGGGGTGATGAAGCCGCAGGCGGGGGTGATGGCCACCAGTCCGGCAACCGCACCGGAGGCCGCGCCGACGCTCGTCGGGTGCCCGTCCCGGAAATACTCCACGATCAGCCAGCCACCAAGGGCGGCGGCAGTAGCGACCTGGGTGTTCATGAAAGCAAGGCCGGCCAGGCCGTTCGCGCCGACCGCGGATCCGGCGTTGAACCCGAACCAGCCGAACCACAGCAGCCCTGAACCCAACAGCACCCACGGCACATTGTGCGGTCGCATCGGGTTCTTCTTGAAGCCGATGCGCTTACCGAGCACGATGCAGAGGGCGAGCGCGGCGGCGCCGGCATTGATATGCACCGCGGTACCACCGGCGAAGTCCTCGACACCGGCCTTGCCGGTCGGCGCCCAGAGGGTCGTCAGCCATCCCGCCTTTCCGCCGAGCGCGCCGAAATCGAATACCCAGTGCGCTACCGGGAAGTAGACGATGATCGCCCACAATGTGGCGAATATGCACCAGGACAAGAACTTTGTCCGATCGGCGATCGCGCCTGAGATCAACGCGGGCGTGATGATCGCGAACATCAGCTGGAAAGCGGCGAACACGATGACCGGGATACCGGTGCCCGCCCCGCCGAATTCCTTGATTACGTTGGCCCCGTCGCCGAGATGGCCGAAGGAGAAATCACCGAAAAGCCCACTGGTAGATGTGCTGGCGAAAGCCAGCTTGAAGCCGAAGATCACCCACAGGATTGAGACGATCGTAATGGTGACGAAAGACATCATCATCATGTTCAGGGTGCTCTTCGCCCGGGTAAGGCCACCGTAGAAGAACGCGAGTCCCGGTGTCATCAGAAGTACGAGCGCGCTGCTGGCCAGCATCCAGGCGCTGTCCCCCGGGCTCAGCTTTATCGGATCCGCCGCGGACAACAGCGAAATCGCTTGGTGCAGGACCATCAAACCTCCAGGCAGGGAGCGAATTCGGATCGGATGACCCTGGGAACTTGTCATCAGGGTGACGGGACCGTGTTTCTTGCAGCGCCCCCCGCTGTTTCCGGGCGGTGAACTCACGCCGGTTTGCGTTTCGAGTGTGTGTCGATCAGATCGACATCAGATGACGGGCCCGGCCCGACGGAACGCCGCGTTCCGCGGAGCCACTCGGGTACCAACCGGCTTCGGGTTGAACCCGCGCAGATGAACCGGCCAGTCCGGGCCGCAGACTGCCGCGCGGACGAAAGTAGGACTCTCCCGCCCCACCCGTGGCCGGGGCTTCCCGCGCGGATGGAGTAGGAATCACCCGCCCCACCCGTGGCCGCAGCTTCCCGCGCGGACGAAGTAGGACTCACCCGCCCCACCCGTACCAAACCGTCCAACTTCAGCCGCGCCGCCGACTTTGATCAGCGCAGCCGGGGCAGGCCGGACCGGAAGGGCCGCCGGCCAGGATCACCCCGGCGGGTGTCGATCAGTCACCGAGCAGCGCGTCCACGAAGGCGGCCGGCTCGAACGGCGCGAGGTCGTCG
>JBBRDH010000208.1:0-7319 GCA_038204125.1 Mycobacteriales bacterium
AACGCGGATGAAACGCTGACGGTGCTGACCGGCACGATGATCCTGACCAACCCCGAAACCGGTGAGGTGGTGCCCGTCCAGACCGGCGAAACCGCATTCTTCCGCCGCGACACCTGGCACCATGCCTTTGCCTGGGGGACCAAGGAACTGCGCGTGCTGGAATTCTTTGCGCCGCCGCCCGCCACCGGATCATCCGGGCCCTATGCCCGCACCCGTCCCTATGTTGATCTGCCGCGCTATGACCGCCCCGCACTGACCGGGCACTTCACCGGCGACCTGCCGCAAGGCACGATCCGCGTGCTGCGCGACGCCGACAGGCTTTGGTCGCTGGATGCGGAGGATCAGCGGGTGATGACCGGACTTTATGTCTCGACCGAACACCTGACATCGGGCACGGTGCGGCTTGCGCCCGGCGCGCGGTCGGCGACAGCGGGCATGGGCGTGTCGGAGTGGCCCGACGTCTACGCCAGAATGACCCGATGCGCCTTGCACCGGAAGCCGTCCATCAAATCGCCGACGCCGCGCTCGCTGAACTTCCCGAACATCGGCGGGAAGAATTCGCCATCCGGCTCGACCGGTGGTGGCCCGACCTGCATTCGGGATTGGCGGGGGTGTATCCGGCCGACCAGGTCCGGGAATTGGTCCCTCGGTTGATTCGGCTGGCAGCGACGGCCTACGCCGGGCGCGATCCGGAGCTGGCCCGGCTCGATGCCGAACGGACACTGTCACCCGATTGGTTCCAGTCGCCCGCGATGGTCGGTTATGCGACCTACGCCGACCGATTCGGCGGAACCCTCGACGGGGTCCGGCAGAAAATTCCCTATCTGCGCGAGTTGGGCGTCACCTACCTCCACCTGATGCCGCTGCTGCGGCCCCGCGAAGGCGACAGCGACGGCGGTTACGCGGTTGTCGACTACCGCACGGTCCGCCCCGATCTCGGCACGATGGAAGACCTGAAGGTGCTCGCGGCCTCGTTGCGCCGGTCGGGTATCAGTCTTGTCCTCGACCTCGTACTGAATCACGTCGCCCAGGAGCACGAATGGGCCCGGCTGGCCCGCGCCGGAAACGCAAGATATGTGGACTACTTCTACACCTTTCCCGACCGGACCGTGCCCGACGCCTATGAGCGGACATTACCCGAAGTTTTCCCGGATTTCGCGCCGGGTAACTTCACTTTCGACGACGAACTGCAACGCTGGGTGTGGACGACCTTCAATTCCTTTCAATGGGACGTCAAATGGACGAACCCGGATGTCTTCTACGAATATGCGGATATCATCCTCTTCCTGGCGAACGCCGGTGTGGACGTCCTCCGGCTGGACGCCATCGCGTTCATGTTCAAGCGGCTGGGCACGAATTCGCAGAATCAACCGGAAGTTCACGCCATCACCCAGGCGCTGCGGGCGATGGCCCGGATCGTCTGCCCCGCAGTGATCTTCAAGGCCGAAGCGATCGTCGGCCCGGCCGATCTGGTGCACTATCTCGGCCAGGGGTCGCACCACGGAAAAGTCAGCGACATCGCCTATCACAACAGCCTGATGGTGCAGGTCTGGTCGATGCTGGCCGCCCGGGACGTCCGGCTCGCGGCGCAAGCGCTGCGACACCTGCCGGTCGCGCCGTCGACCACGGCCTGGGTTACCTATCTACGCTCGCACGACGATATCGGCTGGGCCATCGACGACGGTGACGCCGCCGCGGTCGGCCTGAACGGCTACCAGCACCGGGCATTTCTTTCCGACTACTACTCCGGCATCTTCCCCGGCTCACCGGCCAACGGCTTGGTCTTCCAGTACAACCCGCAGACCAACGACCGCCGGATCAGTGGCATGGCAGCGAGTCTGGACGGGATGGAGGACGCGCTTGGGTCGGCGGACCAGACCCGCCTCGACCTCGTCGTCGGCCGGTTGTTCGTCGGCTACGCGTTGGTCCTGGGATGGGGCGGGGTGCCGGTCATCTGGATGGGCGACGAACTGGGCCTGACCAACGACCTGAACTGGGCCAACGAGGAGGGGCATGCCAGCGACAATCGCTGGGCCCACCGCCCGAGGCTGCCCTGGTCGGCGGCGGACCGCCGGTACGACGGAAACACGGTGCAGGGCAGACTGTTCGCGCTCATGCGGCACCTGGTGCTGGCCCGCTCGCAACTGGAACATCTGCACGCCTCGGTCGCGGCGGAAATCCCGGCGCTGGAAGACCCTGGCGTCCTTCCGGTGCTCCGTCGTCATCCAGTCGGACCGATGTTGGGGCTGTACAACATGACCGAAGCCTGGCGACCGTGGCCGGGGCACCGGCTCGCCGAACTCGGGTTGGCGGCCGGCGTGGACACCATCTCCGGGGACACGGTGCGCGCCGGGGCCGACGGCAACATCTGGCTCGCCCCCTACGGCGCGCTCTGGATCACCGCCTCCTGAACACTTGGCCGTCCCGGGTGGGCGTCAATGTGCGGCACCGACGATCCTCAGGCGGGCGCGACCGCAATCGCGGTGACGGTCCCTGGAGCCACCTCGGTGAACCCGGCGTCCCGGACCGCAACCAGACGTTCCTGCTGCCAGGCGCGCTTCCGGCCGACCTGCGTCGTCAGGGTCGACCAGTGGCCGTCACTACTGCGCCGAACCGCCGATCGCAAACCGGCGCTGATCCAGCGGTGCAGGGCTGGTTGGTCACTGCCGGACAGCAGCGCCGCGGCGACCATCCCGGCGTGACCGGTCTGGGCCATCGCCTTCCCGAGCGTCATGGCCGGGGCCGGCGGTAGCCAGATCCGCAGGGCGCGCGCCGGCATCGGGCCGGTAGCGGCGTCCGCCTCGACGTCGGTGCCGCCCACCTGCAGCTTGGCGACCCGCTTGTCCAGGTCGGCCACGCGGGCGGGCAGCAACGCCCGGACCTGGGTGTCGCCGTCGGCGAGCGTCACGCCGGGCAGGTCGCCCGTCGCTTCCCACTGCGCACCCCTGGCCCGCCTGGTCACCTTGCGGATGTGGCCGAGGCAGTACTCGTGGACCTGTTGGTACCACTCGCCGCCTGGCTCTGCCCGTTCGTCGAGGCAGATCGCCGCCGAAGCAGATGCCGCCAGTGCGAGAGCCCTGTGCCAGGACGGCGGCCGGTCGCGTTCCATCCGCAGGATCAGCTGGAGGGCCCGGATGTCCTCGGCCGCCTCGAGTCGGTCGGCCAGCACCTCGTCCGGCCGCAGACTCAGCCAGTGGGCGTAGCTGTCCCGCAGCGGCGCGAGAGCCTCACCAGTCACCGGTCCAGTGTCCATCAGCCCCGCCGGTGGATCTCCGGTGGAGCTCCGAAGGCCCTCCGCGCGGAGGAAAGTCGCGCTTTGGAGACGGTGGGACAGGAGTCGTCAAGTTGACCCTCGCCAGCAGGCCCCGCATGGACGAAAGTTGCCCATTTGGTGATGGTGGGACAGGAGTCGCCTAGTTGATCCGTGTTTGCGAAGTTGATCCTCGCCAGGAGGCCCGTGCCGCTTGCGGGGGCTTAGGCCCTCCCCGGGGGCGCCCGAGCCCCAGCCGGTCATCGAACCGCCCGAGCCTGAGGCCCGCATGGACGAAAGTGACGCTTTTGGTGACGGTGGGACAGGAGTCGCCAAGTTGATCCGTGTTTGCGAAGTTGATCCTCGCCAGGTGGCCCGGGCGGCGGGGCGGGGGGCGGCGGCAGGGCGGGGTGGCGGGGCCGCGGAGAAAGAGGCTGGCGCGCCGAGTTGGAGGGCAGCCGGTCAGGAGAGCGGGACGCGGCGGAGGTGGCCGTCGGCGGAATCGGCGTCCTCGACCTCCTGCCGGCTGATCCCGAGGATGAAGAGCACCGGGTCGAGAAATGGCTGATTGAGGGCGGTGTCGGCGAACTCGGCGACGACCGGCTTGGCATTGAACGCGATCCCGAGCCCCGCGGCGGCGAGCATGTCGATGTCGTTGGCGCCGTCCCCCACCGCGACGGTCTGGCTCAGCGCGACGCCCGACTCCCGGGCGAACCGTTCCAACGCCCTGGCCTTGCCCGGCCGGTCCAGGATCTCCCCGACCAACCTGCCGGTGAGCCGGCCGTCGACGATCTCCAGGGTGTTGGCAGCGGCGAAGTCCAGCTCCAGCTCGTCGACGAGGTGCCGCGCCACCTGCATGAAACCTCCGGACACGATGCCGCAGCGGTAGCCGAGTCGTTTCAGGGTGCGGATGGTGGTTCTGGCCCCCGGCGTCAGTTCGAGTGCGGCGCCCACCTCGTCCAGGACCGCCGCGTCCAGACCCGCGAGCATCGCCACCCGTTCCCGCAGGGACTCGGCGAAGTCGAGTTCGCCGCGCATTGCGGCGGCGGTGATCTGCTGTACCTGCGCCCGGGTACCGGTCCGGTCGGCCAGGATTTCGATCACCTCGCCGGTGATCAGGGTCGAGTCGACGTCGAACACGATCAGGCGCTTGGCCCGGCGGGCCAGACCTGCCCGCTGGACTGCGATGTCGACGCCCGCCGCGGTCGCCACTGCGGCTACCACCGCGCGGAGTTGCTCGTCATCCGGCGCGGTGACGGACAATTCCAGGCCGGTGACGGGGTAGTCGGCGACCCGGGTGATGGTCTCGATGTTGACGCCCACGTCGCCGAAGGTCCGGGCCAGCGCGCCGATGGCTTTCGCCTGCAGGGGTCGGCCCAGGACAACTATCGAATGGGTGGCGACCCGCCTGCTCTCGTCACCCGCTCGGTTGATCGACACCCTGACACCCATACCGAGGGAGTCCATCGCCTGTTCGACGTGCTCCTGCAACGATTCCGGATCTCCCGGCGTGGCGACCAGGACCCCGAGCGTCAGGGCGCCGCGAACGACCACCTGGTCGACGTCGAGAACGTCCACCCGGTGCGCGGCCAGCGCTGTGAACAGCACACCCGTCACGCCGGGTCTGTCGGGCCCGGTAACTGTGATCAGCACCGAGATCATCGGGCTCCCCCTTGCCGCGGTGCTGGGTCACGCAGGATGACGGAACGGCGGGCGGCGAGCGGCCCCGACCTCAGATCTTGAGGTGTTCGCTCTCTTCCAACTCCTTCAGCGGCTGCCAGTTACGGTCGGGGTGAGCCTCCAGCCGCATCCGCTCGATCATCTCGGGGTGGTGCAACTCGAAAGCCGGCCGCTCGGAACGGATCCGCGGCAGCGAGGTGAAGTTGTGCCGCGGGGGCGGGCTGGAAGTCGCCCACTCCAACGAGTTTCCGTAACCCCACGGGTCATCGGCGGTCGTCACCTCGCCGTACCGCAACGAGCGGAGCACATTCCAGATGAACGGCAGCGTCGAGAAGCCGAGGATGAACGACCCGATCGTCGAGATCGTGTTCAGCGTGGTGAAGCCGTCGGTCGGCAGGTAGTCGGCATACCGGCGCGGCATGCCCATGTTGCCGAGCCAGTGCTGCACCAGGAAGGTCAGGTGGAAGCCGACGAAGGTCGTCCAGAAGTGGAACTTGCCCAGGGATTCGTCGAGGAACCGGCCGGTCATCTTCGGGAACCAGAAGTAGATGCCCGAATAGGTCGCGAAGGCGATCGTTCCGAACAGCACGTAGTGGAAGTGCGCCACCACGAAATACGAGTCGGAGACGTGGAAATCCAGTGCCGGGGCGGCCAGGATGACACCCGTCAACCCGCCGAAGAGGAAGGTGACCAGGAACCCGGCGGCAAACAGCATCGGCGTCTCGAAGGTGATCTGGCCCTTCCACATCGTCCCGATCCAGTTGAAGAACTTCAGCCCGGTCGGCACGGCGATGAGGAAGGTCATGAAGCTGAAGAACGGCAGCAGAACGGCGCCGGTCGCGTACATGTGGTGCGCCCAGACGGCGATCGACAACGCGGCGATCGACAGGGTCGCGTACACCAGGCCCCGGTATCCGAACAGCGGCTTTCGGGAGAAGACAGGGAAGACCTCGGACACGATGCCGAAGAACGGCAGCGCGATGATGTAGACCTCCGGATGACCGAAGAACCAAAAAAGGTGCTGGAAAAGGATGGCTCCGCCGTTGGCCGGGTCGAAGACGTGCGAGCCGAAATGCCGGTCGGCGGCCAGGCCCAGCAGCGCCGCGGTCAGCACCGGGAACGCGATCAGCACCAGTATCGACGTCACCATGATGTTCCAGGTGAAGATGGGCAGCCGCCACATGGTCATCCCGGGGGCACGCAGGCAGATCACCGTGGTGATCATGTTGACCGCACCGAGGATGGTCGACAGGCCCGTCAGCGCCAGCCCCATGATCCACAGATCGCCGCCGACCCCGGGCGAATTCGCGGCGTTGGACAGCGGGACGTACGCGGTCCAGCCGAACGCGGCCGCCCCGCCCGGGGTGAAGAAGCCGGAGATGCCGACGCAGGAGCCGAACAGGTAGAGCCAATATGACATCGCGTTCATCCGCGGGAACGCCACGTCGGGGGCGCCGATCTGCAGCGGCAACACGAAGTTCGCGAAACCGAACACAATGGCGGTCGCATAGAACAGCAACATGATGGTGCCGTGCATCGTGAACAATTGGTTGTACTGCTCGGGCGAGAGGAACTGCATGCCCGGCCGGGCGAGCTCGGCCCGCATGATCAGCGCCATCAGCCCGCCGACCATGAAGAAGAAGAACGCGGTGCAGATGTACATCTTGCCGAGCGTCTTCGGGTCGGTCGTCTTGAGATAGCCGAGCAGGGCGACCCCTGGTCGCAGTTTGTTGACCGGGTATGCCCGGGTTACGACAGGGCGTGGTACTACGGCTGTCACGGCAGTCCTCCAGCAGTTCGGCGCACTGGTGTCACATGTTCACCCTGAGCATATTCACCCGGAGCGAAGGCGGCGTTCAACCCTGGTTTGGGCTGCGATCTCGGGCCACGACGAGCGAGACCGGCGACCCACCCGAGCTTAGTCCGACAAGCCGTAGAAGTTCACGGCCGGGCCGCGCGTCGGCGGTCCCACTCCGATTCGATGCCGGTGCCGGGCGCGATCAACGGTTCGGTGCCGTCACCACAGCGGTTTCACCGACCGGCAGCGTAGGCCTGGTCACTGCGTGGGTCCGCGGCCGCCCGCAGCCGGCCGGTCGCCGGGTCCCGGGCCACCGCGCACAGCCGGCCCAGACTCCACGGACCCGAGACGAGGACCTCGTGGCCGCGGCGTTCGAGCTCAGCGAGGGTGGCGGGTGCGAACCGGTCCTCGATGACGAGTTGCCCCGGGAAGGCCTCCCGCGGAAAGAACGAGCTCGGGAAGTGGGTGCTGTGGAAGGCCGGGCCGTCGACGGCCGCCTGGAGGTTGAGTTCGGCGTTCGGGGACAGCAGGTAGCGCAGCAGGTAACACAGCTGCCACTGGTCCTGCTGGTCGCCGCCGGGGGTGCCGAAG
>JBBRDH010000209.1:0-7301 GCA_038204125.1 Mycobacteriales bacterium
CTTTCACGATCTGCCCGGTCCACGAACCGGCGCCGGAGAGGACGAAATACACCCCCATGACGGCCGCCCCGGCCGCCACGTACATCCACCACAGACGATTGGTCAGGTTGTCTCGGCCGGCGTCCGATACCTCATCGACTGACGTTCTCACCGTCTGCATGGCAGCGTCATCCCGGTTCCTCGCCGATCGCCCCAAGGCTCGATTCGTATTCACTTATATCGGCACCGTCACGGAATACATCAGACCGTCGGACATCACCACCAAGCCCGTCCCAAATAGACACATTTCCACTACCCATCGGCCGCTGAGGGCCGGCCGATCCCGACCCTGAGACCTCCCTCGGCCCGTTGGCCGCTCGGCCGCCCAGTATCAGCGTCCCGCTTCAAGCGGGTCTGCTTGGCCGTGAGATTCGCCTCCACGAAGGTCTCAACGAATCCTACTCTCCGCGCCTGTTTGATTACTTTCCGTAGACGACACTGGTCAAGGCCGCCGACCAGTCAAGCGGCTCGGCTGGTCAGCGGGAGTGAGGGCCCGTCAGCGCCTCCCGGTGCTGGCACACGAGCGCTCACACCTGCGGCACCGCCACCAAGCCGTGGGATGTTGACCCTGTCGCCTGGCCGCGGGGATCATCAGTCAAGTCCAAAGGCCTCGGTTTTCGCCCCGAGCATCCACGACTCCCCTGAGTAGTCAACCATGCACCCTTAGTCTAATAGCCGGGTTGGTTCGCACCCGGGCACCGTAGTCACCCCAAAACGGTGCGCATTCGCAGCGATTCTGATAGCCGCCGCGACCCCCGCGATGTGCTGCGGGACGGCAAACCGGCCGTCCTCCGCCAACCGGGAGGCACCGAGCGTCGAGGCAGATAATCTGTGGCCCAACGCTTTCCCGCATCCCGTCGCCTCAGCTGCGTGACGGCGGTGACCGACTCGCTGGCTCAATGCCCGACCACTGTCAGATTCCCGAAGTGGCCCGTGATCGGGCGCTCCGAGGGGCCACTGCCCGGCGAAGATGACCGGCGCGGTAGGGACCGGGGGTGCCTGGGATCCCCATTCCACAAACCGCCAAAACCAGGATCGTGCACCACCGAGACGGATAGGCCCGAACCCCGGCGTTGAGCGCGCGAGTGATCGGCCCAGTCAGGTGAGGGTGACGTCGTAGCAGTTCAGGGTGGGTTTGCCTATGCCGACGGGTGGGTCTCTCGATTCTTTCGGGTTGGTACCGGGGGCGCTCACTCTTGGGTTACGACTCGGCCTGAGCGCACCTTCGACGCGTTGTTGGACGATGCCCGGGGCATCTGCGAGCTGGGTCCGCTGGCCGCCCCCTGTTACCAGCGCCGGATCGCCCCGTTTCTGTCGATTAGCATGCTCATCGTGGTGGGGATCGCGTTCAACACCCGGTCTTCGGCTGTGGCATCGGTGCTGGTGGCCGGGTCGATCGCCTCGATCGCCGCGGCGACGTTCGTGCCGTGGCGGGGCATGCCGCGGTGGACTCACGGGGCGTTCGTCGTCGCCTCGTTGCCCCTCGTCGGGGCGGTGATGCGCGCCAGCGGGGCGGATGACCGCCAAGACTCCGGAAGACCGAATCGGAGCAATCCGCGTGATGCTGGCCGTGACCGCGGCTAAGGGTCGCTGGCTCCTGAACCGGGTATTCCGTCGCGGCGGAGGCGATTCGTTACCGGGAATGGTCGCCGAGAGGTTCTATCGGGGGCTGGCCGCCAGGTTAAGCGGAGGGTTTCTCGGCACTGTACAACCAGGTCCTGAAGAACGGCTTCAGATCTTGGTGGCTGAGGCGCTCGCTGAGCGCCACAAATTCGCCGGTGGTGACATTGCCGTAGCGGTGCTCGCGGTACCAGGTCCGCAGCACGTGGAAGAACACCTTGTCCCCGATTTTCTCGCGCAAGGCTTGCAGGCTCATGGCGCCCCGGTCGTAGACGCTGCGGGCAAAGATGTCGGCCGGATCGACCAGACCCGCGGGTGCCGGCGCCCAGAGGTCACTACCCGCGGGCTCCGCGCGCAGCGCGACGAAGGTGTCGTGAGCTGACCGCCCACCGGTGTGTTCGGCCCATAGCCATTCCGACCAGGTCGCGAAGCCCTCGTTCAGCCAGATGTCGGACCACTTTGTCAGAGTGACGGCGTCGCCGAACCACTGATGGGCCAGTTCATGGACGAGCGTCGTCTCGTCGGGTGCAGTGTCGAACACAGGTTTGGTCTGCGTTTCCAGGGCATACCCCACTTTCGGGGCGTCATCGACGATCGCACCGACAATGTCGAACGGGTACTGCCCGTACACCTTCGAGAAGAAGTCCACCATCGCCGGCAATTTTGCCAATACCGGCCTCGCCGCGGCCGCCTGGCTCGGGTCCACGGCCACGTACGTGGGAATCCCGCCGGCGGTAAACCCGCGGGCGACGTCGAACCGTCCCACGGTGATGGTCGCCAGGTAGGGCGCCATCGGGGAACACTCGACCCACCGGAACGTGCGTCGGCCGCCGCTTGCTTGCTGTGAAACCAGGCGACCATTGCCCACCGCGGTAAGACCGTCCGGAACGGTCATCGACACATCGAAGATTGCCTTATCCGCAGGGCTGTTGTTCACCGCGAACCACGTCTGCGAACCCTGTGGCTCACCCACCACAAAGACGCCATCACGGGTCGGCACCCATCCTTCGAAAGTGCCGTCAGGGTCGGTGATCACTTTCGGAACTCCGGAGTACTCCAACGCGACCGCGAAGCGACGGTGATCGGGCAGCGGCTCCGACGGTGTGACTATCAGCTCCTGGCCGACCCGGATGAAGCGGGCTGCCCGACCGTTGACCTGTACCTTCTTGACGGTAAGACCGGTCAGGTCAAGATTGAAGCTCCGCAGCGACTGAGTCGTGATCGCGGCGATCCGTTCGGAACCTCGCAACACGTTGCTGTTCGGGTTCCAGTCAAGGTTCAGCTGATACCGCTGCACGTCGTAGCCTCCGTTACCGGCAAACGGAAACAGCGCATCCCCACCACCGGCTGCCCCGACGTCGCCCCGACCACCCGCCGCCCCGGCAGAAGCTGGTAACCCCGCGAACGAGATACCTACAAGCACCAATCCGACCAGTAACTTTCTGTACGCCATAGGTAAACAGTGCGCTAGTGCTACTTGATCAGTCAAGCGCCGCAGTGCCCGTCCTATACCTCTTCTGCGCGACGGCGGCGTCCGAACCAATCCGAAAATAGAGGTGACCACGACCGCCGACCCCCGGATTGGGTGAGGTATTTGTTGGGCGCGATGCTGAGCGTCGCGCCGAGGCCTGCGCTGTGGGTGGGGCAGGCTGGACCCGAAGAGCAGCGCGGCCTATACACATTTGATCGGCTATTCACGCGGCGATAAGTTCGTCCTGACCGTGATCATTGACCCGGACGACTCCTCCTGCGTGACGGCCTACAAGACCCGCGGCGTTGACCTGCAGCACTACGTGCAAGAAAGGGAACCGCTCATGACTGCCACCACCGAAACAGCCCGCGCGGACCGGTGCGTGCGGCACGAGGCTATCCGCGCCGAGGTCGCCGTGGCCGGCGAAGCGGAGGCGGTCGAGACCACAAACACGCTGGACGACGCACCTCCGTATCGACAGCGACCTCGACGAGCAGTTGCGTCAGCGAGCGAGCGGCGAAGGCATCCCAACTTCCGCCCTTGTCCGTCGCCGACTGCGTCAGGCTATGCAATAAGGCCCGGCGGTCCTATCCCGAGCCGACGTCGAGGACATTGCCCGTCGCGTCGCTCGGGAGGAACTCCAGAGTCACTGAGCGGGGTCCGGTCTGGCCGACTTCACTCGCCGTCCGTATGCGGATCGGCCAGCGGACCCTGATTCCTCCAGTAGCACCGCGTACCGCGTCCATTCCCGGTAAGGACACAATCGAGGCAAAGGCCGCTGTCCGAACCTCCTGTTTGCTGCAGCGATCGCCAAACATAGGGAGGCTCAATGTTCGAACGGTTCACAGACGAGGGACGCTCTGTCGTCGTATGGGCGCAGGAGGAACTCGTCTCACTGCGACACCAGCAGATTGGAACCGAACACCTGCTGCTGGGTGTGCTCCGCAGCGCCGATCCGCTGTTTCAGACCGCGTTCAGAACAGCCGGTATCACCCTGGCCTCGGTGCGTGAGGGAGTCGTCGAGTCGGTCGGCCGCAGCCGCAAAGCACCAACTGGACACATCCCGTTCAGTCCGTCGGCCAAACAGGTGCTCGAGCAGTCCGTTCACGTGTCGGAGCATCTCGGTCACACCGGGATCGGACCTGCTCACCTGTTGGTAGCGATTTTGCAGAATCCGGACTGTGTGGCGGTGCGTGTGCTGGTTGGCCTGGATGTCGACACCGTTGCGTTGGCCGGTGCCGCCCGGGAAGTCGCATCCGGGTTGGCCGCCGAGGTCGGGGGGCCTAGGCGGAATCTTGACCCAGGCAGTGGAAACCCGGTCGAGTCAAGATCCGCGTGGACCGAAGGTGTCGGCAAGATCTTCGGGGAACGGAACGAACTCGCGTTGGGCTTGGTTCGCTATACCCGTCACGAGCAGGATTGCGAGCCCACCTTGGGCTGCAGTTGCGGGCTGGCGGGTCTGCTCGAAGTCGCCCAATCCGTGTTGACCCGCGGCCAGTAGCCCGATGAGGGATCGGCTATCGGTCGGCAAGGTCCTGGATCACGTCGGCTAATGACTGCGGATCTGTCATCGGCGCTAGATGATGCGCTTTCAGGCGGGTGACTTCCCAGTCATCATGTGCGGCTTGGTCGGCAGCGGCGTCGTACGTGCTGCTCAGACGACAAAACCGCTGTCGGCCCATCGCAGTCTGGTCACCAGCTGGCATGGGCTCGGAAAACAGACCAACCGGCAGCTGCGGACAAGCGGCGACAAGCTGACGACGTAAGCCGGCGTCGGGCACCATCTCCCGCAGCTCCTCCGGTGACCACCAAGATGGCCATGGCGGCAGCCAACTATCGACAAGCATGGTCAACAGGTGCGCCACTGCTGGCCCCGGCAGTACTGCAAACCTGGAGTGGCCCGGATGCGGCAGCGCGGCATCGAGGAAGATGCTGTCGGAAACCGTGGTCCCACGGCCACGCAGCCTTTCCGCGATCGCCGGGAGGATCGGTCCCGCTCCGCTATGAGCAACCAGCCTCACCACGTCCGAGTCGACGGCAGATACGACCAGGTCGGCCTGCGCCTGCGTGTACTGGCCGTTCATCGACAGCGCCCCGCTCATGTCAGCGGTGACCACGAGCTGTCCTCGCCCACGAAGCACGGCCGCCAGTGGTTCCCAGAACACCGGACTCAGCAGCGGACTGTGCACAAGCACCCAACAAGTCATCAGTTGATTATCTGACCGCGTGTTGACCGTCGCTCAGGGTGCCGATGATGCCGTCGTTGCCGATGCCGATGTGTGGGTGAGCAAATGGCCCCGCTCGGCGTGGCGAGCGGGGCCATCGTGGGCGTGCTGACTGGCTGGTCGGCTGGTTGACGGTGGGTGTCAGTCGCGACCGGATTCGTTGATGGCGGCGCGGGCGGCCTTCTCGTCGACGATCGCCTGGTTCTTGGCGAACGCGGCCATTAACGCGTTGACGGCCAGGTTGTTCACTGCCCCGGGGGTGGCCGCGGGCGGCGTTGTGGATCAGGGTGACGGCGTCGCCGGAGAACAGGGTGTCGGTGCGGCCGGCGATGCCGCAGTGGTGCGTGATGTAGGCGGCGGTGTCGGCCGGGGGCATCCCGGCCAGGGTGTAGCGGACCTGGATCCGTTGATCCAACGCCGCCAGCACTCCGAGGCGCAGTCGTTGCCGCAGCGTCGGCTGCCCGACCAGCAGCGCTGCGAACGGTGCCCCGGAGTCCATGTCGTGGTTGGTCAGCATCCGGATCGCCTCGAGTTGCGGGTTGTCCAAAAGGTGCGCCTCGTCGATGACGACGACGGGGGTGCGTCCGCGTTCGGCGTGTTCGGCCGCCAACGCCCGAGCGGCCTGCGGAGCGAGGGTTGCGGTGTAGAAGCTGGGGACGTGTCCGAGGGCGGAGACGATGTGGTGCAACATCCCTCGCACTCCGACGGAGGGGTTCGGCAGGTAGATCACCACGTGCCGGGACGTGTCCAGGGCGGCTGTCGCAGCTCGGATGGCGACGGTTTTCCCGGCGCCGACCTCCCCGGTGATGACGCCGAGTGCGTGTTGCTCGACGCACCAGGCGATCCGGGCGACGGCCTCGCCGTGCCCTGGGTGGCGGTGCAGCATCTGTGGGGCCAGGTCCCGCCCGAAAGGCATCCTGGTGAACCCGTAGTGGGCTTGTAACCGGTCGATGCTCACAGCACCACCCGCCCATCAACAGAAGCAGCATCGATCAGGTCGGTCAAGGCCAACTGCCCCGGAACCTGCCCGGCGGCAACACTTTCGGCGTCGACCTTGTCTGGGCCGACGGCGGCGGTGGCGTAGAGGGCGTGGAATCCGATGCGTTGATCATCTTGGATCTGGTGGTGGTGGGCGGCGGCGGTCAACGCCAAATAGTCGATGCCGCTCTGGGTGGCCGGCGGCGGGTCGATGATCTCGGGTCGGGCTTTGGGGTGGGTGTGCCGGGTGATGACGTGCGGGACCGCCGGCCCGTAGCTGGTTCCGTCGTAGCGGACCTGCAGCTTTTCCAGGTCGAACGGGGAAAACACCAACTCCACCTTCCGACCGGCCAACACTGCCTGCACTTGATAGGTGTTGCCGTGCAACGACACCGTCGCCGTCTTGGTGACGGTCCGGTATTCAGACCACAGGAACGCCTCGGTCAGATCAGCAGCGGTCGGCATCGCCGCGGTCCGGCCCAGCCGGATCCACCCGGCCTCCCACCGTTGCAACGGCGTTTGCCCCGTCTCGGTGTGCACCCGGCGGTGGTATTCCACCTCCACCCAGGCGGTGAACAGCCGGTTCAGCTCCATCAACGCTGCGGCGTGATCGAGCCCGGCGGCGGTGAGCTCCTCGGCGGTGGTGTCGGGCACCTCGACGAGGAACTGCTCCCGCACCGTCCGGAAAAACCGCTCGATCTTCCCGCGTCCTTGCGGTCGATGCGGAGTCGAATGAACCAGCCGGACCCCGAGTTTCGCGCAGGCCCGCAACAACCACGCGTCGACGAACGCCGACCCGTTGTCCACATTGCTCCGACGTCGGAGCAATGTGGATTATGCCGACCTCTGGGTTATGCCGACCTCGCCGCGGATCGCCCTGCCGGGCAACGGCTCCGGGGCCGGTCAGGTCGGCATAACCCAGCCGCTGGGGTTGAGGATTCCTTCACCGATTGCCGGAGAAGGAGGTC
>JBBRDH010000210.1:0-7102 GCA_038204125.1 Mycobacteriales bacterium
CGGACGCGCCAAGCCCGACCTGCTGCGGAAACTGATGCTGCTGTCCTGAACGTCCCGAATACGCGTCGCCAGCACCCCCACCGTCGACGCCGCCGCCCGTCACTCCGCGGCAAGACGTGCCCTCCACTCTGCAGCAGCTCAACCACGCCAGACGGTGATAACAAAAAAACGGCATCCCGGCCCACCCAGAGCCTCGCCGCCGACCACGAAATAGGGCAGCCACCAGGCCGTCGCCCACAACCAGCCATGATCACGAAACCTGAGCCAGAACCAACGAACGCCCACCCACCAGCACACATGCCGATGCCCCACTGGGATTGGGCCACAGCCGCGGGGCCGCCGGGAAGCCGGATCTCCGCGCTCGCACCCGACCACGAACCAGACAATGAGCTACCTGTGGTGGTGCCTGCCTCCAACGAGCCGGTCCGCTACGAACAACACGTCAAACCACTTTTTCGAGCGCAGGACCGCCAATCCATGCGGTCCGCTTTCGACCTGTGGTCCTACGACGACGTCCGCACCCACGCCGACACGATCCTCGCGAGAGTCCGCGCCGGCACCATGCCCTGCGACGGGTCATGGCCCACCGAGAACGTCGACACTTTCCAGCGCTGGGTCAGCACCGGCACCCTCGCATAAGCCAACCCTCCAACCCAGCCCAGAACGGAGGTATTGGACGCCGCGACCGATGGTGGGCCGTCAACGCTGAACGAGGCGACCCAGCCAGGCTCGAAGCCTTCAGCGATTGCGTGCTAGCCATCGCCATCACCCTGCTCATCCCTTATACACACCGAGCAGCGCGCCAAGGAGAGCCTCTCTGAGGAAATGGAGAAACGCACTGAGCTGAGCAATGGGAAATGTCGACTACCTAATGCGGGGGCAATCGCTGATATTCGCAGAGCGCTAGGGCGATGTTGCCGCCCCAACCGGGACTGTCGGTTTAACGGTGGATCTGGGTTTGGTCTGATCGAGAGGTAGCAGATCATGACTGACACCATTGACGCCGTGACGGCTGAAGACGTGGTGGACCAGCAGCAGCTGGCGGAGCAGCTGTTGGCGCAGGCCAAGGCGCAGGGCATCGACCTGGTGGGCCCAGGTGGGCTGTTGAACCAGATCACCAAGCGGGTGCTGGAGGCCGCGCTGGAGGCGGAGATGTCCGAACACCTGGGCTACGACAAACATGAATATGTCGGGCGGGACGGCGGGAACTCCCGTAACGGGGTGCGCCCGAAGACCGTGCTCACCGAGATCGGGCCGGTGCTCATCGACGTCCCGAGGGACACCGACGCCTCGTTCGATCCGCAGATTGTGAAGAAACGTCAGCGCCGACTGACCGGTGTCGACCAGATCGTGTTGTCGCTGACGGCAAGGGGTTTGACGACCGGGGAGATCTCCGCACACTTCGCCGAGGTTTATGGGGCTTCGGTATCGCGGGACACGATTTCCAAGATCACCGACCAGGTGGTCGAGGAGATGACCGAATGGTTCAACCGCCCGTTGGACCGTGTGTATCCGGTGATCTTCATCGACGCCATCGTGGTCAAGGTCCGCGACGGGCAGGTCCGGAACAAACCCATGTACGTCGTCATCGGCGTCACCGTCAACGGGGAACGGGACATCCTGGGTATCTGGGCCGGCGACGGCGGCGAGGGCGCGAAGTTTTGGCTCAGCGTCCTGACCGAGGTGAAGAACCGCGGTGTCGCCGACGTGTGCATCGCCGTCTGTGACGGGCTGAAGGGCCTGCCGGATGCGATCAACACGGTGTGGCCGCTGGCCACGGTGCAGCAGTGCATCATCCACCTCATCCGCAACACCTTTCGGTATGCGTCAAAGAAGTATTGGGGCGCAATCAGTTCCGACCTCAAACCGGTCTACACAGCGGCGTCGGAACCCGAGGCCTGGGTGCGGATGGAGGAGTTCTGCGAGAAGTGGGGCACCCCGTATCCGGCAATCACGAAGCTGTGGCAGAGCGCGTGGCCGGAGTTCATCCCGTTCCTGGACTACGGAGGCCGTTGCAGAATCGCGTGTCGTTTGCGGCGCTGTCTACGATTTCGGGCAGGCTGTGGTGATGGCGAAGTCGTATCGTCCGGTGCTGCGGGATCAGCCGATGCTTTTGCCGGTTGACATGCGTGAATGGTTGCCGGAGGACCATTTGGTGTGGTTTCTGCTGGATACGGTGGAGTCGCTGGACACCTCGGTCTTGGAGCAGACGCGGCGCCGGGGCGGCGCCGGGGCGGCTGGCTATCATCCGCGAATGTTGTTGGCCCTGTTGATTTATGCGTACTGCCAGGGCGTGCGGTCGTCCCGGCAGATCGAGCGGCTATGTGTCACCGATGTCGCCTTCCGCGTGCTGTGTGCCCAGGATGGGCCCGACCACAGCACCATCGCCCGGTTCCGCGCCGACGGGCGGGAGGCGTTCACCGCGTTGTTCACCCAAGTGTTGATGATCGCGGCAGCGGCCGGGCTGGCCCGGTTCGGCACCGTGGCGATAGATGGGACGAAGATCGCCGCGAACGCCTCGATCGACGCCAACCGCGGCCAGGACTGGTTCGATCGGCAAACCCAGGCGATGGTCAACGACGCCGAGCGGGTGGACTCCTCCGCTGACGCCGCAGCGGGGAAAGTCGCCGAGCAAACCCCTGGGGACCGGGTGCCGACCCAGTTCGCTGATAGGTCCCATCGAACCGAGCGCATCCACCAGGCCGTGAAGGAGTTGGCCGTGCAACAACAACGGTTGACTTACGCTGACCGGCAGCGGGAGCAGGCGGCGTTGGCCCGCCGACGGCGTTCCGAAGCGGGACAACCCGTGGTCGGGCGGATCCCGAACGGTCCGCACCGGGTCCCGGAGGCCCGCGCCCATCTGGCCCGGGAGATCGGTGATCATCAAGCCAAGCTCGATCGTTACGCAGCTCTGGTCGCTGCCGGCCGAAAACCGATGGGTCGGCCACCGGTGCCGATGCAGGACAGCACCAGGGTGCAACGGGCGGAGCGTGTGGTCCACGCCGCCCAGACCGCGGCGGCTCAGACTGCGCCGCGGCCGGGCAAGGACCTTCCCAAGGTGGCGGCGAACACGACCGACCCGCAATCGCGGATCATGCCGACTCGCAAGGGATTCCTGCAGGGATACAACGTCCAAGTAGCGGTGACCAGCGACCAGTTCATCGTCGCTGTCAGCGTCGGCCAGACACCCAACGATCAAGGTTGCTTCGTTCCCATGATGGCCGCCGCACAACGTGCCGCGGAGTCGATGAACCGCCTCACCGGCAGCGATGACCATGTCATCGGAACGGTGTTGGCCGATGCCGGCTACAACGGTGACCGGAACTTGTCCGCCCCAGGACCCGACCGGCTCATCGCGATTGGCAAGTCCCGGAACCAACGTCACGCCAAGAAGCAGAACCCGGTTCACGGGCCACCTCCAGCTGGGGCCACGCCGCGTCAGATCATGGATCACCGATTACGCACCATCGAGGGCCACGAACTTTACAAACGTCGCGGGGCGACCGTTGAGCCAGGAATCGGTAACCTGAAAAAGATCATCGATCGGTTCTCTAGACGCGGCTTGGCCAACGCTGTCGGCGAACTCCATTTAGCAGCAACAGCATTCAACCTCGGAAAGATCCACCGAGCAGCGCTGAGCTGACCACCCGGGACCTCCCGCAACTATCCGCGCCGCGCCGTCGCAGCTGAAGAACGCCCGCCAGCGCCGCAACGACTCGCTATTCTGCAACGGCCTCTACGACGTGGAGATCCGCCGGGTGATCTGTTCCAATGCCATCGAGAGCATCAATGCCCGCTACCGCCGCTCGGTGCGGGCCCGCGGGCATTTCCCGAATGAGCAAGCCGCGCTGAAGTGCCTGTACCTAGCGACGAGATCCCTGGACCCCACCGGTAAGGGAAGGGCACGATGGACGATGAGGTGGAAGCCGGCCCTGAACGCATTCGCGATCACCTTCGAAGGACGCATCACCCCGAGCAGTAACTAACCATGACCCAGATCCAGATCCACCGTTAATCTGACACACCCTCCCAACCGGCCGGCTGCAGTCGAGCCGAACCGTACCGAACGGCGAGGGCTCACGCGACTGGCCGGTTCTTCGTCTGTCACATCCCGCGGCGGGTCAGGGCGTCGCCTGCTTCGGCTCTGCGGCTGCGGCTGACTTCGGTGTAGCCAGCGACGGAGCCCAGGCCGTGGTGGCCGAGGTAGTCGGCGGTCAACCTGGGGTCGCCGAGATCGTACTGGACGATGGTGCCGTCGGTGTGCCTGAAGCGGTGGGGGTGGAGCTTGGTGACCAGGTTGCGAAGGCCGAGTCGCTGGCAAACGGCTTCGGCGCCCCGGACGGAAAGGCGGCGCCCGGCCCGGCCGGGGGAGTAGGACACGAACAACGCCGCACCCTCGTCGCCGCGTGCCTGCAGGTAGGTGTCGAGTTCGGTGCGGGCGCGTTCGGTGATGACGACGGAGCGTTCGACGTCGCCTTTGCCGCGGACGATGACGGCGCGGGCGTTCCAATCGACCCGGTCCAGCGCGAGAGCTTCGGAGATGCGGCAGCCGGTGGACAGCAGGAAAGCCACCAACGCCCGATCCCGCAGACCCGCCGGGTCGAGCTGGTTGCCTGCGGCGGGGTCGGCGGTCATCCGGTTCAGCTCGCCGGCGTCCAGCGGCTTGGGCAGCCGCTGCGGCAGCTTCGGCAGGTCGATGGTGACGCCGAGGTCCCCAGGTGACCATTCCTCCCGGGCGCAGAACCTCAGCAACGACCGCAACGCCACCAACCGGCGGTGCCGGGTCGCCGCAGACAGCACGACGCCGCCATTTGCGCCGCGGGCCAAGTGCGACTGAAACGACCGCAGCAGCACCCGGTCGACCTGGGCCAGCGTCACCACATCCACGTCGGCGCAGTAAGCCGCAAACCTGGACAGGTCCTGCTGGTAGGCGCGGACCGTGTTGGGGCTACGGGCCTTGTCCAACGCCAACCAGTCCAGGAACTCCCGCACCGCCTGCGCCAAGGGGACCGAGCCGTCCGACAATTCACTCATGCGACGATCGTACTGCGGATAATTGCTATTTCACGCAGTGTGGCGGGCCCGTCTGAGTTTCACGCGGTCGGCCGCCCTGGCCGGGCCGACGGGTAAGACCGACATTGGTGGGGCCTGGTGGCGGTCAGGATGCGTCCGCCGGGTGGGCGAGGTATTCGCTGAGCGCGGTGCGGGCCAATTTGGAAACGGTGGTCCCTTGGGCGGCGGCCGCCTGTTCGGCCTTGCTCTGTAGAACCGGATCCAGCCGGAACGCCACCTGTGGGGACTTGCCTTTGCCGCCGGACAGGGACGGTCGGCCCCGGCGTTCGGTGAAGGCCTCGATATCTGCTTCGGTGAGTCTGGTTCCGTCTGGACCCACGACAACTTCCTGGTCAAGGTCGACGTCACCGCCGTCCACGGTTGCCGCGGTCACCCGGTAACGGGCCGGATCGGCCGGCCGCGCCGTCTGCTTTGCGCTCATCGCTTGTTACTCCTCCATGCCGCGGGCATCACGTGAATCACGATGAGGTCCTCACCGTCCGGAACGGCGACGATCTCCAATTCCCGGCCCTGACTGTCTGGGCCGACGTAGCACAACTTGCCGTCGTCCAGAACGGTTGGCGTGCCGGCATTTTCCAGCGCCTCCCGGGCACTGGTGCGCCCGATGCGGTGCTTGCGCGCGGATCTGGTCCACCTGATCCGCATATCATCATTATGTCAGACAGAATACATTGGGTCAAGCGTAATTGGTGCGCGGTGATGGTCTCCAGCAGAGCGGCCGGGTACCGGAGGCCTCTTCGGTGCCGGGAAGGTGCTGTTGCGACGGAGGTCCGTTCAGCCGCAGCGCTCGCGAACGTGACTACGGGAGAGTGTTGGTCGACCTCGGCGACGGGAACCGGACGAACCTAGTCCAAGCCCGGAAGTTCTCCGAGCAGCTGGAAGAGGCGATTAACCGGTACACCAACCGGGCACTGACCGCTTCCGAGATCATCGCGGAGCTGGTGAAGCTCGCCAAGCAGATGCGGGACGAGAGAACCGCCACGAACAACCTGGTCTCTCCGTTGCTGCGGCGGCCTTCTATGACGCGATCGTCCAGAACGACGCGGCGGTGCTGGAGATGGGCGACGCCGTACTCGAAAAGATCGCCGCTGAGCTAGTCGTCGCGGTTCAGTCGAGCGCCAGCATTGACTGGAACCTCAAGGAGTCAGTCCGATCAGCCATGCGCAGTAAGATCCGCCGCTTGCTCGCGAAGTACGACTACCCGCCGGACTACGAAGAGAGGGCGATAGAGCTGATCCTCGAGCAAGCCGAGCTTTAACGCATCAGCTGGGACCAACGTCTGACGACGGGTCACCATCGGGCAGTTCAACCTTGAGCGCGTCCGGCAGATACTCGTTGTGCCGCTCTCGAAGATGCTCGACACCCAGGTCATGGCTGGTTGTGTAGTTGAGGCTGTCCTGGACGAATTTGTGGCGATGCATGGCATTTCTGATGATCTCTGACCAAGTGTGAACCCAGATCGTGTAACGCTTAGAAGGCACCGGTGCCGGACCGAAATCCAAACGCTTCGCCGAGATCCGGCCCTTCGAGGTGTCGACCCGCTTGGCGACCAGCTCGGCCACCGACTCAAAGTTCCGGGCCCGCGGCGCAGGCCGCCGAGCGTCCCCGCCGGCTTCGGCACGTTCCACGACCCGACGGACAGTCTTGTGAGTGGTGGCGCAGATCTGCGCTGCACCTCGGTAGGTGCCGACCTCGCGGTAGGCGGAAATGATGTCCATTCGATCCCTCGCTGACAACATGGAGCTCCCTGGGCGGTGCGGTGACAGGTTGGCACCGCCACCGTCACCGCCCAGGACCTCACGGCACGACACGACACGACGAGCAAGGGGTGGGGACTTCTAACTGGCCAAAACCGGGGACCTCAACCGGCCACCACCGGGGACTTTCTCATGGCCACGGACACGGAGAACTCAAACCACCGCAAGCTGCGTCGGTCAAGAGCCGGGGTGGTGAGCGTTGCGGTAGAAGGCCCGCTGTCAGCGGGTCAGGTGTGCGACGAGAAGACGAACATGTGTGAACCACTGCTGAC
>JBBRDH010000211.1:0-6977 GCA_038204125.1 Mycobacteriales bacterium
TCGCGAACTGGACCGTCACCTGGACCGCCACCAACGGCGCCGGCGGCACCCTGACCCAACCCCTCACCCCCACCCAGACCACCAACCTGGAAGTCGGCGAATGGCGCAGCGTCCTGGTCGCCGGACCCGGCGGGTAGGGCACGAGGCACAGCCTGCACGGAACAGCGGCCGGCTAATGCCCGGCGCGAAGGCCTATTTCTGTGGCAATACCATTCCGGATGACCCGTCGATGACAATTCGGCCGGCAGGTGGGTGACCAGGTATGACCTGCACGGTTCTCAGGTAGCCGATCAACCGGCAGGCGCTCCCTTCCGATCCGGTTGGCAGAGAATGTTTGGGGACTTTTTCGATGAGAACAGCAACGGCCCGAACGGATTCGACCAGCCGGGCGGTGTAATTCTCCGCGCAGGGGCCGGTGCCCGCTGCGGGCACGATAAATGTCACCGTCAGCGAACCGTCCGGCGCGCGGTGTGCCGTCGTCGACGACCAGTATTGATCGCCCGGGAACCCTGCCGGGTGCCCGGCCAGAGTTGCCGGCGGGATCGCCACCACCGTGACCCGGACCTTGCCGCCACTGACTCCGAAACTCCAGACGGGAACGGCGGCGGGTCCGGTCCAGCCCCCGTCCGCCCCGAGAGCAACGAGTTTTCGACGGCCGCTGCCGGGCTGAGCACTGGAGTCGTGCGCAGCAGCCCGGAGGTCCACGTGATGGATTGGTCTCGCGGGGTGGTGGCTTTCAATACTTTTACCCAGGCGTGGCCCGGCCACGGAGCAGAGCGGCTTTGTTGTTGCCGCCGACCGAGTTCGCCCAATCACCGATTAGCCCTTGGACAGAGTCGGTAAGTATCAGCGGTGGTGAGGCGGAAGCCGCCAGAGCCGCGTCCCAGGCCGCAAGAAATGTCCGCTCGGAGACAGCACCGACAGCCGTTGTGGACCTCTCGATTGCCCCGGCGACCCGACGGTCGGTTGAGCCGAAGGAGCGGCGCAATCAACGACCAGCGAGCCGTAAGGTACGACCCACGTCATCTCCGCAAAAGGCCGCGCGCTCAGACTCGCCATTGTCTATCCTCTCACCGGCCCACTGGATGTGGGTAGAAGCCAGCACTCTGGCGTTGGATAAAAGACGAGACGCCGAGGTCCTTGGGTTGCACCTGGGGCTGCGAGCGGCCCGGGGCACTTCCCAGGATGTAGTGGACCGGCTCCCCAGATCAGGACGTGGGAGTTCGGCAGACGCCCGATCGGTCAGCTCTCACCCAGGTATACCATAGCCGGACAAAGTCGGACACGATCGTGTTCGGATTAGTTGACTTCGAGCGCCTCGCGGGGAACGAACCGCAGACGGAAGGACGGTCAGGTGCTGGCACAGGTGCGGCAGGCTCGCATCCTCGAGGAGGTGCGGCGGACCGGCGGCGCCCGGGTCACCGACCTGACGGGCCTGCTCGGCGTTTCGGACATGACGGTCCGGCGGGACCTGGAAGTGTTGGACCGCAAGGGATTACTGGCAAAAGTGCACGGCGGTGCAACGGCCGTGGAGACGGCCAGCGCGATCGAGCCGGGCTTCGAGGAGAAGCGGGTCCGGGAACTTCCGGAGAAGGAGGCCATCGCCGAGCGGGCCGCCACCCTGGTCCGGCCCGGAATGGCTATCGCGATCACCGCCGGTACCACCACCTGGACGCTGGCCCGGCACCTCGCCCAGATCAGCGACCTCACCGTCGTGACCAACTCGCTGAAGGTCGCCGAGGTCCTCAACCAGCACCAGCGGCCGGACCTCACCGTGGTGCTCACCGGCGGGCTGCGGACCCCGTCGGACGGGTTGGTGGGACCGATTGCGGTGCAGGCGATTCGCTCCTTGCGGGTGGACATGGTGATCATGGGCGTGCACGGCCTGGACGAGCACGCCGGGCTGACCACGCCGAATCTGATGGAGGCCGAGACCAACAGGGCGCTGGTCGAATCTGCCCGGCGGCTGGTCGTGGTCGCCGACCACACAAAATGGGGCATCGTCGGGCTCGCCCAGATCGTGCCGTTGCGGGCGGTCAGCACACTCATCACGGACGACCGACTGAGCCCGCACGCCGCCGCGGTGCTGGCCGACCAGGTAGGTGAGGTGATCATCATCCCCACCGCCGATCACCCGCTGCCCGCCGAGAGCGACTTCTCGCCTGACACACTTCACCCCAGCCGAACACCACCACCAGAAGGTCGAATCAGATGAAAACGCTTGTCGTGGGCGGGGCCGGATATATCGGTTCCGTGGTCACCCGGTACCTGCTGCAGCAAGGCCACCAGGTCAGCGTGCTGGACGACTGCTCGACCGGGCACGCCGACTCCATTCCGGCCGGAGTTCAGCACTTCCAGGTCGACATCACCGAATCGGACTCGGTTCTCGCCGGTCGCGACTTCGACGCCGTGCTGCATTTCGCGGCCAAGTCGCTGGTCGGTGAATCGGTGGCGAAGCCGTCGTTGTACTGGCACGCCAACGTTCTCGGATCCCGGGCACTGCTCGATGCGATCATCACCCATGGGGTACCACGGTTGGTCTTCTCCTCCACGGCCGCCGTCTACGGCGAACCCACTGCGGTGCCGATCACCGAGGACATGCCACCGCGGCCGACGAACACTTACGGCTGCACCAAACTCGCTGTCGACATGATGATCACCAACGAATGCGCCGCCAGCGAATTGGCCGCCGTCTCGCTGCGGTACTTCAACGTCGCGGGCGCTGCTTTCGGGGCGGGCGAGCGGCACACCACCGAGACCCACCTGATCCCGATCGCGCTGGACGCGGTGGCCGGCCGCCGGGACAAGCTCGACATCTACGGCGACGACTGGCCCACCGACGACGGCACCCCTATCCGCGATTACGTGCACGTCGCCGATCTGGCCAGGGCCCACGTATTGGCGCTGGGCGCCGCCCGGCCCGGTGAGCATCTGATCTGCAACCTGGGCAACGGCAACGGTTTCAGCGTGCGGGACGTGATCAACTGCGTGGAGGCGGTGACCGGTGTGACGGTTCCGGTGGCAGCGGCGCCGCGGCGGGCCGGCGACCCGGCCCGGCTCGTGGCCTCGGCAGAGCGGGCTCTCGAGCGGCTCGGCTGGACGCCCCAACTCGACCTGCAACAGATGGTCGCCGACGCATGGGAGTTCAGCACCAGGGACGATCGGTGAACTCGGCGGCGGGACTGTTCGAACGGACCTACAGGCGGCCGCCGGGCGGCCTGTTCTCCGCGCCCGGCCGGGTCAACCTGATCGGCGAGCACACGGATTACAACAACGGTCTCGTGCTCCCCTTCGCCATCGATGCAAGGGCCCACCTGGCCGCCGACCGCAACGAGGACGGTGCGATCCGGATCATCTCGGCGCAGCGCCCCGGCGCCGTTGCCGAGCTCGCCATCTCCGATCTGCAGGCCGGCCGGCCCGGTCACGACTGGGCCGATTACCTTTTCGGCTCCTACTGGTCTCTCGCTGACTTTCTCGCCGAATCCGGCCAGATGCTGGGCGGCGTTGATATGGCTCTCGATTCCCGGGTTCCTGTGGGGGCCGGGCTGTCGTCGTCCGCGGCCGTGGAATGCAGTGTGGTGCTCGCTGTTTCGCGCCTGCACGGAATTGACGTAGCACCGGCTGACCTTGCCAGGATCGCTCAGCGGGCCGAGAACGACTATGTCGGTATACCGTGTGGCCTGATGGATCAGATGGCTTCGGCGGTGTGTCGGAAGGGAAATGTGCTGTATTTCGACACCGGCGCCGGCACCACCGAACAGATCCCTTTCGATCCTTCCGAGCAGGGTCTGCGAATTGTCGTCATCGACACCAAGGCGCACCATTCGCTGGCCGATGGTGAATATGCCCGGCGCCGGGCCTCCTGCGAGCAGGCCGCCGCCGTATTGGGCATCGGCTCGCTCCGGGAGATCGCCTTCGCCGACCTCGACGAGGCGTTGGCCCGGCTCGACGATGACGTGCTGCGGCGCCGGACCCGCCATGTGGTCACCGAGAACGAGCGCGTACTACGGGTGGTCGAGCAGCTCCGGGTCGGTTCCATATCCGCCATCGGCCCGGATATGACCGCCTCGCACAAGTCCCTGCGAGACGATTACGAGGTGTCCGCGCCGGAACTCGACGTGGCCGTCGAAGCGGCACTTCAAGCCGGCGCTCTGGGCGCCAGGATGACGGGCGGCGGCTTCGGCGGGTCGGTGATCGCCCTGATGCCACGAGACCTCCGGGAATCGCTCACCGAGAAGATTCTCACCGCCTTCGCCGAACACTCGTTCACCGAGCCGGTACTCCGCGATGTGGTGCCCGCCGACGGCGCCAGAGTGGATACCCAGGTGGGTGCACCGACGGACACTCCGGTACCCACCGACGACTGAACGTTGAGAACCGACCGGTCAGACGGGCGGCGGTCAACTCGGCTGGACAACTGCATTTCCGGAGATCTCGTGGTTCAGGACGTGGGCCAGCATGTGCCTGTCATGGACATTGAACTTCCGATAGGTCCGCTCGAGATGTTTGTCGACGGTGCGAACTGATATCCCGAGCTGGTTTGCAATAGCCATCGGTCTATTGCCGGCGAGCAGCAGCCGCAGGACGGCCGCTTCGCGCTCGGTGATGAGTCCGGCAGCGTCGGCGGGAAGTTCGCGTTCGGCGGATTTGACGTAATGGCGGGTGACCGCGGTCAGCAGCGGTTGCAGGGCGAGCGCCACCTCACGGTCGCCGATCGAGAAATCGGTGCTGTAACGGCACAGGACCCACACCCGGCAGACGGGACTGCGCCGCTTCGAGGCGATGGGGGCCATGAGTTGCAGGCTGCTTCCCCAGTCGGGCTTCATCGCCCGACCGAGCTCGGAATTGATCCATACCCGTTGCGGCATCAGGTCGGTGATCGTGAAGGGACCAGTGGGCGCGGCATCGAGGGCGTGTCTTATGCCCGGATGAATGGTGGCCGCCTGCCTGGTCGGTAGCCTGGTGTGCGGCATCTTTGGCCACACGTCTGCCGGAAGAATGAACCAGGGCGTGGTCCAGCCATCGCGAACATGCTCATAGATGGCTGCGGCGTCCCCGCCCACCGCGTCGCTGTAGGCCTGCAGCACATTTGTCATCAGGTCCAGACCTGGTGCGTGGGCGCCGACGCCCGCTGCGGCGCCGGTCGAAAAGGCGGTATAGGCCACGTCGGTGATCGCCGCCCGGGCCCGCTCGGAACGATCCACCAGGCGATCCACCCGACACCTCCGCGACAGTCACGCCCGCGCACCCTGGGTACGCAGAATGCGTACAGACATGCTCGCCCGTGACCGCTAACTTGGCAACTCCCGACGGCAGGTCGGCAGGCGATGCCCCGACGGAACACAGCAGCACCAACCGCGGATCGACCGTCAGGGGCCCCACTCAACGGGCACGTCTGCCACCGGCACGACCCCTGCCCTGAAGGAGACGTCATGACCGGTCGAACGCCTTTCGCAGGACTGCTCGCCGCCGCATTGGTGATCGCCTCGATTTCGTCACCTGCGACCGCGTACGCATCGGCACCGCGCAATTGCGTGCCGGTGCAACTCACCGCCATCGGCCAGGACCAGGGTCCGAGCAACGGCGTCATCCACACCGTGGCCGACGTATTTCTGGGCCGGCTCAAGGTAGCCGCAACGGCTGCCTCGTTCACCCCGACAGGGCCGCCGGCCGGGTCCGTACTCAGCTTCGCCGGGCCGATCGTGATCAGTCCGGTGGTCGGCGACTCGACGCTGACCGCAACCGTGAACGGCAGCGTCGACCTGAGCACCGGGATGTTCACCGCCACCTCGACCCGGGTCACCGGCACCCGGCACCTGTCCGGCGTCACCGGCGAACTGACATTCGCCGGCACCGAGAACTCGGCCACCGGGGCATTCACCGAGACCATCACCGGAGTGCTCTGCGGGTAGCAGTGCTGTACCCGGGGCGCCACTTCGGCGCAGCGTCCGCCGCCCGACAGAAGAATGGATTTGCTCATGTCACGAACACAGCGCCGAATCGCCGCCGCAGCGCTCGCCGCCATCACACTGGCGCTCGGCTTGACCGTGCCGGCCGCGGCGACCACCCCCGGCGAGAACGGCAACATCGCCTTCCGCCGGTACCTCGACCCGGATCAGACGACGTCCGCCCTGTTCACCAGGCGGCCGAACGGCACCGGTGAACGCACGCTGACCCGGCCCGGCCCCGGCACGCTCGACTCCCAGCCCGATTGGTCACCCGGCGGGAGTCTCGTCACTTTCGAGCGATGCGCACCCGACACCGTCTGCGCCATCTACACCGTCCGGCCCGACGGTCAACGCCTGACCCGCCTCAGCCCGCCCTGCAACGCGACGGCCCCCGACATCGAGACCAAGTGCCCGGACGAATCAGGGGTCGCCTTCATGCCGGACGGTCACCGCGTCGTGTTCACCCGGTCCACCGGACTGGTCCGGACCTTCCCCAATGGCGACGGGTTCATCGAACATTCCGACCTGGTGATCCGCGACCTGTCCGGCCGGCACACACGTGTCGTACTGCGGGGCCTGCCGTTCACCGGCGACAACTCCCAGGCGGTGGCCTCGCCGAACGGTCAACGGTTGGCGTTCCAGCGAAAAAACTCCCCGATCGGCAACCCAGCCGGCGGGACGGCCGTGTTCGTCGTCGGGGTCGACGGCCGGCACCTGCACCGCATCACGCCGTGGGCTCTGGACGCCGGCGACCACCCCGACTGGTCCCCGGACGGACGGTGGATCCTGCTCCGCTCCAACGAGAGTGGGGGCTTCCTGAACTCGCAGCTCTACGTGGTCCACCCGGACGGCACCGGCCTGCGGCAGATCACCCACGTGGCCCCGAACACCCTGTTGCTTTCCGCCTCGTTCTCACCCGACGGTGAGCAGATCGTCTACTCGCAGAGCGGCAGGGACGGCGTGCCGGACATCTTCACCATGGCGGCCGAGGGCAGCGACCGGCGGCAGGTGACCCGGACACCGCAGTGG
>JBBRDH010000212.1:0-6859 GCA_038204125.1 Mycobacteriales bacterium
CCTTGGCCAGGATGTCGTCGCCCATCAGGATGGCGCGGGGTCGGCGGGTGTGCGGCACCATCCGGTAGATCAGGGCCCGGATGCGGGGCATGTCGGCCAGGAAGTAGATGGTCAGGATCAGCACGATGAAGGTGTCGGTGAGGGCGGAGAAGACCGCTGCCCCGGCGGACAGGATGCCGTTGAAGCTGACCGAGCCGGGTGAGGTGATCAGTGATTGCAGTTTCTGCGTCAGGTGCAGGCGGTCGTTGATTTTGCCGACGTAGCTGCTGTGGTCCTGCGCCTGTTGCAGGTAGTGCGGGGCGTTGTTGATCAGTTGCTGGCCCTGGGTGATCAGCGCAGGGATCGCGGCGGCCAGGAATCCGCCCAGGACGCCGAGGATCAGCAGCAGGATGGCGGTGACCCCCAGCCACCGCGGCCAGCGGTGTTTCACCAGGAACGACACCGCCGGTTCCATGCCGATTGCCAGGAACAACGCCAGTCCGATCAGGATCAGCACGTTGCCGGCCAGCAGCAGCAGTTGGATCAGCCCGTAGGTGACGGCCACGCCGGCGGCGGCGGTCATCCCGACGTAGAAGGGTGCCTTCCGGTCGAACCGCCGACCGACGGTGCCCATCGGCTGTTCCTCGGTGCTGATCGCGGCGGCCACCGCCTCGGCCTGGGCAACCGGCCCCTCCTGGACCTGCTCGTGCGGTTGGCCCACCAGATCGTTGTGTCCCTGCTCAGCAGGGGCTGTGGTCACACTGCTGCCGGCGGCCGGCAAAGTCTGCGAGGTCATCAACAGCCCTTTCTGTCAGATCACACGCGAGCACACCGGTCCAACAGCTTGCCATTGCCGGGCTCTGTCCGGGTATCACCCGATGGGAGTGCCGCGGTTCATCACCGGACCGCGCCCATCTACGTAGCGACCAGCCGGGGACGCCCGGCGGGCCGTCATCCCTTGGGGTGCCGACCTGGCGGCGGGGGCCGCGGCGGACGGCCCGGTGGTCGCCCATGCGGAGCCAGAGCAGCAGGACGATGACAGCGCCGATGAAGGACCCGAGGATGCCCGCCGGCGGGAGAAACCCGCCCTGGTCGTCCTCGTGGAACAGCAGGTTAGCCCACGAACCCGCCGACGAACGAGCCGACGATTCCCAGCACGATGGTCATCAGGACGGACATGTGCTGCCGGCCGGGGACGACCAGTCGGGCCAGGCTCCGGCGATGAGGCCGACGACGATGATGCCGACGGTGAGACCGATCATGGCGTTCCTCCTTATGGGTGACCGTCGAGGACGACCACAGCGCCGGCCCGGCGGTGTCGGGTCGAGGATCAACTGGCTCTTGACCGCTCCTACCGCATCACCGCGTGGGTACCGAATACACCCCGAGGGAGGTGATTCTTCGCCGTCCGGGTGGTTAGCGTTGATCTGGTGAGAGCCTTGAGCTGTTGAGAGCTACGAAATCTGCCCCGATCATTGTGGCGTTGGTGGACGATTACGACGTGGTGCTTCTCGGGGTGGCGCACTTGTTCGACAGGTACGCGGAGCGCATCGTGATCGCCGAGATCGATGCGAACCAGACGGTAATGGACCGGGTCGATATTGTCCTGTATGACTCGTTCGCCCAGCCGGAGTCCGATCACGCCGAAATCGATGTGCTCATCAACAATCCTAGGGCGCGCCGGGTGGTTGTCTACACCTGGAACTTTCACCCGGACCTGATCGGCAGCGCCCGCCGGCAGGGCGTGCACGGGTATCTGTCCAAGGCACTGCCGGCCCGGGAACTGGTCGCAGCGTTGGAGACGGTGCACGACGGCGAACTGGTCGTCAGCGACCCACCGCCCCGGGCGCCTAGCATCACGGGGTTGAACTGGCCCGGCCGGGGTGAGGGACTGAGCGACCGGGAATCGGAGATCCTCGCGCTGATCACCCAGGGCAAGAGCAACGCCGACGTCGCGAAGCTGGCATACCTGAGCCCGAACACGGTGAAGTCCTACATCCGCACGATCTACCGGAAGATCAACGTCGGCAGCCGCACCCAGGCGGTGCTGTGGGGCGTCGCCAACGGGTTCAGCCCCGACCACAGCCGCATCGATCACTGGCGCGGCCGCCCCTGAGCCAGAGACTGCTGGCAAAGCTGCCGGGGCACCGCTCGGCGATCAAGTCGCGCCGGTAGCTACGGCACATGGTCCGGGGTGAATACGGGAACCACCTGGGATAAGAGGGACGAAACCGACCAGATCGCTGGTCCCACCAGGACGGAGGCGTTGATGACCGGACAAGGTGACGTGCTCGCCGGCCGGTATCGCTTGGTGCACCGGGTCGCCGCGGGCGGTATGGGATCAGTGTGGGAAGCCTGGGACGAGCTGTTGCAACGTCGGGTGGCGATCAAGGAATTGCTTCCGCAGCCGGGTGTGAGCACACAGGACGCCGCGGTGGCCCGGGGCAGGGTGATCAGAGAGGCGCGGATCACCGCTCGTCTGCACCACCGGAACGCCGTCACCCTGTACGACGTCATCGACCACGGTGGGCAGCCGTGTCTGATCCTGCAGTACGTGCCCTCCCGGACGCTGAACTCGATCTTGGCGGAGCAGGGCTTGTTGCAGGTCCCCTTCGTGACCGCTGTCGGCGCCGAGGTCGCCTCGGCGCTGGCCGCAGCTCATCACGTCGGGATCATCCACCGCGATGTCAAACCCAGCAACGTACTGATCACCCCCGACGGCGTCGCTGTGATCACCGACTTCGGGATCTCCCACGCCGCAGGGGATGTCGGCCTCACCTCGACCGGAATGATCACCGGGACCCCAGCTTTCCTGGCCCCCGAGGTGGCCCGCGGCGCCCCGTCCGGTTTCCCGGCCGATGTGTTCTCCCTCGGCGCCACCCTCTACACCGCGCTGGAGGGGACACCACCATTCGGCCGTGACCAGAACCCGATGGCCATCTTGCACAAGGTCGCCTCCGGCCAGATCATCCCGCCGCGGCGAAGCGGACGACTGACCACCCTGCTAGTTCAGATGCTGACCGCCGACCCGGCAGCCCGGCCCACAATGTCCACGGTCGCCCGGCTCCTTCCCGACCTTCAGGGCCGCGGGTCGGCCGCAACACCCGATCCGCAGCCGCCGACCATCGCCGTGCAGCCTCAGCCCGTCGCGGTGCCGGCTGAGACCGCCGGTGAATGGCCCACCGATCACGACCAGGGCAGCGGACCCGTCTGGGCGGTGGTCGCCGACGTCGCATCCGCAGCATCCGCCTCGGGGCGCCGAATCCGCCGCCGACCCTTGGCGGTCGTGCTGGCCGCGGTGGCTGTCCTGCTCCTGGCCGGGCTGGGAGCGTGGCTGCTGGTCGGTGGAAGCCGTACCGTGCCGCCGACCGCCGGCAGGAATCCGGTGAGCGTCCCGTCATCGGCGACACCGAGGGCGCCGACGCCGCAGGGCATCTCGGAGCCCACTACCTCGCCCTCGACCACCATTTCTGCGCAGCGTGTCGTCTCGGTCCCCGCCGCCCACGCGGCGCCCCCTGCCCCGTCGACCACCCGACCGGCGGCAACCACCACTGCCGCCCGGCAGACCACTTCCCACCGGCCGGCACACACCAGATCACCCACCCCGCAAACCCCGCACACGACCCCATCAGCTACTGCCCAGGTCGCACCGACGTCCGCTCAACTTGCCGCAGCCATCACCGACTACTACGCGCTGCTGCCGGCCAACACCGACCTGGGTTGGGCTCACCTGACCAACAACTTCCAGACCGGCACCGCACAGGACCGGCAGTACTACCAACGCTTCTGGAACAGCATCAAGCGGGTCACCGCCACCAATGCGCACGGCGCAAGCCCGGACACCGCCGAGGCGATCATCACCTACTACTTCACAGACGGCCGGACCGCCGTTGAACCCACCGTCTACTCCCTGGTGGTGCAGGGCGGCGTCCTCAAGATCGACAGCTCCACCGTGCTCAACAGCACCACGCACTGACTCTCCGGGCCGACCACACCGTCGGTCTTTAGCCGACTGCATGCGACCGATCATCGACCCCAAACGACGATCGCCTGATCATGGTCCGGGCAATGAGGGAGGGTGGCGACATCAGCCGGTAGACGTTCGCTGACGGGGGCACTGATCCTCAGCGGATGGACCCTCATGTGCTCGTCGAGGGTGCGGAAGATTGTGTCCGGCCCGCCCTCCCAGGCAGGTTTCGGGTCGGGTTGTCCGGGCGCGGGCTGATAAAGCCACCAGAGGTTGCCCAAGGGTCCAGAACTCGGGCGAGCGTCACCGAGCCGTAGAACGGTGTCGGCGGCGTCACCAGGACAGCGGTTCGCTCTACGGCGCGGGCAATGACCGTTTCGACATCAGATACCCAGATCTGGAACATGCCCGGACGGGTGCCCCACCCCTCTTGCGGGTCGGCCACAAGCAACAAGGAGTCACCCACGCGCATCTCAGCGTGAATGAGCCGACCGGCCGGTGTCGGAGTCCGTGCATCCGCAACCTCGACTGCCCCGAAGACTTGCGTTGCGAACGCTATGAATCCGGAGGCGTCCTCCAGGACGACAAACGGGTTCAGAGAACGGCCACGACCGGTGATCGTGTCCCGTCGAGAGTGATTCGCTGCTGGGCCATGTCGGTATTTGTAGCAGCCGCTACCGACGGACGCGGCTGCGAAGCTGTTCCGATGGCTCCGACTCCCCAGCGGCTGCTAGGACTCGTAGCCGGGCCGGAATCTGCGCTGAATCATGTCGGTGGCCCGATCGTGGCGCTCCCACGCCTCGGACACTTCTGCCTCGGTCGCATCTGGCTTGTACGCGACCTGCAACACGTTCGCGTTCGCCGCTTCCCACTCAGTTGAGGGGTCGGGCACTTGGTCCGGGAGAGTTTCAGCGCTCATGTCGAGTCGATACCCGACCTCGTCGAACTACAAACGATGAGCGCGATCCAAGCATGAGGACTGCCCACACCAATCCCGTGGATTCCGGTTGATCGACTCTGGATCGGTAGCCGGGGATGTCGGCGCCGATGGCGGCGATCACCGAGCCACCCTGCGGGAGGAAGCTCAGACAGTTCTTGAACGAAGCGAAGGCCGCCACCGTTTTGCCCCCGCCTTTGAAGGCTGGCATTCCGTAGGAGACGCACTCCTGCGCATCTGGCGCGGGGTTCTCCGACATCGCGGAGGGCACCATGCCGGGCCCGCTACGAGCCTTCGCCGAGTATCAACCGGTCACCTTGATCGTCAACTCGATGCGGGACCTGTCGCAAGACCTCCTAACGGGCTGCGCCTGCATGCACACCACGTTCCATCTGCCGGACGCGATGCGAGCCACCGGGAACAATCACCGGTCCCCTGCGGAACTCGCTTTGGGCCATGGTCTCGAAAATTCTGGACCGACGCCGCCACTGGTGCAACACTGACAAACGTGATGTCGGACCGCCACCGGACCGTGATTCCGCCCTGAAGATAAAGGAGTGACCGGCGGTCCCGCGATCTTGACGGTTCCGGACCCACCCCGGTGGTTGGAAAGGGGGTGAGACGCATGAACGCAGAGTTGTGCGCTGGTGATCTGATCGAGGTCACCGTGACCAAGAATCTGCCCTTCGGCGTGCTCGTACACGGCCGACGATGTTCCGGGCATGGTTCATGGACTGGCTGCCGAGATCGGCGACGTCCTACAAGTGCGAGTCGACGAATACGACGCTGCTGAGCATCGCTTCCGCGGCAGCTTGATTTAGCCCTGATCCCGGGTGCGGTGACCGGCGGAGTGCCGTCGGTCACCGAACCGATGGTCACCGAAAGCGGAACCCCGTGCGGCGACCATCGGCGACCACGACCGAGGTCCCGGAAAATGATCTTCGCGGCCGTATCGGGATCCGTGACCGGTGACCGATCGGTCGTCGGCAACCAATTCCCCCGACGCCGAGGACCCGCAGGGCGCTCCAGCTGGCACATGGCGGAGGGAACGGTGCGCACGGCCGTCGAGCACTGGAGTTTCTGCTACTGGTCGTTGACCTGGGAAGAATCAGTCCGTCTCGTAGCCCTGCCCGCGCGGAGCCGCCCGAGCGACAGCATCGGGGCGACTGTCACCAGGATGCTGTCCCTCGCATCGTGGCCAGCGGGGATGCGGGTGGTCATCCGAGCGGAGCGGCCGCACCCCGGCGCGCAGTTGCGGTTCACCGACTCAGGCGGGAACCGGCTCACCGCCTTTGTCACCAACACGCCATAGGGGCAACTCGCGGATCTGGAGTTGCGGCACCGCCGGCGGGCCTGCTGCGAAGACCGCATCCGCAATGCCAAGGACACCGGACTGCGGAACCTCCCGCTGCACGACTTCGCACAGAATCAGATCTGGGTCGCCATCGCGGCGCTGGCCACCGAACTGACCGCGTGGATGCAGATACTCGGCCTCACCGGCACCGATGCCCGCCGCTGGGAACCCAAACGGCTACGACTGCGGCTGTTCTCCATCGCCGGGACCTTGGCCCGCCGGTCTCGCCGCACCTGGCTGCACCTATCCGCCAAAGCCCCGCACCAGCACCTGATCACCGCCGCGCTGACCCGACTGCTCAACCTGCCGCAGCAGACCTGACCTGCACCAACCCCCACCCGACCAGCACAACAAACCCACCGGAAAGTGGAATCCGGCACCCGCCCAGGTGGCCCACCGGGCAACCCGACCACGCCACCAACCCGGCGAACCACCTCAAAGCGATCAACCTATCCCGAACAGGGGTGGTCAGCCCTCCGAAGTAGGGTCGGGAGCTGGCGCGGTGGCGGTGGTTGGCGGTAGGTCCCGAAGCCTTGGTGCCCGCGGTTTCCCGTCGGGTTGTCCCACTTCGGTGGCCATGGCCAACTCGCTCCGTTTCCAGCTCCCGCCCGTCGAACCGTGC
>JBBRDH010000213.1:0-6825 GCA_038204125.1 Mycobacteriales bacterium
CGTCTCGGGCGTCAGCTCAGTGGGCATCGAACGACGGTACCCGCCGACCGGGTGACGCCGGGGAAACGAGCGGGTGACCATCAGGTGGCTGGAACGGTCCGCCGGAACCAGATCGCGAATGAGTCACCGAAGATGCATCGACCGACTGTCGTTGACGTCCCCTACAGTCCATTTCATGACAGATCTGATTGTTGTGGAGGGGTTGGTCAAACGCTTCGGTGCGACTATGGCGTTGGCCGGGGTGGACCTCACCGTGGCGGAAGGTACGGTACTCGGTCTGCTGGGGCCCAACGGCGCCGGCAAGACGACCGTCGTCCGCATTCTGAGCACTCTGCTGACGGCCGATTCCGGGCGGGCGCAGGTTGCCGGGCTCGACGTCGCCAAGGATGCCGACGGCGTTCGGGCGATCATCGGCCTGACCGGTCAGTACGCGGCCGTCGACGAATATCTGACCGGTGAAGAAAATCTGGAGATGGTCGGTCGGCTGTATCATCTGGGCCGCAACGAATCCCGAAGACGCGGTACCGAACTCCTCGAGCGGTTCGGGCTCTCCGATGCGGCCCGCCGGCCGGCCAAGACGTACTCCGGAGGTATGAGACGCCGGCTCGACATAGCGGCCTCCTTGATAGCCCGGCCGCGGGTGCTGTTCCTCGACGAGCCAACGACCGGGCTCGACCCGCGCAGCCGGCAGGGAATGTGGGACTTCATCGAGAACCTCGTCAGCGACGGGACGACGATCCTGTTGACCACCCAATACCTGGAGGAAGCCGATCGGCTGGCCAACCAGATGGTGGTCATCGACCACGGCAAGGTCATCGCCCGGGGCACCGGCGACGAGTTGAAGGCGCAGGTCGGCGGCCAGCGCATCGTCTTCACCGTCACCCACGTTGCCGACCTCCCGGCGTTGGCCGGGCTGATGCGGCCGCTGGCCGTCGAGGAGCCGGTCGTCGACGAATCGACCCGGACGGTGAGTCTGCCGGTGAGCAAAGGCCCCGACGACCTGACCGAGGCCCTGCACCGCTGGGAAGGTAGCGGGATCGAGCTCTCCGACGTCGGCCTCCGCCGGCCCGATCTCGACGACGTGTTCCTCACCCTGACCGGGCACGGGGCGGAGGACGTGTCGATCGGCGAGGCCGATGGGGCTGACGGGAAGACCGGTTCCCGTCGCCAACAGCGTGCCCGGGCCACCACGAAAGCTGCTGCTGCCGCCGGGGAGGAGCCAGACCAGACCCGACCTGGCAGCGCACCGACCGCTACGACCCCGCCTGGCAGCACCACATCCGTTGGACGGCATGCGGCGCAGACGAAATCGGAACCCGAACCACGGAAGGACTCCGTTCGATGACCACTTTCGCGCAGGGCGTTGCTGACGGCGTCACGATCACCAAGCGCAACCTGATCAAGTTGAAGAGGGTTCCCGACCTGATCGTTTTCGCGACGCTGTCGCCGATCATGTTCGTGCTGCTGTTCGTCTACGTCTTCGGCAGCGCGATCAATCTGCCGGGTATCAGCTATGCCGAGTTCCTACTTCCTGGCATCTTCGTGCAGACGGTGATCTTCGGCTCGACGATCACCGGGTCCAGCCTCGCAGAGGACCTGCAGAAGGGGCTGATCGACCGGTTCCGATCGCTGCCGATGGCGAGATCAGCGGTGCTGGTCGGCCGCACCGTCGCCGACATCGGGCTCAACGTCGTCTCCGTCGTAGTGATGTCGGTGACCGGACTGCTGGTCGGCTGGCGGATCCATACGTCGATCCTCGAGGCGCTCGCCGGCTACCTGGTGCTGCTGCTGTTCGCTTTCGCGATGTCGTGGCTGATGGCTATCGTGGGCCTACTGGTCCGGACTCCGGAAGTGTTCCAGAACGCCAGCTTCATCGTCATATTCCCGGTGACGTTCATCGCCAACACTTTTGTCCCGACCCAGGGATTTCCGACCGTGCTCAAAGCCATCGCCGACTGGAATCCGGTCTCGTCGGTCGCCCAGGCCGCCCGGAACCTGTTCGGCAACACCAGCGCAGGTCTACCTACGCCGAAGGTCTGGCCGCTGCAGCATCCGGTGACCTACACGTTGATCTGGACGGTGATCCTATTGGCGACCATGGTGCCGATCGCCGTGCGGACGTACCTGCGCAGCGCGGGGCGGTGATCGGGGCTGCTCACGGCACACCCGCCGACGGGGATCGGCGTGGTCATCCTTGCGCACGTACCTGCGCAAGGACGGTGATCGGTTCATCCCCCACGGATGACCTCGAGAACGAGTGGTGGCGGCTTAACCTCGGTGCCGGCCGGGGCGATGTCGACGGCGCCCGCGAGGTCGGCCAGAGCCGGGACGAATCGTTCCGGGGTATCGGTATGCAGCTCGAACAACGGCTGTCCGGCGGTCACCCGGTCGCCCGGCTTGGCCAGGCAGCGAATGCCGGCCCCGAACTGAACCCGGTCCTCCTTGCGGGCCCGGCCGGCCCCGAGCCGCCAGGAGGCGACGCCGACGCTGAGCGCATCCATCCGGCTGACCACGCCGGTCGCGGCCGCCGGAACGACGTGCTGCTCGCGGGAAGTGGGGAGCACACAATCCGGGTCCCCGCCCTGCGCTGCCACCATCTCCCGCCAGACGTCCATCGCCCGGCCGGAGGCGAGCACCTCAGCCGGATCGACCGAGATCCCGGCCAGCGCAACCATTTCCCGCGCCAGCGCGAGCGTCAGCTCCACCACATCGGGCGGGCCGCCGCCGGCGAGGACCTCCATCGACTCGGTCACCTCCATTGCGTTCCCGACCGCGACGCCGAGCGGGGTGGACATGTCCGTCAACAGGGCCGACACCGAAACCCCATGTGCGGCGCCAAGGATCACCATCGTCCTGGCCAGCTCGGCGGCCCGCTCCGGAGATTTCATGAACGCACCGCTCCCGACCTTGACGTCCAGGACCAGTGAATCGGTGCCCTCGGCGATCTTCTTGCTCATGATCGATGCCGCGATCATGGGAATCGATTCGACGGTGGAGGTGACGTCCCGCAGCGCGTAGAGCTTCCGGTCGGCCGGCGCCAGGTCGGCCGACGCCGCGCAGATCACCGCGCCCACCCTGGCGAGCTGCGACACCATCTCGGGCGGCGAGAGCACCGCGTTCCAGCCGGCGATGGACTCCATCTTGTCCAGCGTCCCGCCGGTGTGGCCGAGCCCGCGCCCGGACAGCTGCGGCACCGCGGCGCCACAGGCAGCGACCAGCGGAGCGAGCGGCAGCGAGATCTTGTCGCCCACGCCGCCGGTCGAGTGCTTGTCGACGGTCGGCCGGCCGACGGTGCGCAGGTCCAGCCGAATGCCCGAGGCGATCATCGCCGACGTCCAGCGGGCGATTTCGCCCGCCGACATCCCGTTGAGAAATATTGCCATCAACAGCGCCGACATCTGTTCGTCGGCCACGGCGCCGGCGGTATAGGCCTCGATCGTCCAGTCGATCTGGGCGTCGCTGAGCACCCGCCCGTCGCGCTTGGCCGCGATCACGTCGACCGCCGCGAACTCCGTGTTCGACACTGCGCCTCCACATTCGGAACCAGGTACGCGATCGGGACCAGGCCGCCCGTCGGCAGGAATAGCAAATAATCAGCCCGGCAGGTGCTCCGGCCCGAAGGCGGCAGGCAGCACCCAGCGCATGTCACGAGGTCCGTCCGGGGTGTCCACCAGCAGCTCCGGGCCCCCGAATTCGTAGATCACCTGACGGCACCGGCCGCACGGCATCAGCAGTTCACCGGCCCCCGAGCGGCAGGCCAGAGCCACCAATCGACCGCCGCCGGTCAGCCGGAGCTGCCCGACCAGGGTGCACTCCGCGCACAGGCCGAGCCCGTACGAGGCATTCTCGACATTGCAGCCGGTAACAACCCGACCGTCGTCGACGACCGCCGCGGCACCGACCTGCAGTTTCGAGTAGGGACAGTGAGCCAGTGCCGCAGTCTCGATCGCCAACTGCCGCAAGGCGTCCCAATCCACCACCGAACTTGCCACCCCATCGGGCACCTGCATCAGTGGCCACCGCCCTTGCGGTACACCATTCCGTCGGCCTTGGGCATCCGCAGATTCTGCGAGGCCAGGCCCATCACCAGCAGGGTGATCGCATAGGGGGCGGCCTTCACCAACTGCTCGGGGAGCTTGTCGGTCCGGAAGAACCACCAGGCCGCGAGCACTGCGATGACGAACGCGACCGCGGCCAGCACCCGCTGGCCGGCGCGGAACTGCAGTACCGCCACCAGGACCAGCACGATCGCCACCAGAATCAGAAATGCGTGCATCGCTGTCGACCTGGCGTCGTACTGCTGGACGCCGTCGGTGTAGCCGAAGAGCAGCGCGCCCATCGCCATACCGCCCGGCCGCCAGTTGCCGAAGATCATCGACGCCAGCCCGATGAACCCCCGTCCGCCGGTCTGCCCGTCCTGGAATTTGAGTCCCACCACCAGGAACGACCCGGCCAGCCCGGCGAGGGCGCCCGAGATCGCCACCGCGGCGTACTTGTAGCGGAACACATTGACGCCCAGCGACTCCGCCGCGTAGGGGGCTTCGCCCACCGAGCGCAGCCGCAGACCGAACCTGGTCCGCCACAACACGAACACGCTGCCGATGATCAACACCACGGCCAGCACCGTCAGTGCTGACAGGCCGCTGGTCACTCCCCGGAGCACCCCGGCCAGATCGGAGACGAAGAACAGCCCTTTGCGCTCGACGGTTCCCAGCCAGTCGGTCAGCCCGGGAATGGTGATCCGGAAGACGTCATCGACCGGTGGCGACTGCTTCTGCCCGCCGCCGGGGGCATTGGTGAACAGCAATCTGGCCAGGAACAGCGTCAGACCGGGGGCGACGATGTTGATGGCGACGCCGGAGATGATGTGGTCGACCCCGAAGGTGATCGTCGCCAGGCCGTGCAACAGACCGCCCAGAAGACCGCAGACCACCCCGGCCAGTACACCCACCCACGGGCCGTGCTGGTAGCCCATCCAGCCGCACCCGAACGTGCCGAGCACCATCATTCCCTCGATGCCGATGTTGACGACGCCGGAGCGCTCTGACCACAGCCCGGACAGCCCAGCAAGGGCGATCGGTACGGCGGCGGTCAGCGCCGACTGAACGGCGCCGGACGAGGTGAGATTGTTTGCGCCGGTCCACATGCGGATGGCCGAGACCAGAGCCACCGACACCACACCGAAGACCAGCCAGGCCGTCGGCGCGATCCTGCGACGGCCGACCGGGCGTCCCGCAACCGGTGCCCCGCCGCCCGGCGCCGGACTGGAGATGGCGGTACTCATGCCGACACCGGCGCCGAAGTCGTCGGCGGCGGGGCAGCCGTGGCCGACAGGGCCCTGGCGACCGACCGCTGTTCGAGGACCAGCCGATATCGGCGGACCAGTTCATAGGCCACCACGATGCTCAGCACGATGACCCCCTGCATGATGGTGATGAGTTCCTTCGGGACCTGGACGCCCTGCAGTGCGTTCGACGAGGAGTCCAGGGCCGCCCAGAGCAGCGCGGCGAAAGCCATGCCGAGCGGGTGGTTGCGGCCCAGCAGCGCTATCGCGATCCCGGTGAATCCGATGCCGGTGGGGAAATTGAGCGAATACGTTCCGGCCCCGTTGAGCAATTCCGGCATGCCGACCAGGCCGGCCACGCCGCCGGAAATGAGCATTGCCGAGACGATCATTCTCTTCACCGAGATGCCACTGGCCACCGCGGCCGGTTCGCTGAGCCCGGTTGCCCTGATCGAGAACCCGAACACCGTGCGGGACAGCACAAGTGCGTAAAGAATGCCGACGGCGGCAGCGAGCAGAACCAGGGTATAGATCGGTGTCGTCGACCCTTCCACCGCAATAGTGGGCACCTGGCCGCCCTCGGTGATCGGTGAGGTGCCGATGTTGTTGCCGGCCTGCACGGCCAACCGGGCCGGGTTGAGGAGATAGGCGATGACAAAGGTGGCGATCGCATTGAGCATGATGGTGCTGATCACCTCACTGACGCCGCGGGTGACCTTCAGAAGAGCGGCCAACCCGGCCCAGCCGGCACCGACGGCCATGGCCACCACCAGGGTGATGGCGACCCGGAGGAAGCCCGGCAGCGACGACATGAAGCCCGCACCCGCCACGGCCGCCGAGAGCATGGCAGCCAGCCGGTACTGCCCGTCCACCCCGATGTTGAAGAGGTTCATCTTGAAGCCGACGGCCACCGCCACTGCGGCCAGATAATAGACACCCGCCTGGTTCACCGCACCGATCGTCACCCGGACCCGGTCGAACGCGCCGATCATCGCCCGGTAGGCCTGGATCGGGTCGTGTTTGGTGACCAGCAGGATCGCCGTGGTGATGATCAACGCGAAAAGCAGCGCACCGACCGGCGCGGCGGCACCCAGCAGGACCCGGCGGCCGGAGATCCTGGTCATCCGCTCACCTCGTGCTCCAGGCCGCCGGTCATCGCCACGCCGAGTTGGTCCGGGGTGACGTTCCGCGGATCGAAGCTGCCGACCAGAGCGCCTCGCAGGATCACCGTGAGGGTGTCGGACATGCCGATCAACTCCTCCAGGTCGGCGGAGATCAGCAGCACCGCCAGGCCGGCGGCCCTGGCTGTGCGCAGATGCTCCCAGATGGCTGCCTGAGCGCCGACGTCAACGCCGCGGGTCGGGTGGGATGCGATCAGCAGCGACGGGTTCTCGCTCATCTCCCGCCCGACGATCAGCTTCTGCTGGTTGCCGCCGGACAGCGCGGCGGCGGCAACCTCGATGCCCGGGGTTCGGACGTCGTACTGCTCGACGATGCGCCTGGTATCGGCTCTGGCGGCCCTGCGATTCAACAGCAAGCCC
>JBBRDH010000214.1:0-6821 GCA_038204125.1 Mycobacteriales bacterium
ATCGACGAGGCGCAATGGTTGAACCGGGAATGCTTCGAATATCTACGGCACCTGCACGACGACCCGGGCACACGTTTCGCGTTGCTGTTCGTCGGAGGGGACGGCTGCTACGAGGTGCTGCGCCGTGAGCCGATGCTCGACTCACGCCTGTATGCCCATCAACGGTTCGGGCCATTGCCAGTCGCCGATGTGCTGACCATCATCCCGACCTACCACCGGATCTACACCGACGCCGACCCGGCGGTGCTGCGCCTGGTCGACGACACCTGCGGTCACGGGAACTTCCGATCCTGGGCGCGGTTCACCTGTCACGCGAGCCGGCTGTGCCAGCGCACCGGCCGCACCGTGTGCGATGAGGAGATCGCGCGCAACGCGTTCCGCACCATCGGCGGCGGCCGTGGCCGCTAAACAACTGACGGGCCCGCGAGTCTCGGTGTGCGTGGACCTTGACGACGACGTCGCCGTCATCCGCGCGATCCACCACCGTTTCGGGCCGGACCGTGGACATCTGGTCCTCACCGTCTGTCCGCAGGCCGGAACCGTCGAACACCTCATCCGCTCGATGCTCATCGAACTCAACGTGCTGTGGCGGCTACCGGGTCGTCTGCAGCGGTCAGGGGTCTCGCTCGAAGGCCAGGACCGGTCCGCCGCGGAATGGGAGATCTCCTGGGCGCTGACCCGCCTCGGGGTAACTCATCTGTGGGTAGTCGACGCCCACCGGGCGACGATGTTCGCGTGGCGCTGGCTTCGCGACACCGCCGATCGTGAGGATCTGCATCTGACGCTGCACACTACGGCCGTCCCTGCCGATGTCCAGGTGGCCGCCCTGACCGGTTGCCGGGTGCGGGCACTGAGCCCGGACCTGCTGTCAGGCCTGGGTCGTCGGTCGACCCCGCGAGAACTGCGGTCACCAGGGTGGCCGCAGGCGAGCGGAGGTACTGGTAGACCGTTTCGCGGCTGATACCGAACTCCCGGGCCAGCTCCGCCTTAGCCCGGCCGGCCGCGGCACCGGAACGCAGCTCGCTGACCTGGTCGGCGGTGAGGGCTTTGCGGCGACCGCGGTAGACGCCGCGTTGTTTGGCCAGGGCGATGCCTTCGCGTTGACGCTCTTTGATCAGCGATCTTTCGAACTCGGCGAACGCCCCCATGACCGAGAGCAACAGCGTCGCCATCGCGGTGTCCTCGCCGGTGAAGGTGAGCTGCTCCTTCATGAACTGGACCTGCACGCCGCGGGCGGTGAGCGTGCGGACGGTGGCGCGTAGGTCGTCCAGGTTGCGGGCCAGCCGGTCCATCGAGTGGACCACGACGGTGTCGCCGTCGCGGACAAACGCCAGCATTGCCGCCAGCTGCGGCCGGTGCAGGTCCTTACCGGACACGTGGTCTGCGAAAGTCCGGTCGACTTCGATGCCGTCGAGTTGCCGGTCGGTGTTCTGCTCCAGAGTGCTGACCCGGATGTAGCCGACACGTTGACCGTTGATAACCGCTCCTGACCTCGAAGTGTCAGGTTAAAGTCTATGACCCTGGACGGCGACTGTCAATCAATGACCCAACCGACCCTAAACTGACGTCGCTCACCGGCGAGGGCGGACGTCCGGTTGAGGTGTACCTCAGATAGGCGTTCGGGCTTCGGCGGATTCCGAAAGGCATCGATGGGCAAACGCACGGGTGGGTCGGTTCCGCTGCCTGAGTTGTTTTCCCAGGTTTGCAACAGATCTGACTTGCTGGACGTCGTTACTGGTGTGACCAGTAGAACCTTCGATGATGTGGTCCCCGACGTTCTGCCGGACCTGTTCCGGTATGCGGCCGCGCTCACCGGCGATCGGGAACAGGCGCAGGATCTGGTCCAGGACGTGCTAGCCCGGGCGTTCCAGAAGTGGCAGCGGGTGGAACGTGCCGACAACGTGCAGGCTTACTTGACCCGCATGCTGACCAACGAGTTCCTTTCATGGCGGCGCCGCGTTTCCCGCCGGGTGGTCACGGTGTCCGGTGACGTGCAGACACCGGTCTCCGATGCGGATCACGTCGGGGATCTCGTGGCGCGCGCCGACCTGAGACGCCGGCTCGCGATGCTGCCGCGCCGCCAAAGCGTCGCCATCGTGCTGCGCTACTACCTGGGGTTTCCGGACAGTGATTCGGCGGCGGTGCTTGGCTGCACCCAATCCACCGTCCGTTCGTTGTGCTCGCGCGCGTTGTCCACGTTGCGGTTGGAAGCCCAATCCGCGTCGCCCCCTGCCGCAGCAACCGCACACCCCTTCCTTGGAAAGGCCACCCCATGACCAACGTGCTGCAGGACGAGCTGGCTTTGCGCGCCGCCGTGACCTTCGACGAAGGCGATGTCCTGGACGCCGTTCGCCGCAAGGTCGCGGCCCGGCGAGTTCGTCGGCAACGGTCAACTGTTGGTGCGGCCGGTTTCGTCGTGGTGGCTCTGGCCGTCGGCGCGGTCGCGTTCGCCCGCCGCTCCCCGCAAGCAGCCTCCCCGCCGGTGCCAGCCGTCGTCGTCTCGGCCGCTCCCGCAGTTGGGGTTGATCCTGGCGTCCTGGCGTCCTCGGTGACCGTGGTCAAGCAGCGTCTGACGGACGTGGCCGGTGTCTCCGTGGAATCGACCGACACCGGTGGCATCATCGCTCGCGGCCCTCTGTCGGCCCGCGATCGCATTGTCGCGGCCGTGAGTGCCGTCGGACAGTTCAATGTCCGGCCCGTCTTGACGATTTACGCTGATCTCCCGTCCACCACACCGTCCACACTCCCGGCCCAGCCGACCGGCTCCGCTCAGGATCAACAGACCTGGCAGAAGTCAGCCATCGCCGCAGCAAACAGAAACAGTTTGCCTTGCCAGCGCACACAGGCGCCCGCCATAGCAACACGGCCGCTCGTGTCCTGCAACCAATCCAACGGCTACGCCGCGGTCCTTGCCCCGGCGATCATGTCCGGACTCGTGCGGGCCGAGATGGTTAAAGACCCGACAGTTCAGTCTCAGTGGCTGATTGAGGTCACACTCGACGAAACCGGCCAACGCACCCTCGCCGGCTATAGCGCAGGTCACGTGGGAACCGAAATTGCATTCACGATCGACAACCAGACCATTTCGATACCAACCATCGCAGCGCCCATCACCTCCGCAACGGTCACCATCTCCGCCGAATTCTCCAACATCCCCGAAGCCAACCTCAAGGAATACGTCCAGGAGATGACCCACCAGCTGCCTGTCCCATTCCACGTGACCGACGTCAGTACGATGCACTGACACTGCCGGGGCAAGCCAAACAGAAGCGGCGCCAGCGCCCTGCCGACCCAGCGCAGCCGACGGCGGCGACCGCGGGTCATCCGCGACCAGGATCGGGGGAACGGGACGCCGACGTCGCACCACGGAAGCTTCGTTGCTGGGTAAGACCTCGGTGGTGACAACTTCACGAGCGAAGCCGCTGACAACTTCACGCCGCTTCACAGCTGTTAGCTGCGCACGGCAGAGAATGCCAAATGTAGGTTCCGCAACTCCGTTCCAATGCATGGTTACGCAAACAACTTCCGGTACCGTCCGACGTGTGGATCTCGGCTACGGACGATATCCCGGCGTGAGACATGTCCAGTGCGGTTGCTGTCTCGGTTGCTTGGGCGATCCGGCGCGCAGGCCGTTGCTCGATAATCACTTTCGTGTCTCAGTGTTGCTGTCGGCTGGTGAGTCCGCGGACGTTTCCGGTGACGGCTGTCGCGAGTTCTCGCCGGAGGATCGTGAGTTCGTCGTGCTGGGCTGAGAGGCGGGATAGCGCTGCGGTTCGAAATGTCCTGAGTTCAGCGAGTTCGGCGTTTTCGCGGCCCATTCTTTTGTGCAGGTCGATGATTTCGTTTTTGAGTCGTTCGATCTGGGCTGATCGTGGGTCCGGGTGGAGCCCGGCCGTCTGGGCGTCGGAGCGCTCGCGTTCGAATTCGGCCTTGATGTGGGGGTAGCTGCGGTAGAGAGTCGCGCGCGGCACTCCGGACAGCGCGCAGAGGCTCTTGACGTCGCACTTCAGGCCTTCGGGGATGTCACCGCCGAGGAGTTGGGCCATCGCGGCCCGGATCCTGCCTTCGGTTTTGGTGTGACGTTCCTCAGCAGCCATGGATGGGGCCCTCCGGACTGCCGGTGGCGGCGTCGATCTCGGCGAGGATGCGGGTGGCCCGGTCGACCACGGCTTGGCCGCGTGCCCGTTCCGGTTTGGACAGTCTGGGGTTACCCAGGAACACGGCCTCTGTGTGCTGGGCGTGCGCGGCCCACGCCGCCCGGTGCCGGGGGTGGTGGGTGGCCTGCGGGCAGCGCGCGGAGTCGCACATGCCGATCAGGGGCTGGTCGGCTTCCGGTGTCCCGGCGAGTTGCAGGCAGAGGGCTTTGCCGGGATCGGTGAACCAGCAGTAGTTGGCCACCCCGACGTGCAGGGTCCTTGAGGTGGCCCGGAGCAGGCCTTCCACCCGCCGATCATCGACGACGGTCGCCGGGCCGGGTTCGTGTCGGGCCAGGATCTCGTCGACGGCGTGGAAGGCCGCGACCAGGTCCCGGGCACCCCTGCCGGTGGGGAGAACGCCGCGTTGGTAGTCGTGGTAGGCGGCGACGGTCAACTGAAGGTGTTCGGCGTCCTCCTCGGCGGAGAGTTCCGCAACGAACGCGGCCTGCTGGCCGCCCGGCCGGGCGGCGTAGCCCTCGGTCGTGACGATGCTGACGTGTTTGAGTTGCACCTTCGCGGCCATCAGCCCGTGTGGGCGCTGGGCGATCGCGAGCGCAAGAGTCCGCCGCAGCGCACGCGGGTTCACCGGCCCGTCGGGGATCGGGCCGAGACCAAGGCGCTGGCCGTACTCGCCGTTGACCCAGTTTCGGAGCGCCCGGTAGAGGGAGTTGCTGTTGTTGGATGCCTTCGCGAACAGGTGGTCCCCGGCGGCGGCACCGGTGAGGCTCTCCGCCAAGCCGATGGCCTGGTGAACCTCGGGAAGCACGACCCAGGCGTCGTCGCTGCCGCCGAATGGTTCTCCCTTGATCCGGCGGGTGCGAAGACGGAACCGGTGGCCGCCGCCGGGCAGGTCGTCCTGCCGCCGGCAGCCGGCTCGCAGCTCGGTCAACTCCGAGGCCCGCATCCCCGACAATGCGGAGGTGAGGTAGAACGCTGCGCAGCTCAGGGCGTGGACCGATGTGGCCAGTTGCTGCCGGCTCATCGGCGGCGCCCAGGGCACTAACTGGTCGTTGTCGTGCCGTGCCACGAGAGTTGCGTCGCGGCACCAGGGTTCGACGATGCCGCAATCCTCAACCCAGCGTTGAAGCTCGGGACGCAACGTTTCCAGGTCCCGGCGGTGTCCCATCGCCCCGGCTGCGGCGACGACGACCGGGTGCCACCCGAGGTGCAGCAGCGGATCGTCCGGGTCCCAACCCCCGGCCAGCCGCCTGGCCAGAGCGGGAGCCGCCAGTCGTGGTGCGGGGATCCCGGCTGCGCACCGGACCTCGATGGCGTCGCGCAGTGGGCCGATTTCGCCTTGACGCAGGCCTCGCCGGGAGGCGGCCTCACGTTGGTCTGCATCTCTGGCCACCGAAGCCTGCGCCGCGAGGTGCGGACCGATCGTCTCCAACAAATACAGGCTGTTCGCCAGCAGCGGGCGGAGCAGGGTGTCCGGCACGGGTGGCACGGAGTTTCCTGCAGTGCGGATGTACCCGGCCACGTCTTCGGCGCTGCGGCCGGCCCATGGGGTGAACCCCGGTCGGTAGCTGTCGGTGAGGATCTCGCTGTAGAGGGCCAGGACCTGCGTGACGCGTATCCGCGCGGTGATGGTCGACGGCGAGAGCCGACGGCCGGGGTCTGCGCTTCCCCGGGACGCGACCACCAGGTATGCCTGGCAGTCACGCTGCGCAACGTCGGCCAGATAGGAGATGCCAAGGTCGGTGAGGTAGTTGAACCAGTCGGCCAACAGGTGCAGGTCCGCCCAGAGACTGTGCGGATTGATCGGTGCCCGGAACGCCCGCGGCAGGGTCGCCACCGCGGGATGGCGGGGGGCGAGCCGCGCCATCAGGTATTCCCGGGCGACCCAGCGCCATCGGGGGCTGGCGATCATTTTGAAGTCCAGGAGCTTGCGGTGCGCCGACATCACCACGGGGGCGTCGGCGAGCCCGGACAGGTCCCATACGTCGTCGTCGAACACCGAGGTAGGGCTGCCCCGGCGTCAGCCGCAGACCGGCAGTCTGGGCAACGGGTAGGCCGGTGAACAGCGACCCATCGTGTTCGGGGGTGTGCGGCAGTGTTCCCGCCCGGCTCACAGCGGCAGCTCTTCCAGGTGCAGCGGCAACTCGGCGCCGGCCTCGGTGACAGTGCCGTCGGCTGCGTTGATGGCGGCCGGACCGAAGCGGGGCAGGATGTCCTCGTCCAACCGGGCGGCGTAAGGGCCGAAGACCCGCAGGAATTGGCCGGCGCCCATCCCGGTGGCCTGTTGTGCGAAGAACTCTTTGAGCCGCAACAGGTTCGGCAGATGCCGTGGCACAAACACGGCCAATGGACACAGCAGACAGACCCATGGCCGGGCCGGGCACAGGGTGCCGGCCGGTGCGTGCGGACTGTTCAACGGTGCCGCGCAGGCTGCCACGAACACGTCCTGCTCACCGGCCAGCAACGCGTCGACCGCGACGGCGTCGAGCCCGGCCTGCTCGACCAGGCGGGGGAAACCGGCCGCAAACGCGGCTGTCTGGGCGCCGGTCAGCACAACGGGCGGTTCGGCCTTGCGCCGCAGATCGGTCTGAGCCTGCTCGATGATTGCCTCCAAGGCGTCCAGTTGCGCCGGAGTGTGGGAGTGCAGGTAGTGATCGCCCTCGACCT
>JBBRDH010000215.1:0-6765 GCA_038204125.1 Mycobacteriales bacterium
GTGTCGATGTCCTGGGCCCACACGACGGATCCGTAATTACGCCAGGCCGGGCCGGCGATGTCTTTGGTGGCCAGGGTTTCCAGCTGTTTGTCGACCGCCTCGATGACGGCCAGCCCGAGAGCTTCGCACGTGGTGACAAGAGCGGCCGGAGAAGCCGGACCGTGTTCGGCCTGGCCGAGCAGATCGGCCGCAACCAGTTCCGGGTCGACTGTGTCGTCGGCGATCACCGCGACCTCGGACGGACCGGCGAGCAGATCGATGGCGACCTTGCCGAAGAGTTGCCGCTTGGCCTCGGCTACGAACGCGTTGCCCGCGCCGACCAGCATGTCGATGGGCGCTTCACCGAGCAGACCGAAGGTCATGGCCGCCAGGGCCTGCACCCCACCGAGCAGGAAGATGTGGTCGGCTCCCGAGACCACCGCGGAATAGAGCACTCCCGGTCGGCCTGACCGACGGCCTGCGGCGGTGTGCATGCGATCACGGTCTCGCAGCCGGCCACCTTGGCCACGTTGACGGTCATGAAGGCGCTGGCCAGGATGGGGAATCGACCGGCCGGAAGATAGGCGCCGACCCGCTGCACCGGAATGTATTTGACTCCGGTGATCAGGCCGGGAGCCAACTCCGTCTCGAAGTCGACCAGGTGGGACTTGTGCTCCACAGCAAACTTCCTGGTCCGCTCGGCACCCAGTTCGAGGGCCTCGCGGAGCTCCGCGGTGAGCCGATCCTTGCTCCTGTTGATACTCGCCCGGTCCAGCTCGAGGACGCCGTTCGTCGCGTGGTCCAACTTTCCGGCGTAGTCGAGAACCGCGTCGAGGCCACCCTTCTCGATGGTCGAGAGCATTTCGCTGACCGTAGCGATAACCTTGGGATCCTGCTGTTCGGGCGGCCCGGAACGCCCGGGCGCCTTGAGCACTTTGAATCGACCCGCCTGGGCTTCGAGGACTGACGAACTGAGCTGCATGCGTATGCAGGTTAGTGAAATTCGCTGGACAGGACAACCCCGCGTCTGCCTTTATTTGCCATAGGGTTCTCCTATGCTGACCAGGGGCGGCGATCGACCGTGACACTCAACCAACTGCGGGCCTTCCTGGCGGCAGCCCGTACCGGCTCGTTCACCGCCGCCGCAGTCGAGTTGCACATCGCCCAGGCCTCGGTGTCCGAACTGATCCGGCGGATGGAGGAGGAACTGCAACTCCCACTGTTCCGGCGGGGTGGCCGGCGACTGCTGATGACCACCGCGGGCACCGAACTGCTGCCCTACGCGGAGCAGTCAGTCGCCGGCGCCGACGGCGGACGGGCTGCAGTGCAAGCGATCCGCGTCCTGGGGGGCGGGGTGGCCACCTTCGGATTGCTGCGCAACGCCGACTACTACCTGCTGTCGGATCTGGTCGAGCAATTCTCGAAGCGGCATCCGCAGGTGCGCCTGCGGATGGTCGGTCTGAACTCCGTGGAGACCGCGGCTGCCGTGGCCGACGGTGAATTGGAGGCCGGGCTGGTGGTGCTGCCAGTGGACGACGAAGGCCTGACGGTGACTCCGCTGGTGCGCGACGAGGTGTCCTTCGTGACCGCAGCACCCGCCCGCGCTGCGGCCCCGATCAGTATCGAGACCTTCGCCGCCATGCGACTGGTGCTCTACGACGCCCATTACGGCTGGAAGGACCCGACCCGTCGTCAACTGCTCGAGCGGGCCCACCTGGCCGGCGTGCACCTCGAACCTTGGATCGAGGTCGAGCACGTCGAATCCGCCCTGCACCTGGTCGCCCGGGGGATCGGCGATACCGTGGCCAGCAATGCCGTGATAGAGAGCTCGGCCTTCCCCAGGTCGCTGCACACGGTCGCGTTCAGCCCGCCGTTGATGGAGACGATCGCGCTCATTCGCCGCACGAACGCCGTGCTCTCGCCGGCCACCAGGGAGTTCGCCCAGCTCGCCCAGCGGACCCTGGCCGCTCGTTGGGGACATCGATGATCGGCGGCAGAACTGGACCTACAGCTCAGTGACGTTGATCTGCTCAGGTGACGAACGCCCGAACCAGTCCGGCGACTTCGGAGACCGCATCGACCGGACTCATGTGTCCGGATCCGCTGACCGTCTCATGACGGGCGCCGGGGATCGATTCGGCCAACTCCTGCTGCAGGTATGCCGGCGATACCAGGTCCAACTCACCGGTGATGATCAGCGTGGGCACCCGGAGCGAGCGCAGCCCGGCGATACTGTCCGGGCGGGTCGATTGGGCCAGGAGCTGGCGACGGAAGCCATCGCGACCGACTCGGTGGGCCATCCGGACCCACGCGTCCACCAAGGCCCTGCTCCCCGCGGCCGGACCGAGATTCACCACTGCCTGCTCGGCCACGATCTCGCCGAACCGCCCCATGTCCAGGCCGTCCTGTAACGCCTGCCACGCGGTCAGTTGTTCGGGTGCGGCGCCCCGCCCGCTGGTGTTCGTCAGGATGAGCCGGCGCACCCGCTCGGCGGCTCGCCGGACGATCTCCAGGGCGACGATGCCGCCGAGGGCGTGCCCGGCCAGGTCGAACCGCTGCGGTGCCTGGGCCAGTACCGACGCTGCCATCCCGCCGATCGAGTCGTCCACGTCGATCCGGCAGCCCCTCACCGGTACACCCGACCCGATCAGGATCTCCGCCACCGGGTCCCAGACCTCGGGCGTGCCCAGCATGCCCGGCAACACCACCAGCGGCGGCCGCTCCCCGTAGGAACCGATCGGCGCCGCGGGACGCCCGGTGGCCAGGTCGGTGAACAGCCGGCCCAGCGCGGCCAGAGTGTTGTAGATGACCATCGTGTAGTTCTCGGCGAACTTCTCACGGGCAACGACCGGATCGGAAACGATGGCGACCACACCGATTCCGGCGGCGACTGCGGCCCTGCGGACCTGTTCGATGGCCGCGACGACGTCGGGATGTCCCGGCTCACCAGGGTGTCCCAGGGCCGTCGACAGGTCGGCCGGCCCGACGAAGAGCGCGTCCACGCCGTCGACGGCGGCGATGTCGAACGCCGCCGCCACCCCTGGCCCGTCCTCGATCATCGCGATCACCGCAGTCCCGGCCTGGGCTGCCGCCAGATGCTCGGCCGCGCTGGCCATTCCCTGCCGAGCGGAGCGGGTGTAGGTGGCGAAACCTCGATCGCCCCGCGGCGGATAGTGCGCGGCCCGGACCGCGGCCTCGGCCTGCTCGGCCGAACTCACGTGGGGAATGATCACCCCGGCCGCACCCAGGTCGAGCACCCGCAGGATCTCGCCGAGCTGCCCGACGCGCACCAGCACCGGCAGTCCCACCGCATCGGCGGCTGCTATGTGCGCAGTGAGCGGAAGTTGGTCGCCGGGACCATGTTCGGTGTCGACCACAGCGAAATCCAGGCCTACGTAACCGGTCAACTCGAGCAGGGTCTCGTTCGGCATGCGTAACAACGGGCCCAACAACGGCTCGCGGGCGCGGATCCGGCCGGCCAGCGTCACCGGCCCACCATACCGGCCGACAGATCGATGTCCGCGGCATGCAGGCCCGGCATCCGCAGGATGGCCACCACGGCCTGTCCTACCTCGTCCTCCTCGAGCAATCGCCGGAACAGGGCCCGGGAAGTGAAGGCCTCCCGGGCCTGCTGCTCGGTCACCCCCGTGCGGACGGCCTCCAGGGCGAAATTGCGATCCATCCTCGGCCCGTTGACCGGACCCGGGGACAGTGAGTTGACCGCGATGCCGAATTCTCCGACCTCGGCGGCCAGGGTGGTGGTCAGCCCAAGGACCGCCATTTTTGAAGCACAGTAGGGAGTTCGGCGGGCCAGTGGCCGCTTGCCACTCACCGAGGCCAGATTGATGACGTCACCGCGACGACGTTGGATCATCGGCGGAAGGAAGGCCCGGCAGATCAGATAGATGCCGCGGACATTGACGTCGAAGACCTCATCCCATTCCGCCGGCTCGATCTCCCAGAGCGGCGCGACGGGCCCGGGAATGCCCGCGTTGTTGACCAGGATGGAGATCTCTTCGTCGACCAACTCATCGGCCAATGCCGCCACCGACACCGGGTCCGATTGATCGACGGTGGCCGCCCGTCCGGGTGTCCCCGCGTCGGCCACCAGAACCGCCGTCTCCTGCAACGGGCCCAGCTTCCGACCGGTCATCACCACCCGGATGCCGGCCGCCGCAAGATGCCGGGAGATGTTGCGGCCCAGACCGTTACCCGCTCCGGTGACCAGCGCGGTGCGACCAATCAACTCCACCGAGGGAGGTTTGCCGACCGAACTTGTCACTGAGGGAGGTTTGCCGGGCACCCTGCTCACGGACGACGGTTTCACCGGGTCAGGCGTGCACGTCGGTGGTCATCGGCGCGTCCCGGCCGAAATCATGATCGGTCCAGGACAACGTCCCGGTCCCGTACTTCGCGGCCCGGACGTCCCCCGAGCGGGCATGCCCCTCGAAAGATTCGACCCGGGCGGCCCGGCCGCACAGTTCACCGAGATAGGCAGTCGAGGAGGGGTCCGTGACCTCCTGGTAGGTCACCGTCTTCAGATATTTCCCGACCCACAAGCCGCCCGTGTAGCGGGCGGACTTCCGGGTGGGCAGGACGTGGTTGGTCCCGATCACCTTGTCACCGAACGACACACAGGTGCCCTCGCCGAGGAAGAGCGCACCGTAGTTGCGCATCTTGGTCAGTGCCTGTCGGGGGGCTCCGGTCAGAATCTGCACGTGTTCGGAGGCGAAGGAATCGGCCACCGCAAAGGCCTCGTCGATGTCGTCGACGACGATCACCTGGCCGTGGTCGCGCCAGGCCGGCTTGGCGTAGTCCCTGGTCGGCATGTCCACCAGGATGGTCTCGATGTGTTCGATCGCCTTGCGCGCCAACGACTGGCTGGTGGTGATCAGGACGGCCGGCGAGTCCGGTCCGTGCTCGGCCTGGCTGAGCAGGTCAACGGCCACGATGAACGGGTCGGCGGTGTCGTCGGCCACGATGAGCACCTCCGTCGGCCCGGCGAAAAGGTCGATACCCACCTCCCCGAAGAGCTGCTTCTTCGCCTCTGCGACGTACGCGTTACCGGGTCCGGCGATCAGATCGACCTTGGCGATCAGATCGGTGCCGATGGCCATCGACACGACGGCTTGAACCCCGCCCAATACATAGATCTCGTCTGCACCGGCCATGGACATCGCCGCGATGGTCGCAGCCGGGACCACTCCCCGGATAGGTGGCGTGCAGGCGGCGACCCGCTCCACTCCGGCCACTTTCGCGGTCACGATGGTCATGTGGGCGGAGGCGGTCAACGGATACCGGCCGCCCGGGATATAGGCGCCGGCGGCCGTGATCGGGATGTTCTTCTGGCCCAGGTGGACACCCGGAAGGGTCTCGATCTCGAAGTCCGTGATCGATTCGCGTTGCGCTGTGGCGAACCGGCGCACCTGCGCCTGGACCGTCACGATGTCGGCAATGGTCTGCTCCGGCACGGCCGCAATGAATCCGGCAACCTGCTCGTCGGTCAGCCGGAACGATTCCGGTGACCACTGGTCGAATTTCTCCGAATACTCACGGACCGCGATGTCGCCGCGAACGCGAATGTCCGCGACGATCCCCCGCACCGTCTCGGCGACCGCTTCCCGGCCTGCCGACACCGTTTGCGCGGCAACTGCTTTCTTGATCCGATTGATCACTGTTCTGCTCCTCCGTGGAAGTGTCGAACACTGCTACTTTGTCGGGCCAGGCCCATTCGCTCGGCAGCCTCGCGCTGCTACCTATTCGCTCGGCAAGCCTCGCTCAGTCACACATTCGCTCGGCAAGCCTCGCTCAGTGACATGTTCGCTCGGCAAGCCTCGCTCAGATACATGTTCGCTCGGCAAGCCTCGCTCAGATACATGTTCGCTCGGCAAGCCTCGCTCAGTGACATGTTCGCTCGGCACGCCTCGCTCAGATACATGTTCGTTCGGCAAGCCTCGCTCAGTCGTCCAGCACTGACGTACGAACCACCGCCCACGGCGCCACATAGCCGGCTGCGTCCTGGGCCCAGTCCTTCTCCCGCGCCATGTCCTTCACCTCGTCCGCCCAGTGCAGGTGGACCCGGCCGTCGCCGCCGTTGATGACGACCATCTGACCTGGCTCGTCGGAGATGACCTCGAGGGAACGCCAGCAGCCGACCGGCACGGAGAAGGTGTCCTCCGGACCGAGTTCGGCAGTGATCTCCTGATCGCCGTGGTTCAGAGTCACCTTCCAGCGACCCGACTCGATCATCAGGGCCTGGGTGCTGAAATGTCGGTGGGTGAGCATTCCCTCACCAGAAGCGGCTCTGAGCCAACCCAGATTGAAATTGTGCGGGTAATGTACCGGCGGCACCTGGTCACGATCCTCGGTCATTCCATATCCCACGACCTGCGCGAATTCGGCCCGTCCGCCTGGGAGTTCGGTGCAGAGGAAGGGATGCGCGGACCAGGTCAGATCCGCTGGGGCGACAATCCGAGACCGCATCTGCTCCGGTGTCCAGTTGCGCAGCTTGGCCACCTCGTCGTCGCTGAGTGGACCGATCAGGTCGGTGTACTCGTCGATCACCCCGCCGTTGGCCGTGTCGATCAATTGGTTGTCCGCGGCGAGGTAGAGCCCGTGGTCCCGGGCCCCCTGGACGATCGAAGGCCCCCAGATGATCCCGCCGGTGTTGTCGAAACCCAGTGCGGTGTAGAGGAAGCTGTGCTCCTCACCGATGTTGGTGAAACCGCGGAAGATCCAGGTCGGGACAGTCACGATCGTTGTCGGGCCGAAATCCATCTCGTTCTC
>JBBRDH010000216.1:0-6640 GCA_038204125.1 Mycobacteriales bacterium
TCCGGGTCGCCCTGGGCGGACACCCCATGACCGTGACGCACACCGACGGCTACCCCGTGGTGCCGAAGGAGGTCGACGCGATACTGATCGGGATGGCCGAACGATACGACGTGGTGGTCACCCTCAAAGACGGGGTGTTCCCCCTGGTGGCCTCGGCTGAGGGCAAAGGCGGCCTGGCCCGAGCATTGATCCGCACCGGATCAGGTCAGGTACCCGCGGCCAAGGTGCAGCCGACCCAGTTGCAGGGCCGCATCGGTGTGGCCACCTCATTGCTGCCGGACCCGACGGCAATGTTGCCGGCGGGTACCCCCGACGCGCAGCTGACCGCGACCCTGGGCGGCGGGATGATGCCCTACCGGTGGACGATCAACGGACGTGGCTACGACCAGACCGTTCCGCTGCAGGTACGGCAGGGTCAACGGCCCCGGCTCACCCTGTCCAACCAGACAGACATGTGGCACCCCATGCATCTGCACGGCCACACCTTTGCGCTGGTAAGGCCCGACGGCCAACCCGGGGTGCGCAAGGATACGGTCATCGTCAAACCCCGGACCACGATGGCCGTTGATCTGCTGGCCGACAACCCGGGCGTGTGGATGCTGCACTGCCACAACGGTTACCACAGTGAATCCGGGATGATGACGAGATTGGAGTACAGCCTCTAACTCCGCCAGGGCACCTCGCCAAAATGGTTGCCGTCAAGACCTGCGCGACGTCTACGGCGACGTCGCCCGCATCGACCCCGCCTCGACTCACTACGGATTCGGCCACGGTCAAATCTGGTGGGCCCAATTTTCCTGTCGGCGACTGCGATCAGCGCCCCTGTCCGTCACTCCGAGCACCATCGTCACAGCGCCACCGATGCAGTACAACGACTCTGACCCTGGATCGTTTCCGTCCCGGACATCGGTGACCTCTGGGACTTGCCTGTCATCGATCTTTGGCAGCCGCCGTCTGTTCGTTCAGCGCCCGCCGTCATCGGTGCCTCGCCGCCGGGTGGCCGCTCCGGCCAACCGGAGGGCGAGCAGATAGAAAAGAACACCGGCCACGCCGCCGACGATCCACGAGAGGTCGACGCCGCCCAGCGCGGCCACCAGCGGTCCGGTGTAGAAGGTCTGCGCGATGAACGGCACCTGCGCGGCGACGGCCAGGAGGTAGGCGATCAGGCCTGGCCACAGGAATCCGCGGTAGCGGCCGGCAGGGGTGAAGAACGACGGGACGTCGTAGTCGCCGCGCCGGATGAAGTAGTAGTCGGTCAGGTTGATGGCGCTCCACGGGACCAGGACGTAGAGCAGCACGCCCAGGAAGTTGGACAGGTTCCCGACGAACGCCTGGAAACCCAACAGCGCACACACGGTGCCGACGCCGATGATCATCAGCGACCCGACGACGCGTACGACGACGGACCGCCGGACTGTGTGGACGCAGCTGAGAATGCCGGCGACAGCGAGCATTCCGGTGTAGGAGTTGACGACGTCCGAGCCGATCAGGCTGATCGCCATCACCGGCAACACCCACCGGCCGGAGACATCTGCAATGGCGGCGACGGTGGAGGAGGCCTCCGGCAACAAGCCGGTGAGGTAGACGCCGAGGAAGGCGCACAGCACCGTCGGCACACCGATGCCCAGTGTGACCGCCGCGAACGTCCGGCGCAGGTTCACCGTCGGCGGCAGGTACCGGGAGTAGTCCGAGACGTACGGCGCCCAGCTGACGACGGTCACCACGAACAGCCCGGTCGCCGCCATGAAGGCAGCGAACGTCGGTGGCGCCGTCCCGGCGGTAGCCCCGGTCGGTGCTCCGCGGCCGATGGCCTGGATCAGCACGACGACGAACGTGACCGCCAGGATCGGGGTCATGATCTTCTGGAAACGGTGGATCCAGTCGTAGCCGAACACGGTCAGCACCACCACGGGCACCACCAGGATCGCTATCCACGCCGGGATGCTGACCTCGCCGATCAGCAGGTTCATCGCATCGGCCTGGATGACCAGTTGCGCGGCGAGGAACCCCACGTCCAGGACGATCGACGCGGCGAAGATCAGCACCGCCCCGTAGAAGCCGAACTGGCCGCGGCTCTGGATCATCTGCGGCACACCGAGTTTCGGCCCCTGGATTGCGTGGAACCCGACCAACGCCAACCCGATGAGCGTCCCGACGACGATGGAGATGGCGGCCCACAGCAGGTTGAGGCCGAGGAAGACGGTGACGCCGCCGAGCACGACAACGAAGATGTTCGCGTTCAGCCCGAACCACAGCGTGAACTGGTCGCGGACCCGCCCGTGCCGCTCCGCCAGCGGGACCTGGTCGATCGACCGCACCTCGACGCGCGCCGAGCGTCTGCCCGGCCGCGAAGTCGTCTCCCGGGTGTTCACATGCCCCTACCGGCTCTACGTTGCGATCCGTGCGCCGGTCGGCGTCCTAGGAAAATGGTGGTTCTGCGCTCCCACCGAACCTACCGGGCGCTCCTGCTTGCTTGCGGACCCTCCGCCAAGGAGCCGAACAAGGCTCTGACGTCACACTTCAGCTGGCGGCGCCGCCGGACCTCGACGCGGTAGTCCAACCTCGAGGCTCACCCACGCCGTTCGTCTGTCCTGCTGATCACGATCTTTGCTTCGCTGGCCTCAGGTTCAGGTCAGGTAGCGGAAGCCCACGACTACATCCCCATGCGTCGATCGTCAGCCCATTGATCACTTTCTTCCTTCACAGCGCGGCACGGGCTTACTCGACCTCCTTCACTCGAACGCGGCGGCATATCGACGAACTGGACCGTCAGCAGTGGTCGGTCCATCACCGGACGTCCCGTGGTAATGCGGTCAAGACGGTCGCGAAAGTCATGAACCTCTCGCCCGTTTTGCCGAATCTAGATGTGACATGTGGCGAATTGATCGTACGATGACCGATCTTCACTTCTGTGCCGTCAGACCTTCACCGCGGACAGCAGGAGCAGCAGGACGAGCAGCGGGATGAGCACGACGGTGGGAACGACGCCCAGGATGGCCCCGCCGATCAGCGGCCCGGTGACGGAGCCGATCGTCATGGCCAGTACGAACGGCTTGTTCTGGCGTAGGGCCTTGAAGCTGTTGTCGCGGCTGTAGCGGGCGAACGCGACGAGCATGGTCGGGAGCGAGACGGCCAAGGACAGACTGCCCGCGCAGCTTGATGACGACGGCGAACAGCAGCACGATCATGGGGATGAGCAGTTCGCCGCCGGCGACGCCCATCAACGCGGCGACTATCCTCATGCCGTCCCCGGCGATGTCGCCGATGATGGTGCGGGGTAAAGGTTGCAGGTGCAGCGCCACGACTTGGGCGAGGTGGGTTGAGGCCGGGACCGCCGCGATGAGGACCAGCAGGACGGCCAGCACCTTGAAGAGGGTCGCCGAGCGCATTTTGGTCGCCCAGGTCGCACCCACCCAGGCGCCGACCAGGCTGCCAGCCAGCAGGTTGACGATGACGTACCAGTAGGCGGCGACGTCGCTATAGGGGACGGACAGCAGCCTGGCAGGGAGCGCGGTGATGACGACGATCAGGCTCATCGCCTTGTTCAGGATGACCGCCTGCAAGGCGACGAACCTGAACGCCGATAAGCAGCGGCAACCGGAACTCCGCTCCGCCCAGACCGATCATGCCGCCCAGAAGCCCGATCGCAGCGCCAGCAGCCAAACCGAGCGGTGAGGTCCGCCGGCCCATGACGACAAGGGCCTGGGTCTTTTGCGGCAGCGGAGTGACACGGATATCCCTTCGCGTCACCGCCGGTCCGACCGGTCGGTGATCTCAGCTGAGAAGACCGGCCCATCTGTTATCGGACGTGAGCGCGCAGGGCCGCCTGTCCGTCGACGTATTCACGCTGATCAATCTCACCGCGGGCGAACCGCTCTGCCAGCAATTGGTCAGGCGTCAGCGACAGATACTCGCTCCCGCTGTGGTCGTGAGGACTTCTGTTGTGTCGCAACGCCAGCACCACCAGCCCGATCAACAACACCCAGAACACCAGCATGCCGAACCCCATCAGGCCGTAACCCCAACCACTCATACCGTTGCCGTACCAGAACATGTCATCACCCTGTTCCGCGCGTATCACCGGAGACACCGACCGACGGGATCGACCCAGCGGCGGCTCTCCACCTCACCCTGCTCGCTCCGGGCAACACCGCACAGAGCCTTTCGTCCCGACTCGCGCCGCCGAAAGGAACCGCCGCTCCGGCCTCTTCCTTTTCCGCGCTCCCGAAGGATCACCACCGGATTCAGCAGGGGTGAACTCCGCAAGAGCAGCTGCCGTCCTACAAGTCACGCGACGGCTGAGCGCTTTCTGGCTGCACTGCGGAGGCCGGCAGGCGCAGGTGATGGCCACCGGCCGGGGACCATCACGTTCATGCCCGGCGCAGAGCACCGCGGTTCCGATTCAGGTTGTAGCAGGGGCCCCGGCGTCCGGATCACCGGACCAGCGGCGCTGGCCTCCTGGCCTCGTCCTCAGCGAGATCCGTTTCCATCTGCTGGTTAACGCCCAGTAGGACGTGTTCGGCGTGGTAGACCGCGTCGTCCAGCAGGCTTGCGACGTGATCGTCATACAGCGATTAGGTGATGCTGCGGCCGTTTCGCTGCGCGGCAACCAGACCCATCGTCCGCAGCAGACGCAACTGGTGGGAAACGGCTGACTGCTCCATCCGGACCGCCGCGGTGATCTGTCCCACGGTGGCCGGTGCCTGCCGCAACTGCGACAAGATCATCAACCGGCTCGGAGCGGTCAACGCCTGCAACGTCGCCGCGACCGCAGTGGCACTGGCGATGGTCAACCGCGCCGGCGGTGTCTGCCGCTCGTTCATCCCGTGTCCCACGCGGTCGAGCCTAGTGATGGTGACCGTGACGCTGGCGTTGTTCTGGCCGGCTTAACCCGCCGGGCGCTACAAAAAGGCGGACATCAACTTCGTGCGACAGATGCCCATCCACCACGAAAGCGCGCGTGATCGACGACGAGCCGGGTCGGCCTTGACCTCTTGAGCCGGCCGGTTCACGCGCCTGAACACTAAACCTTGCCCGCAGGTGGCGGCGTCCACGATCAGTTGACGGTCACCGTGATCTTCTTCATCACGATGTCGGCACCGGTCTTGACCGGTAGGTCGGCACCGGCCACCTTGGGGAATTCGTAAGTGCCGATGACATGGTCGTCGACGTGCAGCATCGGCCAGAACGCGCCGGTGGTGATCGTCTTGTCCAGGGTGACGGTGAGATCCTTGGTCATGCCCTTCTTGACCGCGGCGACACCGACGACGGGGCCTGGCTTGCCGTCCAGATCCTGGTGGATCGCAATCCAACCGCCGTCGACACCTGCGAGGTCAACCGCTGCCACGACCACGGTTTTGCCGGTGCTGGTCTGACTGGCGGCATCGACCGATCCGGTCGCGGTGGCCGCGGCGGGGGCGCCGGTCATCGTCATCGACGAGGACATCGCCGACGACATGGCAGAACTGGTTGAACTGGACGTGCTCGAACTTGCGGCGGCTGGGGTGCTGGTGCTGCCGCAGGCCGACAGGGTCAGGGCCAGCACGAGACCGCTGCTGGCCGCAGCGACGCGGAGGGGGGTGAAGCGAGGGGTCGGAGCAGACATGAAATCGTCCTTAGGGTTGTCGCACGACGATGGTGCCTTGCATGGAGGGGTGGACCTTGCAGTGGATGGCGTAGGTGCCGGGCTTGGACGGTGCGGTGAAGGTGACCGGGTGCGTCCTGTCGAAGGTGGCCGTGGTGAAGGAGCCGTCGTCGAAGGTGACGGTGTGCGGTTCGTCGTCGCCGTCGACGGCCCGGACCGTCGCGCCCGGTGCCACCGCCAACGACGGGAACAGGTAGTTGGCCACGGTGAAGACCGCGGGCGGTCCGGCAGCGGCCGCCGTCGACGTACTGCTGACCACAGCGCCCGCGCCCGACCCGGTCGAAGCGGTCGTGGATCCGCAGGCTGCCGCCGAGAACAGCATCACCACCGCGATTGCGGTCGATCGGAGGGCTGTCATGTCCGGTGACACGGATGGTCGGCTCGGTAGGTTCAGCCGGAACCGAAAATTCTTTTCCAGCCGCCAAGTGAACCCGATGGGCAGGTCGTCCGTGTCACCGGATGTGACGGCAGATGCGGAGTTCGTGAAGGCACTGCACGCCGAGCACGGCGGACCGCTGTTCGCCTTCTGCGTCCGCTACACCGGCGACCGCGGGCGCGCCGAGGACGTCGTCCAGGAGGTGATGTTGCGGGCCTGGCGGAACCTGGACCAACTGGAACTCGGGGACCGTTCCATCCGGCCGTGGCTGATGACCTGCGCCCGCAACGTGCTGACCGACGAGCACCGCGCCGCCGGAGCCAGGCCCAAACTGGTCACCGATGACAACGCGCTGGTCGGTATCGCGGTCGGCGGCGACGACATCGACCGGGCCGTCGAATCCTGGACCATGGCCGAAGCGCTGCAACGTCTCTCGGATGAACACCGCGAGGTGCTGATCGAATGCTACTGGCTGGGACGCTCCGTCGCCGAGGCCGCCCAAACCCTGGCCGTTCCAGCGGGAACGGTGAAATCGCGCACCTACTACGCGTTGCGGGCCCTGCGTCTGGCTCTGGAAGAAATGGGAGTGGGTCGATGATGGATCACGCCGAAGCGCAGCA
>JBBRDH010000217.1:0-6575 GCA_038204125.1 Mycobacteriales bacterium
CGTGTCATAGACGGCCACCTCATCGATGGTCCCGTTGAAGTAGCCACTTGCCGACCAGGGTGTGTCGCCGCCGATCCGCCAGTGTCCTGAGTAGCCCTGCGCTCCGGTCTGCGTATTGGTCGCCGCCAGCGCATTGTCCAGGTAGAGCTTCATCCCGCCGGCGCCCTGGGTCGCCACGAGGTGATGCCAGGTGCCGTCGTTGTAGGCAGCGGTCGAAGTCGCGAGATTCAGTTGACCGGTGTAGGTGCCGAAGACGAGTTGACCCGTCGTCAGCATGTACACGTGCCGGTCATAGTTGGTGCTGTTGCCACTCTGGTTGTTGCCGAAGCCGATCAGTTTCCCGCCGGCCGCCGTCGTGGTCTTGAACCACAATTCCTCGGAGTACACCGACGGCGCAGTAACGGTTGCGTTGGAACCGATCCCGGTCCCGGCGACCCCGTCGAACGAGTCGGCCGTGCCGGTGGCTCCGCTGACCGGACTGGCCACGCCCTCGACGACGTTGCCGAAGGAGGCGCCGTCGTTCTGGTTGCCGGAGGCGTCGCTCACGACCGTCCCTCCGGTCTCGTCCAGCCGGTAGTAGAGCGCCGGATTGTCTCCGTAGACGGCCTTGCCATAGTTGTCACCCGGCGGGGTGATGCCGGGGAAGGTCCGGCCGCTGTCGACGAACTGCTGCTGGACCTGCGCCAGGCTCAGTGCCGTCGGGTAGATGGCGGCTTCGTCGATGGCGCCGTTGAAGTAGTTGCCGCCGGCCCAGGAGCTGTCGCCGCCCATCCGCCAGTAACCGGGGTAGGCCTGGCCGACAGTGGTGCCGGCGTTGGTGCCGACCCGCTTGCCGTCGATGAAGAACGTCATCCCGGTCGGCGAAAGGGTGCCGACCACCTGGTGCCATTGGCCGTCGTTCAGGGCCCCGGTGCTCTTGATGGTGAAACTGCCGTTGTTGTAGACGCCGAAGTAGACAAAACCGCTGTTGTCCATATAAATGTGCCGGTCGTAACTGGTGCTGTTGCCGACGTTGTTGTTACCGAAGCCGATGATCTTGCCGCCGGTCACGGTGTTGGTCTTGAACCACGCGGATTCGGTGAACACATTCGGGCCGGTCACCGGCGCCGAATTCACCGCATAGCTCGTGCCATCGAAATTGGACGCGGTGTCCGCATCACCGTTGATGGCGCCGGCGACTCCGCGGCCGACCACGCCGACCACGCTGGTGGCCGCGTCGTCGAACCCGGCCCAGTCGTAGATCGAGGTCCCGCTGGGCTCGCCGAGACGCCAGTAGTGGCTAGCGCCTGCGGCTTTGACGTCGTTGACGAACGCACTGGTGGTCGACGCGGCGGGCAGGGTGATGCTGACGTTGTTGTCCGAGACCGTGTTGCCGTCCGGGTCCGACACGAACAGCCGGTAGAGGTGGGTGCTACCGGGTGCCAGGCCGGTATCGACGAAGCCCAGCGGTGGACGGTTCCAGAAAGTGGAATCGCCGGTCGTGGTGTAGACCGGAATGGCGCCGCGATCGCGGGTCACCTTGTAGGTGAGGGTTTTGTCGTCGCGGTCCCAATTCGACGGAAATGCGACCCGCACCGTGCCGGCGGCCAATGAGACCAGCGTCGGGGTGGAATGCGCACCGGTGGCCATCGGGCCGGATTTGCCGGGCGCAATGGTACGTAGCGCGAAGCGCGTCAGGCCCTGCGCGGGAGCGCCGTTGACCGTCGGGAACTCACCGCCGATGACGACGTACTGACCGTTGCCGGTGACACTCCAACCGGCCTGATTCTGACCGGTGAACGTTCCGGTGGTGAAATCCGGGAACCAGTTGATCAGCGACGGGCTGGGATTGCCGAACCAGTCGTGGTAGCCGAGCGGATCATGACCGATGGTCCCGGTGACCGCGTTGGTGAATGCCAGCGCGTGCCGCATATTGGTGCCCCACGGAGTCGACTGCGGAAAGCCGCCGACGTTCCCGCAGTAGTGGGCATGGCTCACGGTGTAGACGACGGTGCCGGTGGGGTAGCTGCTGTAGGTGTCGCCGTGGCAGTCCTCGATCCAGTTGACGGTTCCGGTGGCCGGGTCGGCGCTGAACGTGCCCTCCAGGTTGCCGCCGGGCCCGAAGACATAACCGGTGCCGAAGATTGACGTGCCGTCGGTCGTCAGGCTGGTGATCCCGGCCTTGGTGCCCGCGTCCTGGACGAGGGCATTCGCCGCCCATGGCTGCAATGCGCCGGCCGTGTCAATAGCGGCCAACCCGTAGGCAGGTGACCCGTTCACGTTGGCGAACGCTCCGCCGACGATCAATTTGGGGGAAGCGCCCGGCGTCAGGACCATCGCCGTGACGTTGTAGTCAGCGGTCGGGGCCCAGCCGGTCAGTCCGCCGTTGGAGGCGTTGAAGGCGGCCAACCTCAAGCGCGCCACACCATTTGCCGAGCTGAACGGGCCGCCGACGTAAACGGTGGTGTTGGTCGCGGCGATCGCCTTGACCTGACCGCCCAGATTGACGTTGAAGCCGGGGATGAGCGCCCCGGTGCTCGCGTTGAAGGCGACCAGACGGTTGTGCGTCACGCCGTTGGCAATGGTGAAGTCACCGCCGACGTAGATGCGGGTGCCGTCGGGTGAGGCGGCGACCACCTGCACCGTGCCGTTCAAGGTCGGATTGACGGCGAACGTGGTGACCAGATTCCCGGTGGCCAGGTTGTAGGCCAACAGGTTCGACCGGGCGGTCAGGGCGGTACCGGCGGCTGCACCGGCCGGGCGGGCGTTGGTGAACTTCCCACCAGCCCAGACCAGGGCGTTGGCTCCGGTGCCGGTGATGGCCTGCGACCACACCACACCGTCCACCTGGGTGGTCGGCAGCGCGTCAGCGGTCGGGACGGTCGATGACCGGGGCGCGATCGGGCTGAGGTCCGCGGCCGCGGGGGTGGCCGCGGCGACCGTCGCGACCAAGCCGGCGGCCACGAGGGCGACGGTGGTCGCCAACGAGCCCCATCGGCGTTTCGGGGAACGGGTGTCTCTCATCGACTTCTCCTGCATCACTGGCTGCTTCCGACGAACACGACGGCGGGAGCCGCTGCGGCGTAATGGATGTCTACGGTTATGGGGTCTTTCATGCCGGCCGGCCGAGAAAAGACGTACGTGCCCGACATTCGTTGCCCGGCGGACACTTTTCCGCCGAATGGCTTGTTCAGGTCACTGCTGAAAACCGGCGTGTACGGGGTGCGTGCCGCATCTGCGACGTTGACCTCGACATTGCCCAGATCGATCGACTTCGCCGAACCGTTATGAATTTCGAACGTGAGCGCGACCGCTGGGCCGGACGTCTCGCCGGGTCCGCGTGCGATCGCGTTCACCACCTGGTGACCGGCGATCCGCACCGACACCTTCTGGTCGAACTGGGCCGTTGCGGACAACGGCGCGGTGGTAGCAGTGCTCTGGCTCGAGGAGGCCACTGTCTGATCGATGTTGCCCGCCGTCCCGGCCGGCACCGGGGTCTTCGCCGGCTGCGACTGGGTGACGGTCGGCGAGGTGCTCACCGCCGAAGAATTACCCGGACTGTCTGTTGTCGCCGAGCCGCCGGCGAAGCCGGAAGCCGTCGTGCTGGCGGAGGTGGTGCTGCTGGTCGTGGTGCCGCCGGTCGTGGTGCTGCCGGCCGTGGTGCCGGCACCGGTTGAGCCGGCCGCAGTCGTAGTTGTCGAACAGGCCGTCAGTGAGATAGCCAGCACCGCAGTCAGAACGGCCCACCGCGGGGAAAATCGTGGGTCGTGCCGGGGCTTGGTGATGGAACGGGCTGCTTCGAACTGGTCGATTGATGCAGGGAAAGGAAACAGCTGCATCAGTTGGACCTGCCGGAAGGGGCCGTCATGACACCGAAATCCGACGGCGAGGCAAATCCGTCGTCGCCGACCGGGCGTGCCGGCTGCGCAGCCGACGCGGTTGCACCCGGAGACAGAACCGCCGGCGATAACTGGCCGATGGCAGGCGAATCTGCCGCCGACACCGGGATCAGAGCCGAACGGCGGACCTGAACCAATCCGGCGGCCAGCAGCATGAGACCGCCGGCGAGCCAGATGGCGAACCCCAGCGGCACACCGGCAATGGTGTTACCCGCTCTGGCCACCGTCGCTCCGGTCGGGCTCTGGTTTGGCACCTCCGACGCCGAGGCGGCTGCGGCTGCAACCAGCAACTGGGCGACGATGACGCCGACCACCAGAATCGGGTGGGCCGGCCGGCGCAGGCACGCTGCAATGACCAACATCAGGGATCGAGCCCCCTTCGAGGCGATAAGCGATGACGCTGCTCATATACCAAGGTGATCCCCGACAGCCCACCTGTGTCTTGCAGCCTCCGATTGGAGTACCACGACGGTAACACGTGGTGAGGTTACGCGCATCGAAACCCTAAAGTCCGATTCAACGTTCACTCAAACGATGCGTTGTCAGCTATTCGATCATCCATCGTGGAACAAAAATCCACGCAGCGACTACTTTGCTGACATCCTCAAGGCGCCGTGTCGAAGCCTCTGCAACCCGGTTGAGCGACTACAGTGAGCAATCGGCAATCGGGGCTCGCGCCGACACCATCCGAGCCGTTGCCCAACCTTGATCATTCCGGTTGTCTTCTAACGGTAACGACCCTGTCGTCAGGCGGTTTGTCATTGTTCCGCGGTTCGTTCGCAGTCTTTCGGCACAGGAAGAAGTATCCCGACGGGCTCCTCGAGTTTCGGTCGATCAACCGGTCGAGCCCAAGGGCGACCCACATCACCGGCACCCAGGGCACCATCACAATCGTGGCGAGCGCCCACAGCAGTTTCTTCCGCCGGCCATGCGCGCGCCAGCCCTGCGGATCACCGACGATGGAATCCCGAATCAGGTTGCGCATCAGCCCGGCCATGGTGACGAAGGTGCCGCCGCGGAGCACCACATCTTCGATTTTCAGCCCGGTGCCGGAGAGGAGCTCGGCCAGACCTCTTGGCGTGTAACGGAAGTAGTCGCGGTAATCATGCACCCCGTACATGAAAGGGGTGGTCAGCACCAATAGCCCACCGGGTGCCAGCACCCTGCTGGCCTCGGTGAGCATTCGCGTCGGGGTGGGAATGTGCTCCAGTACCTCCAGCGCCAGCACCGCCTGGATGCTCCCAGCCCTGATCGGGAGAGCGAGGGCGTCCAACGCCACGTCGGACGAATTCGTCGGAGAGATGTCCCCACTGATGTAACGGGCCCCCGGCACCTCCCGCTGGATCACCGACCGCAGAATCGAGGTGCCCCCGCCGACCTCGAGGATGACGGCGCCCGGCGGGCACTGCCGGATCCATCGGCGGACGGTATTGCGCATCCGCACCCGTTCCGGCGCGCTGTACAGCCGGTACAGCCGATAAGCCTGCAGGCCCACTGCGTACGGGCGGGAGGCGGACGGCCGGGACGGCGTCGGTCTGCCGCCGACGGTCGCCGTCTCATCCGACATCTTCGTTCTCCTTCGGAAGACCAGTTGTCCGGCCGGGCTTTGGATGCAGGGGGTGGGGGTCCGGTCGCGATCACGGAACCGGCCGCCGATACTCCGCATAAGCATGACCGAAGGCCCCCGTGACCAAACCGAGGCCCCGCGCAATGTTGCGGGCGCCACCGGCCCGCAGGCCGATGGATCGCGCAAGCGTCCCGGCGGCGAACCGGCCGCAGCCGACCGCCAGACGCGACGCTCCCAGCAGGACCTGCCGGGCCCGGGCGGCCAGCCGCTCGCCGGCCGTGCGGGCGAGTTCCACCTCAACCAGAGACGTGCCGTTACCCATCCGGAACGACCGCCGCAATACCCAGCTCCGGGTCAGCCGGCCGCGGGGGACGACATCCACCACTGCTGCCTCCGCACACCAGAGGATCCGGGCGCCGGCCCGGCTGAGCTGACGGGTGAACAGATTGTCCGAGCCGCCGACCAGCCCGAGCCGGACCTCGAAACGGATCCCGAGACCACGCAGCGCCCTGACGTCCAGCAGCAGATTGTTGGTCGCCGCGACGGTGACCTCGGTCCCGGTGGCCAGTTGGCGACGGTCGAAGAAGCCGCCCGCCACCAGCCACGGGTCGGGGGTGATCTCGAAACGGGACCGCACCGGTCCGACCACCGCCACCGGCCGATCGACCCGATAAGTTCGCAGCAAAGCCTCGAGCCAGCCCGGTTCCGGCCGCTCGTCGTCGTCGATGAAGACCAGCAGATCGGAATCGGCCGCCTCGTCAAGTGCCCGGTTGCGGGCCGCCGCAATGCCGGGTGCCGGTTCGTGGGAATACCGCACACAGGGGTAGCCGGCGACGGTCCTCCGGGCGCCGGCGTCGGGATCGTTGTCGATGATCAACAACTCGGCGGGCCCGGTCAGCCCGTGGATCTGCGCCAGCACCGCTGGGATGGCTGCAGCCAGATCGTCGGGCCGTCGGTAGGTGATGATCGCGACGGTCACGAAGAGTTCAAGTCCCGCGCCGCTCACGGTCCCCCAGCTTGCAACGATTCGAACGTCTGTCGATCGCCGGCGGCGTCGGTCGGCCCGCCCGCGCAGTGCTCGGCGAGCCTATCCCAGCTTGCTGCCGACCACGCCGTCCGACCCACGGAAT